>MVRN01000032.1 GCA_002067965.1 Pelotomaculum sp. PtaU1.Bin035
CGGGCAGTCCCCGCTGGCTGAATGCCCGGAATTCGTCAATACTGTCTGCCCTGCATGCGGCGGGCCGGCCAAAAGAGAAACCGACACGATGGATACGTTTATGTGTTCTTCCTGGTATTACTTCCGTTATACCAGTCCGCGGGAGACAGCAGGACCGTGGGATAAGGCCAAGGTGGACAGGTGGCTGCCGGTTGATCAGTATATCGGCGGGGTGGAGCATGCCATTCTGCACCTGTTATACTCCCGGTTTTTCACCAAAGTGCTTTACGACTTGAAACTGGTGAGCGTGCAGGAGCCTTTCACCAACTTATTGACCCAGGGCATGGTGCTTAAAGACGGGACCAAGATGTCCAAGTCGAAAGGCAATGTGATCAGTCCGGAGGATATCGTGGCGCGGTACGGTGCCGATACTGCCAGGCTTTTCATACTTTTCGCGGCTCCCCCGGAACGCGACCTGGAATGGAGTGACCAGGGAGTGGAGGGCTGCTACAGGTTCTTGAACCGGGTCTGGCGTTTGGTGGCCCCCCTGGCCGACAAAATAAAGAGTGCGGCGGATGACGCGCCCCGCGCCAAGCAAGTGGGCGCCAACCGCGAGATGCTCCGGGTGACGCACGGTACAATCAAAAAAGTCACGGATGACATCGGCGCGCGCTTCAACTTCAACACTGCGGTCAGCGCCATCATGGAACTGGTCAACGCGCTATACCAGTATAAAGAACTCCCCGAGACCGACCGGGATCAAGGGGTACTGCGGGAAGCAATTGACGCCCTGCTGCTATTGCTCGCGCCTTTTGCCCCGCATATCACCGAGGAAATCTGGGAAGCCACCGGGCACACCGGCAGCATTCACAGCCAGCCCTGGCCGGTTTACGACGAGCTTGCCATCAAAGAAGAAGAGATAACCATAGTGGTGCAGACGAACGGCAAAGTGCGTGAACGTCTGCTGGTTCCTGCCGGACTGTCTGCCGACGCGCTGCGGGAGAAGGTGCTGGGGGAACCGCGGGTGCAACAGCTGATTGAAGGCAAAAAATTGGTCAAGGTGATCCCCGTTCCGGATAAACTGGTGAATATCGTAATAAAATAAGGCGAAACATAACAGTACGGTGTGTAAAACGGCAGGGGTGGTGCGGCAATTGCTCCTCGAACATATTTACCGTACTGTTTTTGTGTATTTTTTGGTCCTGGTAGTGATCAGAATGATGGGGAAACGGGAAATCGGCCAGCTTTCCCCTTTCGATTTCGTAGTCGCGATAATTATTGCCGAGCTGGCGGCCATACCGATGGAGGCCACTGATGAGCCGCTCTGGAATAGTATTCTGCCTCTGGTTATCCTGGGCTTGCTGGAGGTGGTGATGTCCTACGCCACCCTGTTCAGCAGAACCTTGCGCTGTATTGTCTGCGGCCGCCCGCAGGTAATTATCAAAAGCGGGCAGCTGTTGCGCAACGAGATGAGAAAAGCGCGCTATAACCTGGATGATCTGCTGGGACAACTCAGGGATAAAGGGATCGTCGACGTGGGTGAAGTGGAGTTTGCCGTACTGGAGACATCCGGGAAACTCAGTGTTATTTTAAAATCCCAGTACCGCCCGGTTACCCCGGCCGACCTGGGCATTTCGACTCCTTACGAAGGTCTCCCCACGGTACTGGTGATGGACGGCAGTGTGATCGGCGAAAACTTAAAAGAAGTCAACCTTGACGAAAACTGGCTCAACGAGCAGCTAAGAGAGCGCGGGCTTGAACCGAAGAAAGTCCTGCTCGCCACGCTGGGGACCGACGGCAGGCTGTTCGTCAATGAAAAATAAGCGTGGTAGGTATATAAAAAAATAGTTGCCACTAGAATTTTAGGGCTAAAGGGTTTAGTTATATATTCATCAGCCCCAATTCAAATCTAAACAATTCATCCGATTCTTCGGTTCGGCTGTCAGCATAATGATGGCTATATATAGAAATATCCTCCAAAACTAATACTTGCATTTTACTGATTCATGAAAAAATCTTAAAAAATTGCTTATTACCACCCGAATTTCCAGCCATCCCGAAGCATTGCCAGAAGATGTTGCTTGATAAAGCATATCATATTCCAAGTTTATGTAAACATTACTCTGCCTAGTAAATGGAGGGATAAATATAAATTATAGGCTGTATAGATTTATCTTTCCAACCCTTTATAAAAATCAGCATTTGGAGAAGTCTTCGGTATTGCGGAAAGCGTATATAGCGCGGACGGCGCTTCCAAACGATAGCTTACAATATTTTCTTATATGTATTAATACCTTGAAACGGCAAACAAACTTAATGATGATTAAAATAAAAAAAGGAAAATGCTGTTGTTGGTAGAATTACTCTAAATATGTAAAGAATATCAATGATTTGTTGCAAACCGCAGAGTTTTCTTTGGCAGGGCGGTGGGGACGTATTATTCAGCTCGATCGGAAACAACAGTTGATTATACTCCTGCTGGCAGGGGTGATTTTATTCAGCGGGGGCTACCGTTACGCTCAAATAAAGGAGCGTGCGGCGAATGAAAGCAAGCCCGCGTTGGAGAATACAACTGAAACTAAGACAAAGGAAATACAGGTGCATGTAGTGGGGGCGGTAGACAGGCCGGGAGTTTACAAATTGTTTCAAGGTGCGAGGGTCATTGACGCCGTTAACATGGCCGGGCCGAAAGAGGACGCTGATCTGGATTCTTTACAGCTCGCTTCGCTGCTCAATGACGGCAAGACAATACCTGTCCCATTTAAAACATCCTCTCCAGACACGCCTGGGAACATTTCCGAAAACACACCCGGCGGAGGTGGATATGGCGCCGCAGTTCCCGGGCAGGGCGCGGGTCAGGCTGGTTCAGCCCAAGCTAACGGCCTAGTGAATATAAACACGGCGGATCTCAGCCAGTTGGACACGCTTCCCGGGATCGGTCCGTCGCTGGCGCAGCGAATTGTCCAATACCGCGAGACAAACGGGTCTTTCTATAGCATCGAGGAGTTAAATAATTTATATAACGCGGTATCATTGTTTTTCTCTGCGGAGTTGACGACACCGGGATCATCCTTGGTATTACTGAAAAAATACCGTATTTTAATATGATTTTTCTCGCCCGGGCGGCTCCCTGGGTAAATTATTATTTCTCTTATAAAAGCCATTACTGTTTGCCGCTTTCCCTCCCAGGAAAGCGGTTTTTCTATCTTGCTTCGAAGAAGATCGATTAAACGATGCAATTCTTTAATCCGGAGCGATGTATCGGCAAACTGGTCTATCTGTGCTTTCAACTCAGCTTGGCGTCTTTCCAGGGCTTTCTTTTCTTCGGTGATTCGCCGAGCCTGTTCTTCAACATCATCCATGGGAATAATCCCCTGCCGGTACAAATCAAGTATCTTTTGTTTCTCGTTTTCTTTCCCGGCAGCAATTTGTTTTATTGTCTCTGCTTCTTCTGCCAGGCCGTTGGTGTCGGGCATGTTCGCCATTAATTCAGCCAATTCAGGACCAGGGTTTTTTATGAATGAGACAATTTTCCCCCAAATGTATTCTTCTATTTTATTGGCGCTTACATTGGAATTGCCACAAGGTTTTCTGACTACCGAATGCCTTTTACTTGAACATACATAACTTCGTTCAAGATAAACCCCTTGCCCGTTATACCTTTTAACCGTCCTCCCGGAATAAATTTTGCCGCATATCCCGCACCTTATTAAGCCGGTAAGTAAATATTGGTATTTAGGCTTGTACCAGTTCAGGCGGGAATGCTCTTTAATTACTGTTTGTGTTTTTTGCCAAAGTTCATCTGTGATAATCGATGGTACTTCACAGACAATTGGTTCGTCCTTTTTGCTCCTAAATGTGCGCGTTCCTATATAAACGGTATTGGTAATCATGTTGTAAATATAACCGGGCGCCCAACCGTTTTTATTTTTACGCCTGCCCATCCCCTGGATTTTTACTCCCGGGGGAAGACTTAATGCATTGAGATACTGGCATACCTGAACCGTAGTATACTGTTGCTCACCAACCAGCCGGAAGATTAACTGAACAAGCTCCACAGGTGTTATATTGGTTCCTTCAATAAGTTCTTCATTGGGGACCAATAGACCGTCTTTGTCTTTTTGGTATCCGAGAGGGGGATGTCCCGGCCACTTTCCCCGCGCAACTGTCCGGCGTAATCCGGCGTAGGTTCGCTCCCGGATCGTTTCCCTTTCCAGGTCCGCAACTCCGGCCAGGATAGTAAGCAGAAACCGGCCGGTAGGATCATGAGTATCAAAGGGTTCGGTCATTGATTTTACCCTTGCGAATTTTTCAATCTCATGTACGGAATTGAGAATGATTCTGGCGGACCGGCCGAGGCGGTCCAATCGGTATAGAAGGACTTCGCCGACAAGGCCCTGGTGGACAGTGTCCAGGAGTCTTTTTCCGTCTTTTCGTTCTTCCAGGGGGATTATTCCGGAAACTCCTTCATCAATGAAGAATTCTATTTCACCCAAATTATGAAGTTCAGCGTATTTTTTGCCGAAGTCTATTTGATTCTGGACGGTTTCATTTTTGGCTTGTTCGTCGGTGGAGACGCGGCAGTAGATGGCTATCATGACATCACCTCAAAGATATGTCCGGTTCCTAACCGGGCATATCTGATTTACCTTCTGTAATAATTGCTGTAATAGCCACTGTAGTAGCTTTTGTAACTGGGAGTATAATAATTGTAGTAACTGCTATAACTAGGGGTATAGTAAATTCTATAACTTGGAGTGTAATAATTGTAAGATGGTGTTAGTTTCGTGCCAACTTTTCCTGTATAAGGGTTGACATTTGGTTTAGTGCTCCAATTGTTATAGAAGTTGCCGTCTGGATTGCTGCGATAATGTGGTGCGACATATGTTCCGTTACTCCGGTAGTAGCCGCGGACGTAGACGGATGCACTTGCAACTGCGGCAAAAGACATGACAATGGTTAACGCCAGAGCAACAATAACAAGGATTCTTTTCATTATTATACACCTCCCTTCTTGCTTTTATTAAATAAGAACCCACCGGATCGGCTCCGGGGGTTCTTTGTTTTAACGTCGCCTTTGACTCTTATGCGATTTTATCATTTGCCTAACCCATTTGGGGAGGAAATAGGCAAGTCTAGAGTTGCCGCTTGGTTGTCCCTGTTGCCCAAATGTTCTACCAGTGCATCAACCATTTTAATGTCATTTTTTTTTAAATACAAAATTTTCTCAAACAATTCCCGTATTTCCGGGGTGATTTTATTGTCTGATAGAGGCATAGTGTTTTGCTTTGAATAGGAAGGAGTAGAATCATCGGTGCGGCCAAGGAGATAGTCGGTGTTGGTTTCTAAAATGTCGGCAATTTCTGATAATAATTCCCCATTAATTCTTTTTTTACCTTTTTCTATTTCATAAAGGTATGTTGGAGTAATATGCAACATAGTAGCCAATTTTGGACCGCTTATTTTTCTTGCTTTTCTCATTTCTTTAATCCGCAACATTTCAAATGCCCCTTTAAACTAATAGCTATATTTAGGATATCAAAAAACAAAAAATATAACAACAAGCTAATAGCTATAAAAAGAAGTATTTTAGAGCTATTAGCTTTTATTTTAAAAAAATCTAAACATTTAGCTCTATTTCAGATTTGAAAAATATAACCATTAGCTCTATTATGCCATTAAGAGGTGATAAATATGCTGAATTTTACTGAAGCAGTCAAGAAAATTATGAGTGAAAAAAATATAACCATAGCCCAAGTTGCCAGAGAAACCGGTTATTCCTGGCAATATATAAACGACCTTTTAAAGAATAAACGACGCTGGAATGAAGAAATAATGGGCAAAGTTGGGAAGGTTGTTGGTCTAGAAATTCGTTATCAACCAAAAGCAACCGGTACCGACGGCCAATGAGCCGAGGAAATAACCTTATAAAGGCAGGTGGTTTAATGGGAAGATTATGGCCGGTAAGCGATAAGGCTATGGAGGAATTCAGCAAGTGTGTTACAGACATCTATGAGCCGGATAAAAAGCGGATTCTGGATGGTTTAAGGTACGTCCTAAGTTTGCCAGACAGAGACACAAACACTAATACTACCCAAAAGAAAGAAGGATGTGCGTGAAAACCTATCAATTCCCCACTCTGGAAGATAGAGCGGCAGTAGAGACCGCCATTAGAGTGTTTCTCTGGACACAACGCGCGGACACCAGAATGCAGATGCTCCGCACAGCCAGAGCGGTACTGGACCGTTACAACATAAGCAAACTTAAATTTTGCAATTTCATAGTTGAAACCACAGCTCCCGGATGGTCAACAATTAGGGGCAAGCAGAAGATTGACGGTCATCAGTGTCCGAACTGTCAAGCAGACATATATGAACAGCCGGGAAATGTCCGAATCCTGTCCATTCAGGAAGGGCGTTCCCATGATGAGGTGACATACGGCTGCCGGTGCGGAACAATTTTCAACAAGGCGGAAAATGTATAGGAAAGGGTGAACCGCATTGAAAACTCTCCGGACTTTTGCTAAGTACGCGCTGGTTGGTTATCTGATCAACAAGGGTTTCAACATCATGGTGGCGGCAACAGCAATAACTCTGATGCTGTGGACTTTCTGCAGTACATTCAAACTACTCGAATGGAAGTGATGTTATGAGATGGGCGCCGAATGATAAAAATGGCAGGCTGACCGCACAGCACTCGGACGCGATAAAGCGTTTACGCTGGAATCCAGCCAAATGTATGCCGCTGGTGGCGGTCAAAGCGATATCACCCTGGTTCTTTGGAGTTTTGTTAGCCTGCGCTGCAATCTTGGCTGTCATAAGGTGAGGCGTCCCCCCGGACGCCGGCCGGACACCCGAGGGAGGAGGGAGTGATTAATTCCAGTATAATGAGAAACCGGTTTTTGTCACGTTCTGGATTTACACGCGAAAGGAGGGGTGAATCATGGGCGACATTTACCAACTCGACGCTTTTAGAACGGCAAAGGCTACAGGCGATCGTTTTTTGCCGCGTTTTGATTTTGGGAAATACTTAGCGCAGACACGCAAGAAGCAGGGATTGACCCAGGAGCAATTGGGCAACCGGATCGATTATGACCGTTCAATGGTTAGCCGGTGGGAAACATCGGCCCTGGAAGTGCGGCCCGCGGAGGCGGCGGCCCTGGCGAAGGCAATGGGTGAGCCGAACCTGTTGACGCATTACTGTTCTGAATGTTCAGTTGGCAAGACTTATAACGAAATGTGCCGGCCGAAACCGGCGGCATAGGAAAGGTGGGTAAAAAGGATGGAAAAGCCGGAAGTTATCATCAACGTGAGTTATACCTGCCCGATCTGCAAGAAAAACAACTTCGACTCTCCTGAAAAAGCGATGCAGTGCCGGGACAGTCATGTAGCACCGGTGGAAATCGTCAAAGCGTTTCATAGCACGACAAGAATTTTACCGCAACGAATAGAAGTCCGTTTTCCAAACGGTTTTACGATCTTTTATTGCATGGAACGTGGAATTGATTATGAAAGCAAATACAAAGAGTTCAACCCAAAAGAAAAAGCCGCCCAGTAGCGGCCACAACAAAATCCTTAGTTGAAATTTTATCAGAAAGGGGCGAAAGTTACAATGCCCAACCTGGACAGATTTAGCCAGGACCCATCCGGGGCCGCGGCGACGATAATTAGAAACCTGGCCCGGAAAGCAGAGGAACCAAATACCTGTGTATGGTGCGAAAAACCTATATCAACTGATCGACGAATATGCCTGGAATGTGAATTTGCGGATAAAATTTGTCAGATGTCTTTCGGGGCATTCATCGAATATCTGCAAGCCGAAGCTGAAAATCCGGAAACGACAATAGCTTATGACGGTGGATACCTGGAAATCCACTGGCTATTCGATACCGAGTATGAAGCGGAAAAGATTGCCCGGATACTGAAGTCCCGAGAAGCAAAGTATATCCATTCCGGAAAATCTGTGTTGTTTTACATTGGTGTAGACCGGCACGGCCGCCTGGACGTTATGGAGAGTTAGGAAATGATTTACCTCAAAAAAGCTTTATACCTAAGTGTCCGGGAGGATTTCAATAATAGCGTCGAACCCGGATACATAGACCGGGCGAATGACGAGTTAATCCGGGAGGCAATAGCTTACGTTGACACCAACGGTTTCCCGGAAAACGTCCTGAAAGTGGAAGCGGACGCCCTGGCCAGGGCAGCGACACGAAGAGGAATACCATTAAGGGAGGAATCCGTAAATGAAAATCTCCAAACTTCAGATTAAAAACTTCCTGGGCATCGAAGAACTGAACTTCGAACCCGGTAAGGTCAATATCATTCAAGGCCGAGTAGGCAAAGGCAAGACCTCCATTCTGGAGGCTATTGAAAAGGGCTTTACGAACCAGGACCGGCGCCCGAGGGTTATCCGGGACGGTGCTGATTCCGCGCTGATCCTCATTGAAACCGATACCGGCTTTACGGTGCGCCGGAGTATCACCGAAAAAGGAACCAACCTCACTGTTAAAGATGAAAAGGGTTTCAACGCCCCGTCACCGCAGAAACTTCTTTCAAAATTAATTGGAGCATTCAGCTTTAATCCCATTGACTTTATTACCAGAGACGAAAAAGAACAGAGCAAAATCCTTCTTTCCGCAGCGCCGGTCAAAGTAACCCCGGAGGAAGTGCAAACCTGGACCGGGGGAAACCCGCCGGTTGACTACAACCTCCACGGCCTGCAAGTAGTAAGAGATTTACACAATTACTACTATGAACGGCGCCGGGAAGTAAACGCAGAGGTTAAGGCCGCAAAAAACGAAGTTGAAAGCATCAGTATCCCGGCAGACTTTGACCCGGAACAGTACCGGGGAGTGTCCCTGCGGACCCTCTATGATGAACTGAAGGCGGCCCAGGACAACAACGAGGCGATCACCAATGCTACCAATGGCCTTGCTACTTTGACCGTCGATAAAATCCTGGAGAAGCAAAAGGCCGAGGAGGAACGGCGCAAAATCAGGGACATGGCCCGGATTGAGCGGGAAAACGTTGCCGATCTTGCAAGGGGAGCAACGAATAAAGCTACTATGCAGGCTGCTTCTGAAAAATCAACTCTGCAAAATAAAATCGCAGAGTTGGAAGCGGAACTGAAAAAGGCCAGGGCGGACCTGGAGCAGGTTGATGTTACACTTGCGCTTTCTCTAAAAACGATTGAAGAGAAAAAGATGGAACGATTGGCTGCCATTGATGACAAGGAAAAATCCCTGCTGACTACTGTCGACGACAAGGAAAGACAATCTCTGGTTGTTATTGAACAACGTACCAAGGAGTTTGAAAGTATCCTTCAGGAAAACCAGCCCATCGACCTTGTTCCTCTGGAAGCCCGCGTCCAGGAGTTTGAAGAGAAGCAGGCGCTGGTCCGGGACTTCGACCGGAAGGAGCAGGCCAAAGCTCGGCTGGCTGCTAGAGATGCTGAAGCAAAACGCCTGGACCAGGTGGTCAAAACCCTGGCCGAGAAGCCGCAGGAATTGATTGCGCGGGCGAACTTGCCGATTCAGGGAATTGGCATCGACGCTGCGGGGAACGTGACTATCAACGGCCGGCCGATTAAGTCAATGTCTACCGGAGAATCAATAGACTTTGCCGTAGATGTCGCCAGGGAACTTGCCGGAGATTTAAAACTTATCTGTGTCGATGGATTAGAGAGGCTGGATGTTGATACAAGGAACCGATTCTTGGCCCGGATCAGTCGGCCCGAGGATGACTGCCAGTATTTTTGCACTCAGGTCGGAGACGGCGAGATGGAGATTTCGGTAGCGTAAATGAAAGTTAAAGAATTAAGAGATTCAGAGGATTGCGATCAATGTCCATTTTATAAAGAATTATGTCCTGGTGGTATGACATCTTCTGCAGGCGGTATTCCTGTTGAACCTCCTTGTTACTATTGGGAAGATGAAGATGATTTAGACGAACTTTACCATAAAGCTGTGGATGGCATAAGAAGACATGAAGAATATTTGGATAAAAAATACGCAAAAGAAGAACAGCAACGAAAAGCAAAAGAGGAAAAGGCGAAGAAGGCCAGGGAGGCTAGATGGGAAACATGGCAAGAACGACAACAAATAACAAAACTTCGCAGGCAAATAAGAAACAATAACAAGATTATAAGCCTTGCAAAGTCATTTGCGTTTGCCATTAATACCACTAACGAAATGATGGGATATAAAGAACATGTTAATGAAAAGTATAAACATCCATTAGAAGTTGAAAATGAAAAACTTCAAGCAAAAATTAATGAAATAGATAAAATACGGAAAGAAAAGTTGAAACACCTACGGGAGAAAAGAAAAATGGAGGTGCCCAATGCCCAAACTAACCCTTAAAGACGGCAAAATCGCTCTCTTCTCCCGGTACGAGGACCGGGAAACAGCAAAATCAATCACCGGCCGGGAGTGGAGCCCGCTATATAAATGCTGGCTTTATCCCCTCCGGGCGGAAACCCTGAATGAACTGACCATAGCCTTTCCAGGAATTGAGGTTGACCCCAAGGTTAGTGAAGCGGTTCTGGGTGTGGCGATGCGGGAACAGATGGTCCACAACATCAAGCTCCATGGATGGGAGGACGCCCGACCGGTAGAGCCGATGCCCCTGAAGACTCAACCATTCAAACATCAGGTACTGGGGTACAACATAGCCTGTGAACTCCTGGGAATCACCAGGATTGACAAGAGGCAGGTGATGTAAATGAAACTCCTTGACGGTGGCGGCTGCGCCCTGCTCATGGAGCAATGACCAAGGATGCGGCAAAAGCCTCACAGCCATAGCAATAATGGGCCGGGCGTTCCTCAATGGGTTAATTAAGAAAGTTCTCATTGTAGCCCCCAGCTCCGTTGTGCCGGCCTGGACGAAGGATGATTTCGGGGAATTCGCGGTGCACGCGAATTTCCCCTACGAAGTCAAAGCCCTGGAAGGCCCCATTGAAAAGCGGATAAAAGCCCTGGAAGAGTGGCCGCAAAACCAGACGGCCCTTCAGGTGACTGTAACCAACTATGAAGCAACTTGGAGGATGGAAGAAGTTCTGAAAAAGTGGAGCCCGGACATGATTATCTGCGACGAGTCCCAAAGGATCAAGACCCCCAACGCCAGGCAATCAAAGACTATGCACCGGTTGGGACGCCTGGCAAAGTACCGGCTTATTCTCACAGGAACGCCGGTCACACAGGGACCGTTGGACTTCTACAGCCAGTATAAATTCCTGGACCCGAGCATCTTCGGAACAAGCTTTGTAAACTTCAGGAGTCGGTATGCACTCCTGGGCGGACCGAATGGGAAGATGGTTGTTGGATACCGGAACTTGAATGAACTGGTTGAAAAGGCACATAGGGTAGCGTTCAGGGTGTCAAAAGAGGAGGCGTTGGATTTGCCACCGTTCACTGACCAGATTCTATTCTGCGAGCTTGAGCCAAAGGCAAGAAGGCTCTATGAGCAAATGCGAAAAGAGTCCGTGGCCGAGATATTGAGGCTCATGGAAGATGAAACACTGGAGAACAACAAGGTTATTGCTCAGAACGTCCTGACCCGCCTCCTGCGGCTGTCTCAGATAACCGGCGGCTTCGTAGCCCCGGAGGGAGGCAATGTTGAACAGGTAAGCTGGGCGAAGTTCGATCTACTTCGGGAGACTGTGGATGGCCTGCTGGAGGCCGGTAAAAAGATTGTTATATTTGCAAACTTTGTCCCAGAGATTAAGGCTATTTGCACCTTCCTTGAAAATATTAGTGTAAAATACAGCATCATTTATGGGGGCATTCCACAGAACCAGCGGGGAGAGATGGTCACAAGGTTCCAGCAAGACCCTGAAGTGACAGTGTTTGTGTGCCAAATCCGGGCAGGATTAGGGATCACGTTAACGGCAGCTCATATGAGCATCTTTTACAGCTTTAATTATTCGTTCGCAGATTACGACCAATGCAAAGCCCGCCTGGATAGGATCAGCCAAAAGTTTCCCGGAACACATATTCACTTGATAGCCGAGAACACCATCGACGAAAAAATTCTTAAGGTGCTGAGAGGTAAAAAATCGGTGGCGGACGCGGTTGTTGATCACTGGAGGGAATTTTTATAAGGAGGTATAAACCTATGGAAACAGCCCAAGCATTAGAGGTTCAGGTCAACCCTATATTTCAACTGGCTGATAAATTTCGTGCATTAAAAGAACGCAAGGACGAACTGGAAGACGCGCTTAAAGCCGTCAACGCGGAAATTGAACAAATTGACGAACAACTTGCCCAGGAAATGATCAACGAGGAAAACCAGAACTTCAGTAGGCGCGGCAAAACCTTCTATTTGACGGAGAAGTTGTATGTTCATTCTATTGCTGAAAAGCGGGATGAACTTCACAAGGGGCTTAAGGAAAACGGTTTTGCGGATATGGTGAGGGAAACCGTGTTCCCAAGCACTTTAAAGGGATTCGTCAAGGAACAATTGGAGGAAAACGACGAACTGCCGGAATGGGCTGCAGAGTGCATTTCATATGTCAAGCGACCATCGGTGAGGATGCGGAAGGCGGCGAGGTAGAATGTCAAGGTTTATTCTCTATTGTAAAAAGTGTAAAAAGGAACAGTCCATTCTGTACTCGGTACTTAAACCGGGAGAAACGAGGGGGCTTGCTCTCTGCATAGAATGTGCGAACTACGAACTGCGGAAGCAGGGGGGAATCGGAAATAAAACAATCCAAAAACTCAAATTAGGAGGTTTCCAATGAGTCATTTTACTGTAGCGGTATTTACCAAACCCGGCGGTAGGTCAGTTGAAGAACAACTTGCACCCTTCCATGAGTTTGAGTGTACGGGCATTGTTGATCAGTATATTCAAAGCGTTGACCAGTTGGAAGAAGCACGCAAGGAATATGAGGAACACACAATAACCAAGTTAAAATCGCCGGATGGAAAATACTTTGCCCCTTATGAAGACCAGTTTTATCGTGATCTGACAGAAGAAGAAAGAAAAATAATTGGACCAATAGCTGGCGGCGGATGCGGTAACGGGTTAGTTTGGTCGTCAAAAGATTGGAAAGACGGCAAGGGATTCCGGACAAAAGTACAATATATCCCAGATGGCTACGAAAAAGTTAAGTTAAAAGCCTCTGATGTTATGTCTTTCAGGGACTTTGCGGAAGATTATTACGAAAAACCGATTTTGTTTGAGAACGATGAACCGGATATATACGACAAGCATAAATGGGGCTGGATGCGCCTCAATGCAAAAGGTGAAGTGATTGAATTAATTGACCGCACAAACCCTAACAGCAAATGGGACTGGTATCAAATAGGCGGTCGTTATCAAGGTATGCTTCTTGTTAAAAAAGATCCTGAAACATACTGCGGAATTGGAAGTCCTAGTTTGTTACACCCTGTTTTTCGTGAGGAAGAAAACCCTGCTCCGCAAGGTTATAAATGGGTGGATTCAGCCAAGGTAAAAGATATTTGCTGGGATATGATGGCCGACATAGAGCGCAAGGAACGGGAAAAACGCTGGGAAGAAGCACAAAACAAAGATGACTTTCAAAAATCCGTCATATATGGAATTAAACCAGGCGCAACAAAAGAAGATTACCTCAATGATAGCGGATTCGGTACCTTCGCCGTGATTACACTGGATGGCAAATGGTACGAAGAGGGCGAAATGGGCTGGTGGGCTTGTGTCTCAAATGAAAAGGAAGATTGGAACAGTAACTACTTTGATGCCTTCATCAAAAATACTGACCCTGAATCAATAATTACAATAGTAGATTGTCACATTTAATTTTCTCAAAAAAAATAACCAATGGTTTGATATTAAATAATCTCAAACTTTCAAGGAGGTAAAAATCAATGAGTACAGCTTTAGCGACGAAAGACCAAAATACGGAAGTGGTGACTTTCACCCTGCCGGCCATCACGGATGAAGTCCGGGAAGCCATGCAGGAAGAACTTGAAGGCGTTACCCTGAAGTTCGACCGTATCAAAATCCCCAGCGGTGGCGGCTTGGCCTTTGAACTGCCCAACGAGGACGACCCGGAAGATCCGCTGACCGAAAAGACTGTTTCCGGGATCATTCTGGTCCATCACCCGATCAATGCCTGGTGGGCAAAAGAATATTCCGGAGAAAAGAACCCACCCGATTGTTCCTCCATGGACGGCAGAATCGGCATTGAACGTGAAACCGGCAGGCAGATTCCTTGTGTGTCCTGCCCGAAGAACCAATGGGGGAGCGCCCCTCCCTACAAAGATGGAAGCACCAATAACGGGAAAGCCTGCAAAAACATGCGCCGTGTCTACCTGCTCCGGGAAGGGTTCATGTTCCCGTTCCTGCTGACATTACCACCCACTTCCTTGGAAAACTTCAACGAGTATTTGAGTAAGCGCATTGTGCAAAAAGGGCACCGGAGCTTTGATGTGTTGTCCACGGTATCCCTAAAAAAAGACAAAAACAAAGGCGGCATTGAATATTCCAAGGCCGCATGGAGTAAGCCTGTCCCCCTGGACGCTGAAACCAAGAAGGTGGCACGGGCCTACGCCGAGCAGATCAAGCCACTTACCATGACCGTGGCCATCGGCGCGGACGAATACAACACCGAGGAACCGGCCGGTGGGGAAGAAGAGGAAATTTTCTAAGTTGCCGGGGCCTTGCGCCCCGGTATACCCTAAATTATTGTGTTGGGGTTTGTTAAAAGTGAAACATGGGAAGGGGTGTAAAAATGAAAAATACACTCGGCGACTTAAACAATCATCTGTTCGCCCAGTTGGAGCGCCTGAGTGACGAGGACCTAAAGGGTGAACAACTGAAGGAAGAAATGCAGAGAGCCAAGGCAGTAACGGGCTTGGCGTCGCAAATCATAGCTAATGGCACATTGGTATTGAAGGGAAGGCAGCTCCAGCTTGAATACGGTATTGATGACGACGGCAACGATGGCGACGGCAAAGGTAAAAAAAGAATGCCCAAGATGCTGAAGGCGGAATTTTTGAAGGAATAGCATATGAGGCGATACTCGGAAGAAGTGAAGAGATTTATATCTGAGAACGTGCGGGGGATCACTACCAAAGACCTGGCCGCACTGGTCAATGCTGAATTCGGCTTAGACTTCACTGAATCAAAAATGAAGGCATACAAGACAAACCACGGCCTAAAAAGCGGCCGCCGCGGCATCCCGGCCGGAAGGCCGTCTAAGTTGTACCCGGATAATGTTAAAGATTTTATCAAGGCCAATCATAAAGGTGTCGGGCCGAAGGAAATGGCTAAACTACTAAATGAAGCATTTGGTACTAATTACACGCATTCGCAAATGAAGGCATGGTATGACCGGCACAAGCTTAATAGCGGAGTTACCGGTTACTTTCCTAAAGGCAACATCCCTTTCAACAAGAACAAAAAGGGCGTCTTTCTCGGTGGCGAGGCAGCCGAAGCGGCCCAATTTAAGCCTGGCCATAAAGCATGGAATTGGGTACCAGTAGGCTCTGAAAGAGTAAACGCAGACGGATATGTTGATATAAAAGTAGATGACGGCAAACTACAAAAGAACTGGAAGGGTAAGCATATTGTGATCTGGGAAGCCGCCAACGGGCCAGTCCCTCCGGGCCACGTGATCATCTTTGGAGACGGCAACAACCGGAATTTTGATCTTGATAATCTAATTCTTGTTTCTCGAAAGCAACTGGTCAGGCTGAACCAGTGCAATTTAATTCAAAACGACATCGAACTTACTAAGACAGGGATTATTATTGCAGATATTAGCAATAAAATAGGGGAACGGAAAAAGAAAAGGATTAATGCACATAATGTTAAAAATGTGAAGTAAGGAGGGAGTAAATAAGCTATGTTGGATTGGGAAAAAGCAGAAGAATATCTTAAGACCTGTGAAGCAGTCTACACCGAAATAGGCAGCGCGGGATATTTTGCGCTTACTTATGTGATCCGCCCACTACGGGACAGGTTTAACGGGGGAGAGCGGACCGTGGAACTGTGGGACGAAATAATGGCAATCACTCTATAGATTGTTAAAAATACGAAGGAGCGAAAATATGATAACCATTAATGATATTAAAGAATATCAAAAAAGAATGGAAACTATACGCAAAAACGGTTTTAAGGCGTCTGAATTTAAGGCGTTAGGCAGAGAATTGCAAAAAAAATTTAATCTCACCGTGCTTGAAACTACAGCAATTTTAAATAACAGGACAGATGAAATATTAGAAATATTAAAAAATCAATAGTGCACATTCCAAAGATTAAATGCAATGGAGGCAAAACCATGAAACAAGAAATTATTGAACTATGGAAGCAAGTAAATAGAGCGGGGATTGACAACTTGATAGCTTTCCTGGAAATAAGCGACTTTTTCACTGCTCCTTGCAGCACCCAATACCATCTTGCAGTTCCCGGCGGCCTGGCTATTCATAGCATGAACGTCTACAAACTCCTAAAACACAAAGTCAAAATCTTTAATTTAAACATTCCCCATGAAACTATCATTATCTGCGGCCTGGGCCACGACCTTTGTAAGATTGAGTATTACAAAATCGACGAAGAACCGGCATCGGCAAAACAGATTGACTACCTGAAAAATCTTGCTGGACCCCTACTTTTCCTGAATTATAAGCGCCAGGGAATTACCAAGGCATGGGCCAGTAAACTTATCGAAGCGCACAAAAATGGCGGCGAGATACCGGACAAAGAAAATGCCTATGTGGTCGATGATAAATTTCCCTTCGGCCACGGCGAAAAGTCGGTCAGTATTCTTCAGAACTATATTCAACTAACTACTTCTGAAAAACTGGCAATCCGCTGGCACATGGTTGCATTTGATGCCGGAATCCACTTTAACTACCCGAGCGGCTATGCGTTTCGGGAAGCCGCGGGCAGGGAGCCGTTGGTTACACTCTTATTCACGGCAGACTTTGAAGCAAGCCAGATTCTTGAAGCCGAGAAATAAAACAGGAGGTATCAAAGAATGTCTGAGATTCTTTATAAATTAGTCCGTGACGACTACACCGACTGCTATGTCGGAAGAATCAAATACACAGTGGGAACAACAAGAATACACCAAAATCCAAGGAATGTATTATGCAAATCCGGCATGATCCATGCCTGCCGGAAGCCGGAACAAACACTTGCTTGGCGTAGGGGGAACTGGCCTCTCAGGTTGTTAAAAGCAACTACCCCTAAAATTGTTGCAGAGCAAAATGATAAGGTTGGAGTCCATGAGTTGACCATTGTAGAGGAATTGCCTCTTGCTCTGGCATTTGGCCCGAATGGGCAGAAGGTTGTTGATCTTATCAATCGCCTCAAAGACGTTAAATGGTTCGAACCGCAAAACAAGCGTGAGCAGGTTGAACAGTTAATTAAAAAGCACCTTGATGCTCTCGGGAAGTTCGGGGCCAAACAGGTTCCAGTGAAGTTCATCAATGATATGGCCGCAGCCAGGGACGCAGCCTGGGACGCAGCCTGGGACGCAGCCTGGGACGCAGCCAGGGACGCAGCCTGGGACGCAGCCTGGGACGCAGCCAGGGACGCAGCCAGGGACGCAGCCTGGGACGCAGCCTGGGACGCAGCCTGGGACGCAGCCTGGGCCGCAGCCTGGGCCGCAGCCCATATAGTGGTCGAAGACCTGCTTGATTTCGAAAATCCCTTCGATCCATTGATGGAAGTTTGGGAACTGGGATACTGGCCCATCGGTGTTGTGAACGGTGAATTCCTGGTGTTTGAGAAGAAATAAGGTTCGATATATTCAGCATATTCAGCGCCAGGGGTGATGCTATACGAACACAAAAGACTTCTTACTTTCTCTATACGGTAACGAGGCGCCGGGCCATATCGTTCTATGGACCCGGCAGGACAAAAAGACAAAGTGGTACGACGCCAGGAACCTGGAAGCGGTAGCCACGACAGCCAAAAACCTTGCCAAGACCAAGGACGTGTACTTCGGTATCTCCCCGCAGGACAAGGCCGCAGCCGTTGCCAAGGGCAAGGATAATACCCGCGGTTATATGGAAACGGCCCTGGCTTGCCCCGGGATGTGGCTTGACCTGGACATCCGGGGGGCGGCGCACAAAAGTAATAAACTACCGCCAACCCTTGACGCAGCCATAGCTTTGATAAAGGAATTCCCCCTGGAGCCGACCGTCCTGGTCCATTCCGGACACGGCCTGCAAGCGTGGTGGCTGTTTAAGGAACTCTGGGTATTCGATACACCAGAGGAACGTAAGGAAGCACAGGACCTTGTTCAGCGCTTCCAGATGACCATGAAAAGCAAGGCCGAGGCTCACGGATGGGAAATAGACAGCACCTTCGACCTGGCCAGGGTGCTGAGATTGCCGGGGACTTTTAACCGGAAACTTAAGCCGGAGCCTGTTCGGGTGCTGCATGATACCCCCTATAGATATGTGCCTTACGATTTTGAGGAATATCTTGTCGATGTCTCTTACATTTCGAGGCAAAGTGGGAAGAAGATCAATCCGGTCGGTGTCCTGGCCGGAGTGCCGCAGGGGCAGCGGGACATTACGTTATTCAAATACGCCTGCCGCTTGCGGTCAAAGGGAATGACCAGGGAGGAAGCGGATGCTTTAGTCCTTCAAGCAGCGGCCAACTGCACGCCGCCCTTTCCGGAAGCAACAGCGAAAGAAAAGGTGGCAAGTGCCTGGAAGTACGAAGCGGGGACTAACGCGGAGCAGATTTTAGACCGCTTGCCGGAACGGCCGGAGGACGTGTTTGAACCGGAGACACTGGCCGCTCTGGCCCAATTAAAACAAGCCAGGGTCGGTGACTACGCCCGGCTGAAGCAGCAGTTGAAGGGCAAAGTTAACCTCAATGACCTGGAACGGGCGGTAAATGAAAAACTGAAAGAAAGCAGGCGGCTGCACATCGTTGAACCGGACGAGCCCGTGCCCCTGCTGGAAGAAATCCTGCCGGATATACCGCTGAAAGAACTGCGCCGCCCTTACCAGTGGTCAATAAATGAAAACGGGATCTGGCAGGACACAAAGCGCGGTCCCGTATGTGCCTGCGCGGTACCGGTAATATTGACCAAGCGCTTGAAAAATATTGATACCGGAGACGAAAAAGTAGAGCTTGGTTTTTACCGTGACGGGAAATGGAATTACGTTGTAGCAAACCGGTCAACGATATTTAACAAAACAACAATTATTCAAATAGGCAACAAAAGCCTGCCGGTAAGCAGTGAGAATGCAAAGGATTTCGTTAGGTATTTAAGCGACCTGGAGCGTGAAAACTTAAATATCCTGCCGGTTATCAAGTCAACTTCTCATATGGGGTGGTCAGGAAAATATTTTCTGCCTGGCGCTGAAGGCAATTTATTGCTGGATGTCGAGGAAGGCGGCATGTCGTCGGTGGCCGGTGGGTACCGCGTCAACGGCACGATGGAAGAATGGGTGAAAATTGTCGAACCACTGCGGCAACACCCCATAGCCAGGTTTGTCCTGGCGGCGGCTTTTGCCACACCACTCTTGAAAATCCTGGGACAGAGGGTATTTATTATTCACTCCTGGGGCGCCAGCCGGGGCGGCAAAACGGCGGCGTTGAAAGCAGCCCTGTCGGTGTGGGGAGATCCGGAAGATCTGATTGCATCATTTAACGCTACAAAAGTGGGTTTAGAGCGCCTGGCAGCTTTTTACCGGGATCTCCCTTTGGGAATTGACGAAAGGCAGGTAGTTGGCGACAAACTTGGATTTATTGAAAGCCTGGTCTATATGCTCGGAACCGGCAAAGGGAAGGCCCGGGGAGCAAAGGGCGGCGGTCTGCAGGCATGGAACTTCTGGAGAACCATAGTCATAACAACCGGGGAGGAACCCCTCTCAACCAGCGCCAGCGCGGCCGGGATAAAGACGCGGGCGCTGGAGATATACGGCATACCAATAACGGATGAAAGCCTTGCTTCAAAGATTCACCATGAAACCAGGAACAACTTCGGAACGGCCGGCCCGGCTTTTATGATGAAACTGCTCCAAGAACTAAAAGCTGATTCGTCAATGGTTTCAGATGACTATTTCATCATTGAGGAAAAACTGAAGGAGTGGCATGGTGATAAGATTGCCAGTCACCGGGCGGCCATTGCCCTGATTATCCTGGCCGATTACTACGCCAGCCAGTGGATTTTTGAAATTGAACAAGAAGAGGCATTGAATCAGGCAATTAAACTATCGGAAACAATATTGAGCCAGTTGGAAAGCGCCAAGGATGTGCAGGATTCGAACAGGGCTTATGAGTACTTCCTCGGATGGTACGGGATCAATGTTTCTCACTTTGGGAAGAACCCGCCGGGAGGGCAGCGGTTCGGGTTAACGGATGGTGAGTATGCTTACATCTTCCCGCCGGCATTTGAAAAGGCGCTCAAGGATGGAGGGTACAGTTCCCAAAGAATCTTGCGGGACTGGGCTGAAGAAGGATTGATAAAAACTGAAACAAAAGCTGGTAAGCGCCGGTTTAAAACTAGGAAGTATGACCCGGAAACATCTTGCCAGGCGTATTTTGTAGCAGTCAAATTACCAGAAGGTCACTTTGAACAGAGTGACCTATAGAGTGACCTATAGAGTGACCTATATAAAAATCCGCTAAAATCAAGGCTTCTATATAGATTATAGTACACTAGGTCACTAGATACGTAAGTATCTATATATAAAAACACCCTTACCTTTAAAGAGAGAGTGAAAGTGTAGGTAAAGGGGTAGGTGTTTAAAAATAAGGTATGTATTTTCAGGGTAGTGACCTATATTAGTGACCTACATAAAAAAACTCAGTAATGATGCGGGTTTCAGGGTTTTTATAGTATAGGTCACTGTCAGTGACCTATATAAAAGCGAGGTTATTGAAATGAAAAAAATGGCTGATCTTTTATCGAACATGCAGCGCCCTGGGATGAAAGAAAAAAGCCCGGCGCAGGCGCAAAAAGAAGAAGCAGTAAAACATCCCCTATTTCAAAACGCCATCTACTACGAGGACCCGCGCAAGGATCTTGAAGAAGATTCGAATCTGTGGTGTCAGATGTTGGCCGAGGCCGATAAAGTCAGTGACCAGTTAAGGAAGAACCTCTGGGACATGCGGACTTGGGGGACGCGGATAGTGCGGGGAAAAACCCAGTTTGTTCTGCGGCCGGACATTGACCCGACCGGGGCTAAAGCCTGGCCGGACCGGGAAATGTACGAGGAATGGCGGGATAAGCTCCTGAAACCGTATGCGAAACAAATAGGAGA
Organism: Pelotomaculum sp. PtaU1.Bin035; assembly: GCA_002067965.1. Lineage (GTDB taxonomy): Bacteria > Bacillota > Desulfotomaculia > Desulfotomaculales > Pelotomaculaceae > MVRN01. Next base: position 21,197 of record MVRN01000032.1, read on the forward strand.
AATACTGAAAAACCTGTTTGTGTGGGGGGAGAGTGAAAGATGATTTCCATTTACCAGATTGGTAAATAAACGAGAAACTTAAGCAGGAAACCTGGATGAATTTTTCCGAGGTTATCAATTTGATAACCCTTACAACGACATAATAAATTTACTTAATTTCGGGAGGATTATATGAAAGACTTACAAATTTTCAATAACCCAGAATTCGGCGAAATCAGGTTTGTTGAGGTTGACGAAAAGCCTTATGCGGTTGGCGTGGATGTTGCGAGGATGTTAAATTATGCAAAACCCAGTCAAGCGGTAATAGATCACTGCAAAGGTATCCGTAAGTTGGAGATACCTTCGGAGGGAGGAATTCAAGAAACAAATATCATCCCCGAAGGAGACATTTACCGCTTAATTATCAAAGCCGCTGACCAGAGCAAGAATGAAGAAATTAGAGCCAAAGCTGAAAGGTTTGAAAAGTGGGTTTTTGATGAAGTTATCCCTTCCATCCGCAAGACCGGCAAATACGAACTGCCGCAGGACGAACAAATCAAGCTCCTTGCCGGCCAGGTTGAGCAGTACAAGGAATTCACCGAAGCCTATTCAGACCAGCTTGCCTCCGGATTCCCGGACCACAAGCCGGACTACCTGACGGAAAAAGAAGCGTACAAGGTGTTCAAACGGCCGAACGGATTTTTCAGGCACGAATTAGTTAATCTAGGATACCTTGAGCTTCAATGGGGCGTCTTGCGGATAACGGAAAAAGGCAAGGAATTTGGTGAAGAATTTTTCGTAAGTAACAGACGGCGTTACCCGTTCGTTTTCCGGTGGAAGCGGGAAGTGTTTGAAAAGATAATAACGAGCTGGGACGAGTGGAGGAGGTCGCTTGGTGATTACTAAACCAGCCCCCCTGGAATCCAGCATCGTAAAAGCAATTCTAAAATACCTGAACAGCCTGCCGGAGTGCTATGCTGTTAAAACCTACGGTGACGCAAAAAGAGCGGGGACGCCAGATATTGACGGTTGTTTAAAAGGCCGGTCACTCAAGCTGGAAGTGAAAAGGCCGGAGCCATATGGGACGCCGTTAACGAAGCTCCAGGCGGAAACACTGGAGAGGTGGAGAAAGGCCGGGGCAATAACCGGGGTGGTGCGGAGTGTCCAGGATGTGAAGGAACTCTTACAGAAAGAGGGGGTCATTGAAAAGTGAGCGGAAAGCGCGATTTAGCGGCCGACCTAGCGATATGTGAGGCGGCAACGCCTGGGCCAGTAAGATGGTAAAAGTTTGGAAAGCAGTTTTATCTCACCGGTCAATACGGGATGAGACCGATTATATTCGCTACTATTAGCATTGAACGAGATGGGTACGGTGATGAGATTCATATCTCAAACAGGGATCCTAAGAGAGATTTATCAAGGCTTCCGGCAGAAAACTCCCGCTTCTAAAGCGGGAGATGAATGCCGCCCCCTTTTTCCTTTTGAGACTGGGAACACAGTCTTTGGGATTATCCCAAGAAGCCCCCGCCTCTTAGGCGGTGGGAGTGTTCACTAATCCCCTTGGTTCCTGACCATCCGGACAGTAGGTTTATGGAGGAGGCATGGGAAGGTTGGCCGCATGCAATACGTCGGGCAATGGAGGCCGAAGCTGAGAACGCCCATCTCAAGGCCAAGTTGGAGCAGGTCGAGGCGCGAGAGGGAGCGCTGATTAAACAAATCAAGGAGTTGATTGGTCAGTGAGCAAGAGCAAGATAGAGTGGACGGACGCTGTATGGAACCCGGTAACCGGCTGCAGCAAGATCAGCCCTGGCTGCCAGAACTGCTATGCTGAACGCATGGCAAAGCGCCTGGTCGGGCGTTGTGGGTACCTGAATGATGAGCCTTTCAAGGTTACGCTGCATCCAAACAGGCTTGATCTTCCGCAGAAATGGAGAACGCCGCGGAGGATATTTGTAAACAGTATGGGCGATCTGTTTCACCCCGATGTACCAAGTGAGTGGATAGAACGGGTATGGCAAACAATACTGGCAACCGATAAACATACTTATTTAATCTTAACAAAACGACCCGACAGAATGAGGCAGTTAGTAGGAAGTAGTCCGGAATTATTATTAACAGAAAATATTTGGCTCGGCGTCACAGCCGAAAACCAAGCCGCGGCGGATGAGCGAATACCAATACTGTTACAGATACCGGCATCGGTGCGGTTTGTGAACGTGGAGCCTTGTTTAGGGCCAGTGGATCTCAATAGATGGCTGAAAGAAACTTGTACTCAATGCGGCGGCATTGGTCGTGTTCCAAATCATCCACATATACCATCTCATCAATGCCCCAGATGCAAGGGAACTGGAAAAGTTTATTATCCTCGCTTGAATTGGGTAATCTGTGGCGGCGAGTCTGGTCCAGGCGGCCGCCCCATGCATCCGGATTGGGCAAGAAGCCTGCGCGACCAGTGCCAGGCGGCTGGAGTGCCGTTTCTATTTAAGCAATGGGGTGAGTGGGCACCCTTCTACGACCGTGACAAGGATGATCCGGATTGGCGGGATGTTCCGAAGGAAAAGCCGGGGGTCTGCCGGATAAACTTGGACGGCGGGTGTGGATTCCATGGTGAAAGAGTTGTGTATTTCCGTAGATTCGGCAAAAAGAAAGCAGGCCGCATACTGGATGGCCGCACATGGGATGAATTCCCAGTGATGAAAACTTGAAACTACCAAAACAAATCTGCCCCTACTGCGGCAAAGTGGTCTGCGTGGGGGACATTGAAGGAATCCTGAAGTGTAAGTGCGGCAAGGAATTTAAAGTTAATAAAGCTAGGGTACAGCCCGCCTGATGGTACGAACGCAATCGCGTACCAGGAGGCGGGCTTATTTGTTGGGGGGGTGATGCAGCTACAATTCAATTCTGTTCAATTCTTTGAGAGGAGGGAGGGGATCATGTAGTGGTCTTTGTTAACTGACTGAAGAAGCATCAGAGCCGGTGTCAACAAAAAGAACAGGAGGAATAGAACATGCCACTAGGAGACTTTGACGCGGAACTTAGTTTGTCTACCGCCTGCCAGGGAGCCCTGGAGGAAGCGTTCCAGGATCTCTACCCAAAAGTGCTTGCGGCTATGAAGGCCGGAGACAAGGCCGGGTTATCCATCACCCTGGACATGGAGCGTATGAAAGACAGCCCCTCCATGGTAGCCATGGCATTTAAAATTACACCGAAGTTCCCGGCCCGGAGCAAGGCCAGCCTATGTCAGGTTACAGGCGATGGAACCAAGCTCATGACAGACAAACCACTGCCCGAACCGGAAGTAATTAATTTATTTGACAAAAAGGAGGCTAAATAATCAATGAGTGACCAAAACATCCATGTAAAGGTTTTGAATCCAGATGGAATGACCCCTGCCGAAGTCCATTTCCGTACCGGCCAACTGCCCACCCCGTTCCAGTACCAGGGCTACAGCTACACCTTGGATTCAATACAGTCCGTTATTGACCTGATTCTCTGGAAGGGCAGTAAAGAGAATACCGTCATCTTTGTCAATGAAAACGAGGTGCAGGTCATCCTGGACAACACCATCACCAGCCGGCCGAAAGACACCGCCCGGTATAGCTACAAGAAATCTCTTGAACTGGAAGAATGGGGCCAGATCCTGGGCAAAGCCATCCCCCAGAAATCACTTATCGATTTCCTTAAGCGCCTGCCCGAGGACCAGCTTGACGAACAGGCTCCGCTTCTGGCCGCCGTGCAAAAACTGAACCTTGCCACGGTCATCACCGGGGATTACGACTACGAGGACGTTAACAACCACGTTGTGGCGTTCAAGATCAAAGAAGCCGAAGGTTCCACCCAGCTGCCGAAGGTTCTGATTGTGCACATGCCCCTGATTTATGGCAGCGAGAATGTTCTGGACATGGAGGTTGAACTGGAATTCCGGGCGCCGCGGAACGAAGGCGAAAAGCCTGTTTTCCTTCTGTCCATGCCGAAGTTTGACCGGTACTGGCAGGAGGCCGTCGAGCATGAGGTCGGCGTCTTAAAGGAAGCTCTGGCAGCGCATCTCATCCTGGACGGCAGGGGGTTGAAGTAATGAATCCCAACTGTTGCCCGGAGCAGCCAGCAAAAGAACGGTCACCCATGGAACAACAAATCAACGAACTGGGTATCCAGATTAAACGCCTTGAAAAAGCCGTAGAGTACCTTGTTGAAACGGTTGCCCTGCCAAAAGGACAAACCTGTGCAAACGAGGGACCGCATCCTGCAATGTCTCTCAGGGATTACGTTGAAACCTGTTCCGTTGGTATCAGCACTATTTGTAGCAAACTTGAAGATATTACCTGCGCCCTCCGTGAAGAACTGGGCGACATGAAACTCCTGAAATAAATAAGTCCGGCGGGCGCCGAGCCCGCCAATTAATTAAAAACCAAGGAGGTAATCCGATAAATGAAGTCAACGGGTATTGTCAGGAAAGTAGATGAACTTGGCCGGGTGGTAATTCCTATTGAGCTAAGACGCACGTTAGGAATTGACGTGAATGATTCTCTGGAAATATATACGGACAGCGAAAAGATCATTCTCAAGAAATATGCTCCTGGATGCCGGTTCTGTAACAACGTCAGCAACATCCTTGAGGTAGGCAAAATAGCTATTTGCCGCAACTGCGCCGCGGAACTTCTAAGGAAGTTGGGGTGATCTCCGTGGCCTGTCAGCACAAAAGGCCGGGCAGAACAGCCCGGTTTGAAAGGATTCGCCGGGCGCAGGAACGGGAAACCCGAAAAACGGAACTGGCCCGCCGGCGGGCGGCTATAGTGGTGCATTTTCCGCACGGGGCTAACAGGTTTGATGGGTTCAGTCCGGGCCGTTGCGTGGCCTGGGCAGAGGGAAGGTAAGTGCGGAGTTATTACATTTAATGTTAATTAAGCGCACTACATGAAGGGGTGAATTTCAGTGACAAATACTGAAGATATAACCTTGGAACAAGTTGAAAAACTATATAGGTTTTTACAAGGAGAAGTCCCTGATGGATTCGATATCAAAGCAATGCCGAACCTCTCTCCCGACCAAGCCTTTTCCGTTATCTATTATCTTCAGGAAGGCATGAGGGTTTTGCCCGACTCTTATGAAAAATGCCGGGTAGAAGGATGCAACGAACTGTATGACTCCGACGCAGAGGGATGCATGGCAATGCTCTGTGAAGCTCATTATGAATTAATGTGCCCTCATCAGGGCGATAAAGTGGAGTGCGAAGAATGCGAACTATACAAAGAAATACACGGAGATTAGAAGTTAGTAAGCATAACAATGATATTGTACGGTTTGTTAAAAATGCGACATAGAAAGGTGGCTTTAAGATGAGTAGCGAGTATTATTATCAAATGCACAAAAGACATACACTACGCCGGCCAATCTCCGAAAGCCCGGCTGGATAACTACCAGGCCGCCTTGACGGAGAAAATCCGGGAGATATTCGACATTGCCAGGGATAACCGGCGTGGTGGAATAGTTTGTTAAAAATGCGTAATGCGAAAGTGAGGGGTAGAGGATGAAATCCGACATAAAAAAGGTGCATCTTGAAAAAAAAGACACATTCTGATTTTTTGGAGTTAGTTGGGAAACGGGTGCAAATAATTGGCTCCCATCCCCGGAAGGGGGAAACTGGAATTGTAACAAGCAGAGAAAGCACCGCTGTAGGTTTTGGCTGGAGAGTTCAGATGGATAACGGACTTTGCTGCTATGTATTTCACAGTGAACTTTTGAACCAGATTTAATTACACATTCCAACGAAAATATGCCACAGAAAGGAGGCTGTGAATGAACTACGTCAAAGAGGCCGAGAGCAAGCTTTATTATTACCATACCCTGCAGCAGAGTATTGAAGAAGCTGACCGGCAAATAGCTCGTCTGGTAGCCCGCGCCGGACCCAAAAACCTTTCCGCCATGGTCCTGGACGGCAGCGGCGTCCGAGGCGGGGCTGTGGATGAAACGGTCAATATCTTGTTTGAAATCCAGGAGTTGCAGGACAGCCGGGAAAAAACCAGGGTGGCATTGGCCGAGATTGATGAACTGCTGAAGAAGGTCAGCCAGGAGCCCGGCTGCGAAAAGTACGGCCCTATCCTTCGAAAGTGGTACATCGAGAAGAAGACGAAAGAGACTATCGCGGAGGAAATGGAGTATAGTGTCCCGACAATTTATTCTTTGCGGAACGCGGCAATTCGGAAGTTTGCGGTTTTATTGTTTGGAATTAAAGCTTGGAAGGCGGTATAAAAGGCGGCTAGTTGCCGCCTTCTTGTTTTGCTCTACGGGAAAGGATGTATTCGGTGATAGCCTCATCGGTGACTGTTGTTTTTGAGGCAGTTGGATTTTCCGCCAAGTATTGTTGAAGCAGTTCCCACGTTGCCGGTTTAATTTGGGTGCTGAAGTTCAATTTTGGTTCTGCCTGTCTGGCCATAGAGTAGACCTCCTTTAATGGTTCTACTCTTATTTTACTACAAACAAACATGCAAGTAAAAGAAAAAGCCTCCAGAGGGAGGCTCTACAGATACATGGAGAATCCTTCATAAGGACCGCATTTAAAGATTGCATAAATATGATGATCTTGTAATAATAGCCATCCTGCTTTCTTAGGTCCGACTATATAGACTAATATCTCCAATTTAGAACACCTCCCCGGTTTCTTCGCCCCAGAACCTTCTGGGCGCAAGCAAGGTACCATTCCAGTTGTAATCCCGTTCACAGTAGGGGCAGGTAGTAGTGAAACCGCTACATACCAACATTCGGCCGCAACATTCAATCTCAACGTGACCAGGGACCCGTCTCGTATAGTTTTTAACCGGATCAGGAACTTCCATAACATTACAGCGGGTGCATAATTCGGGGGTAGTACGTTTCGTATTGCCGCATCCGCACTCCGGACAGATGACGCCGCCGCCGTAAGTTTCTTTCCGGAAATAACCAGGTACACTTCGTTTGTAACCCTTGGGGACCCTTTGACCTTCTAAATAGCCTCGTTCAATTACTGCACACTTGGCCCGATTAATCAAAACAGGCTCATCTTCGTTGTGGCGCAGAATACTGACAGTTCCTTTTTCGGGATAATCGAAATCCACAATCATTCCTTCGATAACAGTTCCATCTTCAAGAGTACCTTTAGCTGTAGCGCCGATCATGATTTTAAAGCCCTTTTTCATTTAAGATCATCCTCCTTCCATAGTCCTTGAACTGAAACTGAAGAGCCGATTTCCTGACTCCCTCTGTTAAATACCCGAATCTTAAAGGCTCCTGAACCTGATGAGATTTTACCACCCTTGTTGATGGCTTTGCCAAGAAGAGAAGCTAAATTGTTTTCGTTAATGGTAATCTCGTAAACAACGCCCTCTTGACGGCCATCTCTCCATTGCAAGGTCATGCTCCCAACAACCTTATCGTTAACCATGACTGCTGACATCTTATCATCCCCTTTTTCCAAAGTCCTTGAACTGGGGAGCCGGTTTCCCGGCTCCTGCCGGCCTTCTCGGCGATGTACGTATGTACACATGCCTTAGCGGACTATGCAACTCTGGTTCCCTCATTTCCCTTCCAGATTACCCCGGAAGGGAGGAAGTCTACGTACCGCTCGCCTCTCTTGAGCCTGTCTCCCCTTTGAACGCGCCGGTAAATACCACGAAAGTACACGATCCCTTGGCTTTTAGCCAGCCTTGCCATTGTGAAAATCCTCCTTTTAATTTTTTGATTTTTATTTTACAAGCAAACAAACAAACAAGCAAGTATTATTTTTAGGGATATGATGAAAATTAGAAAAATACTTTATGGAAAGTAAGTTTGTTTTGATGTACCTTTTAATTAGGTCGTACTGTAACTATGTTTTGGGCAAGGGGGCAATAGCTTGTTTGTTTTAAGGTGTATTGAATGTGGAAAGGATTTTATTTCCGATGAAGATGGTCGAGCAAAGTGTACTGACTGTCGGGAATTGGAGAACAAAGAGATTAATGCCTTAAATAAACAGATAGCCATTTTGACCAGGCAGAAGAGATTGCGCTCCGCCAAAAGGATAATCGGAGAATTATATGGTACTTACCAGGGTTATGAAACTTTTTTGAGTGAACTTGAGGCAAGTATTGACCGCCCTCGCTGGTTTGGAAGTGTGATTGAAATCTTGGCAGCGATGGAGATTGCGAGATCAGGGATAAAATACGATTATCAAGTTCCAATTGGACGATCTAGAGTGGACTTTATCCTTCCGGATTTAAAAATAGTTCTGGAGATTGACGGAATTTATCACATAAACCGTAAGGATAAAGACTTCGCTAGGGATAAAAAAATAATTAAACATTTAGGTCCTGAGTGGGAAGTAATCAGGATTGAGGATGAATTAGTAAAAAGCAATCTAAAAAAGCTTGTTCCCGCCATAATGAAAATCATGGAACAGAGGAAGAAGGAACGGGAACAAGTTAAATTAAAGATACAAGCTCTTGAAAAGCGTTTTAAGGTTAAGTAAAATCTCAAAAGCAGGCTGGCGCAACGCCCCCGGAGACATGATGACGATGTTTCCAGCGGGAGAGTACAACGGTCTGCCTTTTATTTTTGGGGGGAGTTTTATGGCAGCCTGGGAAGATGCGCCGGATTTAATGGAATTGGCCGCAAAAGTCATAGCCGCCCGGGAAGAAGTTGCCCACGTCGAGGTTGACCAGGTGCTTTTCCTCCGTGAATTGGAGACAAAGCCACCCGCCCTGGCCCGGTGCTATAGGTTCCATACTCACCCCATCGGATTCTTTTCAGAGAAACCGTGGGGCATTGTTTTTTATTGGATGAACTGCGACTATATGAGCCAGGAGCAACTGGCCTTGCTCATGTTCCACGAATTGCTTCATATACCGCCAACCGGCAACAAGCTGATTCAGCATGATGTGCAGGATTTCCGGCAGGTGCTGGGCATTGATCTGGATTGGTCGGAACCAGGCCGGGAAGTGCCGAAAATACTGGGGGTGATGAACCTATGAATGATAAACAAAACCTAACAGAATACACACTTACCCAAAAAGAGGAAAACTTAATTGAGGTCATGCTTGATCCAGCGAACAGAATGAAGTCAATTACTGACATTTGTAAACTTGCTAATTGTAGCAGGGTGACATATTACGAAGCCTTCAATAAGCCAGGATTTGTAAAAATCTACAAGGAGCGTTCAATCGCCCTGGCCGAAAAATACCTGGGTTCAGTGATGAACGCTTTTGTGCGTGAGGCTGCCCGCGGCTCCTTCCAGCATGGCAAGGTCCTTCTGGAAATGGCCGGGGCGTACAAGGAGGTCACTCGCAAAGAAGTGGCCGGGGATAAGGACAACCCCGTGGAAGTCAACATGAAAGTATCCAGAGTGGCCGGACTATCCCCGGAGGAAAAGGTTGCAATCGTGGCCGAACTGCGCCAGGCGGACGACGATCCGGCTGACGACCTGGAGCAGTTCCGGGTGGAGGTGACGGAGTGAAGAAGCAGCGCAAACAGGAGAAAAAGTCCAAAACTTCTCTCCGGGAAATCCGGGATTGCATGAGGCACGATTCTTACCGCCGCGAGAGCGGGAAGATGAAGCAGGTGGGGTGGGCGAAGTGACATGGCCCTGACAGCGAAAGACCTTACCCAGGATGAAAAGGCCCAGCTCCTTATTGACACAGAGCTGGACAAATGCAAAGATTCCTGCGCCCGGTTCCTCAGGAAGTGGGTTTACATCGAGGACAAAGACGAGGCGCTGGGACCCGGCGCGCTGGGGGTAAAGATAAAGTTTATTTTATGGCCGCTGCAGCTAAAGGCTCTGGCGGCCATCCTGTTTAATCGCCTGCTCATCATTTTAAAAGCCCGCCAGTTGGGCGTGACGTGGCTTACGCTGTCTTACGCCGTGTGGCGGATGATATTCTTTCCAGGCTACACCGTGGCCGGAGTGTCCAGGGCCGAGAACGAAGCAAAAGAGCTTGTACGCAGGTTGACAATCATCCTGGGGGCG
>MVRN01000033.1 GCA_002067965.1 Pelotomaculum sp. PtaU1.Bin035
AAACCATAACCATCGACATTCCAAAGTTGAAAGACTATTGCTCCGACATCATCCAACAATTTGATGTCCTCACGCGGGAAAACACCAACGATCCGGAGGATGAGCAAAAAATTCCCGGCCTTTCCATGGATTAAACAAAACCAACTAAAAAAGCAATTGGAACACGCTTATCTGAAATAGGAAGCGGGTTTTTTTATTGCCTGTTTTTAAGAATATCTTATTACTTCTCCTATACAAATAGCATCTGGAAAATTCACAAGATAGAAGCTGTGGCATTATGCGCGGAAGCCTGGGTAAAAGCAAGCTTTCCGTTTTTTTATGAAAGGAGTGACAGGCCCAAATGTTTATATGGGATTTTACCACCGGCCTTGTGTTGGGGCAGATCATGGACTGGATCTATGGACAGATCATCGGCTTCCTTGGCGAATTCTTTGCCATGATGGGTAACATGGGAGCCGAACTGTTCGATATGAGCTGGGTGCAGGCCATTGTGCTGTTCTTCTCCGGGACAGGGCTGGTAGTTGCCGTTTTTGAATGCGGTATTGAGGCCTAGTCAGGCAAAGCCAGCGTCAAGGATACCGCCTTAAACGCCATCAAAGGCTTTATGGCCGTGAACCTGTTTTCCCTGGCGCCGGTGGAGCTATACAAGCTGGCCATCACCTTGCAGAGCAGCTTCACATCGAGCATTACCGGCCTTACGGCGGCAGACAGCGGCATCAGCACCATGTCCATAGCCGCCCTAACTAATCTCGGCGGCTTCGGGCTCAACCCCATCATGAGTATATTCTGTGTCATCCTCATGGGCTATGCGGTGATCAAGGTGTTCTTCGCCAATCTGAAAAGGGGCGGCATCCTGCTGATCCAGATCGCTGTGGGGAGCCTGTATATGTTCTCGGTTCCAAGAGGCTATATAGATGGTTTTGTATCCTGGAGCAAACAGGTGGTGGGCTTATGCTTGACCGCTTTTTTGCAGGCCACCATTCTCGTCGCGGGGCTGATGGTATTTAACAGTAATATGCTTTTAGGTCTCGGCCTAATGCTGTCGGCCTCGGAGATACCGCGGATTGCCGGGCAATTCGGACTGGACACCTCCACCAAAGGCAACCTCATGAGCACCATATATGCCGCTCAAACAGCGGTCAACATGACCAGAACGTTAAGGGCGGTGGCCAAATGACGGAAATGAAGCTGGTCTATTATCGCCTTGCCCTACGCCGGGGATATCGCATACAACACCAGGATGGCCATAGAATACTGCCGCCATGCCGCTGACCGCGGCGTCATTCCCCTGGCTCCTCATTTGCTCCTGCCGAGATTTCTCTTTGAATCCAATCCGCGGGAGCGGGAGCAAGGCGTCAAAATGGGTCTGCGGCTGCTGGGCGTATGCTCCGAGCTATGGGTGTTCGGCGACCGGATATCCGTTGGCATGCGCCGCGAGATTGCGGAGGCCGAAAGGCTGGGTATTAAAATCGTTTATCAGGATTCAAATAAAATTCAGGGAGTGATGAATATGAAGCAATGGGGTATTTGGGCGAAAAGAGGCGCGGACTCTGTCTGCAGAGCGGCGGAAGCCTGGCTGAAATCAAGCGGAAAGCCCCTGACCTTTGACAGTTATGAGGAAACGGCGGCCAGGGCCGCATCGCTCATGCAAGATACCGGAACCGCTAATGTCTCCTACTATCCGAAGGAGATGCGCAGTTCTACGAATGGAGGCTGCAATCCGCCGACCACTGGGAATCGGATAGAAAGCAGGTGAACAAATGAGCGGAAAAGAGAAAAAACAACAGAAACAAAAGCTGGCCACGCGGCAGCTCATCAATACCAAAGCCATCACAGACCACAGCCTGCAGACTTACGGCCACGGCGAGCTGGTATATTTTATCATCAAGCCCGCCAATATCTCCGTACTGTCCGAGGCAAGCGTCGCCGCCCGAATTTACGCCCTCATGATCGTGCTGAAAGGCATGGCGGAGATCGAAATGTGCTGCCTGAATTCCCGTGAAAACTTCGAGGACAACAAACGGTTCCTGCGAAGCCGCATGGAGCGGGAGGAGCAGCCCGCCGTCCGCAAGCTGCTGGAGGCCGACCTGACCTTTCTGGACCGCATCCAGGTACAGATGGCCACAGCCCGTGAATTTCTTATCATTATCCGGCTGCGCAATGAAAAAGAGAGCGAGGTGTTTCCCTACCTGAACCGCATCGAGAAAACCCTGCGGGACCAGGGTTTCTCCGTTAAGCGGGCTGATAAGGAGGACATCAAACGGCTGCTGGCGGTCTATTTCGATCAGAACGTGACCACGGAGCAGTTCGAGGAATTCGACGGGGAGCGGTGGATTATTTTGGGCGACTGAAAAACATTCTCTTTGCCCTTTTTCCCGTATGGACTTGTGGCCACTCTTCGTTTATTGTCGTGTGTGACGCAAATAGGTAGTTCGCACAGGAGGTGATAAAGGTGGCGGTTGCTCAAGATGAAATTCTAAGCATGTTTGTCACGGAGCTGCGGGAAAAAGCACTTTTAGATTTTCGGCATAGCGATCAGCAAGTTCAAGACCGATACAATGAGAGTCGTGAATTAAGCATGAAATTAAACAATATTCTAAAAGAACTCAGCGAGGAAAAATGGCGGATCATTGAGGACTACATGGACAAAACAAGCGGCCTTGTTAGCTGCCAGCTTGACTATCTCTATCTGAAAGGGATCAAGGATGGCTTTAAGCTGGTTAAAATGCTGGAACTCATATAGCTGTGACTGGATACTCGTCAAATGCTTGCCCCAACAAGGCAGGTCTTTTTTCTATCCATTTTTAACTCCGAGCACTTTGCTATAGATGACAAAAATGACAACAAAGCCGGATGTACTCGTTTTACCAGCCTTATTGCGATATTCTTGTTCTTTTCATTCCGCTGCCCAGTATTGTTTTTATCGCGACGGCCGAAGCAATCCCCAGAATGCCGCCGAACAGGAATGGGGCGTCAGAGTTTATGTTAGCCCACATCAAACCGGCGATAATTGATGACAGAAGAAGGCCAGCGCCCTGCAACATGCCGTAAATTCCAAGCACGGTTCCTTTCAAACCGGATGGTGCGTTTTCTGCTACAAAGGCCCGTTCCGCTCCGCTGATAAACGCGTTGTACGCGCCGTATGCGATAAACAGCATCAATATTGCCGGTTTTGACGATAATAGCGCAAATCCCAGATATACAAGACCGTAAATCAGGTATCCCGGTACAAGGATTTTGCTCCTGCCGAATCTGTCGGACAGTTTTCCCGATGGAATCGCCAGTACGGACGCAGCGATGTTGAAAACCAGATACAGCAAAATGACCTGCGATGCCGAAAAACCGCGCTCCTGCGCTTTTAAGAGTAAAAATGTATTAGATGAATTTCCAAGGCAGAAAACAAATATGACGGCAAGATATGATTTCAGCCTTCCATCCAGCTTTAATCCTTTCAGCCACAGCTTCTCACAGGGTGCTTTGAAACTTTTGTCTTCTTTTACAGCAAAGATGATCAGGATGCCAATGACCGCAGGAATGATGGAAAAAAGGAACGCCTTATGAAATCCAAAGCTGATTGCGATAAAAACATAGGCAAAAACCACACCGAGAGAAGATCCGGCCATATCCAGCATCTTATGCAGCCCGAAGGAACCGCCGAGCTTTTTTTGTTCACTGGACTGTGCGACAAGGGCGTCGCGCGGAGCAGTGCGGATACCCTTCCCGGTGCGGTCGATTACTCTCGCTACTAAAACGCCAAGCCATGCGGTTGACAGAATAAGAAGTATCTTGTAAAGCACCGATGCGGAATATCCGGCAAATGCGAGCCGCTTTTTATTGTGATACACATCCCCGATATAACCGCTGAACACCTTGAGAAGTGAGGCTATGCTTTCGGCAATTCCCTCAATGACCCCTACGATCGCTGGCGATGCGCCGAGAGTGGCCGTCAAAAAAAGTGGAACCAGTGGGTAAACCATTTCGGTGCTCATGTCCACAAACATGCTTACAAGCCCGAGCAATACGATATTTGATACAGCTTTTTGGGTTTTCATTTTAGTTACCTACGCTTCTTTCAACTTCGTCCATATGGAAACGCGCGTCCTGGACGGTTCTCGCTGAAGTATGTGATTGCTTACGAGTCCTCCGTTTTGTTCCATAAAATCATCCCTTGTCAATAAGGAAATCAACATCGGAGGCTGCAGTTTTATCTTCAATAGTGTAAATATCACGCCTTTGGCATGCACTTTCAGGTTAGAATGCAATCAGGATCGTAAATATTTTAATGAATACTTTGATGAAATCCTTAAGGCTTTTACCGAAGGTACTGAGGATTGCTCCATAACACTTGCAGACGGCACGACATTAAGTAATGATCAATTTAGGAAAAGCGTTTCTGGGGGGGAAGTAGGCTTTACGGGTGTTGACTTTTAATGTGCCTGTTACAGTTAATGATGTTGTTTCGCTAATGTTATTTGGCACTGAATACTCCTTAGAATAAGCGATTTAGCAAACCTTTTGATTCTATTATTATGAACATCTTGGAAGAAAGACAGTAGCCGAAACCTTAGACGGATAGCAGTTCGCCGAAGGCTTCTTTATAAACCTGTTAAATACCCGAATAGGCGATTTAACAAAAATTTTCTCGATCCAATCTGTAGAAAAAGGGTATCCGGATTATCGTGTTGATACCATAATTAGGGTGCCCATAACTGTAAATATTAGTTAGTGCAATTCGTTAAATTCACCACAAAACCTGTTCCTATATGTGGCCCAGCAAAAAGTAGTATCAGAGTTAGTAATACAATAAAAAATAATTGGCCTATTCAATATTTCACCTCCTTAATGAGTAGGTATCATTTGGAGTAAAGTTGAAGATGCCTTGTTTTTTTGTAAAATCTTATTTTTATTTGTAAATGGCGGTCAATAAGTTTACTACTATGGCCCAGAGCCTCCACCTGACCAATAATACGTGCCAATAAAATTTTTCTTTACGTAAGCAAAGAATATTCCATTTCCGCTTTCAGGATCAATAAAACCGTTTATAGTGTACTGTTGGCCATATTTTTTATCAACAAAATTAGTTTTGCCGATATTACATGTCAAACTTTGAGCAGGGTTAACAAAAAATAGATGTTTCCTAATTGCCAACTCAGGGGAGTAACTTGTCACAAGAAAAATGGTAAAAATTATTATGGCAAAAAAGACAAATAATCTTTTTAAATTCAATAGGATCCCTCCTATTCCAAACAACTCAGTATCTATCAAAATACAATTCTTGCAAAAAGTTAATTTCCGTATTTATTGGACATAAAAAGAATACCAAAAATAATTTTTCATCTTGCGAATTCCGTCAGCGATTGGGTACGGGTGGAATTAAACCTTTCATCGTAAAGGTTTAGCTTTAATGTCCATAAGATACCGTCTACCATCACTTTCGCCCGCCCCCCTTTATTTGATAATCCACGGCGAGTCAAGGCTTGCCAGCCATGTCACGTTAGTTGTACACAATGAACGAATTGAGGCTGTTTATACATGTTCCTCAAGTAGTAATTAATGAATCCTACGTAAACAAGCGAATAAGGGGAGTAGACTCTAAAATTAGGGGTTCGAACCGCTTAAATGATAGATAAACCAATGGGAAACACGTCATCTTCCACAGCATTTCTTGTATTTTTTACCACTGCCGCAGGGACAAGGGTCGTTCCTACCGACCTCTCGAATGCTTTTGGGGCGGTCAGCGGGAAGCGGTCGCAGTTTCGATTTTTCGAGAGAAAAAAGTTCGCTGGGTGTATGGCCGTAATTACACCATAACCTGGTATTGTTTTGCACATCAACGATAAGCTGCATCATCTCACCCGCTTGCTCCATGCTTATAAATACAACGCCTGCAGAATCCAGCAAATCGAAATATTCCTGTGTCCTTGCTTCCGATGCGCTTAAATCGTGGATTTCGTCAAGGATATCCAGCACAGTATCTGGGTCGGTTATGAACTTTGAAAGCTGACGTTTTAGAGCTATGAGTTGTGGCGTGACCTCGTAATAATCCCAGACGGAATATTTAAGAAACTCCTCCCTTGACGGTGTATATCGTGGCTTGCCTTGTCTACTCGATACAAGCCTTTGTACGCCGGCAAAATCATCTTCTTCAAAATCTGAGTCAACAATATATTCATCCCAAAAGCAGTACCCTGCGTCTGCGTATATATAGTCAAGTAGGATGGGAAATATCTCATCAATGTTGGTTTGCCGCTTGTTTTGACTATTGAATAGCGCAACAAATTCGTCTTGACTAATGACGCCGTAAAGTGAAATGGCGGCAATGGCGTAATTGTTCAGCAGATCGCGAAAACGTTTGTCCTCTGGAAAATCCGTTTCGGCAAGCTTCCTATATACATCTTTGAGCTCCTCTGGCACCACGAACCATAGCTTGTCGTTGTGATAAAAGCATTGGAGCAGACCCATGCTTTGTGGTAGATAATAGGAGTCGATGTAAACTTTTTCAGTCAGCAAGTGCTTTGTTGCGGCAACCTTCAGAAAGAATTCCCATTCCATTTCATCAAGATTATAGAGTAGGTTGCGGAGGAGATGTTCTTTCTTCATTGTTTCAGCGATAGCGGGAATTAGCTCTGTCTTCGGAAGTTTGCCGTAGTATTTAACATGAAGCGCTTTCCCGATCTGTTGCAGTTCGGTTACATTTTTTAGCGCTAGTATTTCCGCCAGAGAGTAAACCGGTGCGGTGTGGGCGGCGTTTTTTATGTTTATCTTTCTTACCGAATCAAGAACGGCTTTTTTCAGTTCATCGTGATTCACTTGCTTCGACATCATGTTCCTCCGTTTCGATAACAGTCAAGAGCTGTTAACTTAGCCTACACATCATCATTTCAAAATTATTATAGAGCTTGCTTATATCTAGTGTAAATGCTGGATGAAAATTTTTTGTAGATGCTAACCGCCGTTTGGCAACGTTAAAGACGCTTAGCAAAGAAAATCCCATGGTGTATTGAGAAAAATAATTTACCTGGCAACCGATTCAATCTCTGAAAAATGGACTATGCCGATTATTTATACTCATGGGTACCTTCCCTTAATTCGGCTAATAGTTCTTCGGTGTTGATATTCTTAATGATGCATTTCTTTTTGAACCGAACTGGCAAGTTCTTTCATGATCATCTTTTCCGGAGTAGCTATAATATCATTATGAAATTGAGTTTAATCAAAAGGTTCTTTTGGTAATTCGTCGAAATTACAGTAAAATAAAAATGTCAATAACACTGCTGGGGTGTTCCCATATATAGGGGTGAACTATGAGAGAATACAAAAATTATAGGTGGTGGGTGATGGCCACGCTGGCGGTGGGTACGTTTATGGCGCCGCTGGACAGCAGCGTGGTTAACATCGTACTGCCGCAGATTTCAAGGTATTTTCAATCGGATCTGGCTTCCGTGGAATGGGTGATAATGTCCTACCTGCTAGTCATCTCCAGCCTTTTGCTGATTTACGGCAGACTGGGGGATATGTACGGGCATAAAGAAGTTTATGTAACCGGCTTTATTATCTTCACGCTGGCATCTGTGCTGTGCGGGGTGGCTCAAAGCTTGCCGGCCTTGATTGCCTTCCGTGTGGTCCAGGCCCTGGGCGCAGGGATGATGATGGCTATCGGCCCGGCCATTATTGCTGCCACTTTTCCACCCGGTGAGAGGGGGAGGGCGCTAGGCCTGATCGGCTCAACCGTGGCGGCTGCCCTGGCTTTTGGACCTACCATTGGGGGAATATTAAGTGACTATCTCGGGTGGCGGTCTGTTTTTTACATCAACCTGCCCATCGGCATTGCGGCCATAACGGCCTCAGTCATCGTGCTCCAGAGAAGCGTTGCGACCAAACAGCAGAACTTTGACTTTGCCGGAGCGGGGGCGGCCTTTTTGGGGCTGTTTTTCCTCCTTTTTGCTTTGAGCCGTGGACAGTCCTGGGGCTGGCAATCCGCAGGGATCATGGCCTTGTTAATGGGGGCGCTGGTTTTGTTGGCTGCCTTCATTTTTGTGGAAAAGAGAGTGAAAGAACCGATGATGGACCTCACGCTGTTTAGAAATCGCCTGTTTACTATGGCCAACTTGACCTCGCTCTTGAACTTCATGGCGCAATTTTCGGTTGTCTTTCTAATGCCTTTTTACCTGGAAAGGGTTCGCCAACTGGATCCGTCCACCGCGGGAATGCTGCTTTCCGCCGGTCCTTTGGTGATCCTGTTTGTGGCGCCGGTGAGCGGCTATTTATCCGATCGAATGGGTTCACGTCTGCTCAGTTCGCTGGGGATGGGAATCATTGCGGCGGCGCTATTTTCTCTAAGCGGCCTTGGTGTGGAGACTCCTTATCCGTACATCGCCCTTTCCCTAGGCGCCATGGGGTTGGGGGTAGGGCTCTTTCAGGCGCCCAATAACAATGCTGTGATAAGCAGCGTGCCGAGGCACAGGCTCGGGATTGCTTCGGGCATGATGGCCAGCATGAGAAACATTGGGATGGTCTTGGGTGTGGCCATCAGTGGGGCGGTTTTCCAGACCATGCTGCCTATCCGTGCCGCGTCTCTTCAGTCGCAAAATATGAGTGGGACGGCCTTAGAGTCACTCGCTTTTGTGGATGCGCTGCGATACTCCTACTGGGTGGCTATCATCCTGGCAGTCCTGGGGATTTTTACCTCTCTAGTCCGGGGCGGCAGTTTTACAAAAGCTGAAGATATGCGGGAGTAGGTTGCGATATCTAAATTCTTTAAATGAGGTGGCGAGATGAAAAGGCATTATTGGGTATGTCTATTATTAACTGCGATGTTGCTTGCGGGCTGCTCAACCCGAAAGGCTCAGTTGTCAGTCGAAGAGAGCAATACTCCTCCGGATAAAAATAGTGCCGTGGTGGAGGTCAAACCTGAAAATAGAAATCTTCAGCCCGCCGGAAAGAGCCTCACTAAGGCTGAAAAAGTCACTGAGCAGAAAAACAACCGGGACCGGGAGGTTGTAGACTACAAGTCTATAAAAGACAGGGAAAAAAGTATGCCTTATGCCGGGCTGGTTAGTGACGATTATGAAAGAATCATCAGTCTTGATGAATTGGCCGGCAGGATTGCGGCGACATATAAGTTCCTGGAGGATTATCCGGCCTCGCCGGACAAGGAAGAAATGACAAGATGGAGAAACGAATACCTGCATGATTATTTGTCCGGCAATTATAAATACACGTCCTCATTCCAATGGATGGACGGGAGCAATGTTTTTTCAAAGGAGTATTTAAAAAGCTACGAAGATTCAAAGGAAAAATATAAAGGCACTGCATTCGGGGCGCTTCTTGAGGAATATACAACACTTATTAAAAATGAGGGGAATAAAATGACGGATAAGGTCAGGGCTTTTGTGAATAAAAATTCAAAGGATGAACAAGTTATTTTTAAGTTGCCCAATTAAATTTAATTATTTTACTTCACTCGTTAATTTAGAAAATAGGCAGGTATGCTGATACTTAGCTATCAGGTTGCTGCTGAAATTTATCATATTTAAGAAATGTATAAACTCTGGAGCGGAGTAAGATATATAAACAAAAAGCAAGATAAGGAAAGACAAAATCATTGATTGACCAAAACCTACCAAATAATATAAAATTAATAAGAGCAAAAAAACCAACTAACCTTATATGCTCAAACCAACTAACATCCAAATAATGGTTGCGGGTAAGCTGCGGATTGAGGCGAAAGCGAGTTAATTAGCTTTGGAATATAAGGGGGGCGCTATAATGAATAACGCCAGCCGGATCGTTGAAGAGTTTCTGGAATTGGTGCAGGTTGACAGTGTGTCGGGCAAAGAGCGCCGGATAGCTGATCTGCTAAAAAAGAAACTGGTGGCCCTTGGGCTGGAAGTTCAGGAAGATGCGGCCGGACAAAAAGCCGGGACGGAAGCCGGCAATATTATCGGCAGGCTGCCAGGAACGGGTTCCGGCCCGGCTATTTTGCTCTGTGCCCATATGGACACAGTTGAGCCGGGTTGCGGGGTACGTCCCCTTGTGGAAGAAGGGGTAATCCACTCCTCCGGCGACACGGTGCTGGGTGCGGATGATAAGGCTGGGATCGTGGCCATCCTGGAAGCTTTAAGGCTGGTGCGTGAGAATAATATTAATCACGGCGGCTTAGAGGTGGTGTTTACAATTTGGGAGGAAGGCGGACTTTTCGGCGCTAAGAATTTCGATTATAATCAAATTTCAGCTCAAATCGGCTTTGTTTTGGATAGTGACGGATCTCCAGGGACGATTGTGACCAGGGCGCCCTCTCATGACCGGATTGGCGCTACCATAAGGGGCAGGGCGGCCCACGCCGGAATCAATCCCGAGGATGGGATTAACGCCATTCAGGTGGCCGCGCACGCAATAGCACAAATGAAAATTGGCCGGATTGATCACGAGACGACCAGTAATATTGGTATTATTTCAGGTGGCAAGGCGATCAATATCGTTCCCGATAGTGTTACGGTTCAAGGCGAAGCCAGAAGCCTCTCCACTGAAAAACGGGTGCGGCAGACCGGGCAGATGCGCCGTGCAATTGAAGAGACAGCGGAAAAATACGGCGCACGTGCCGACATCGTAATCGAAACAATCTACCCTGAGTTCAATCTTCAGGAAGGAACTCCTCCGGTGCGGATTGCTGTTAAAGCGGCTCATAATCTGGGATTGGAGCCCCGTCTTGAGAATACAGGCGGCGGCAGTGACGCGAATATATTCAACAGCAAGGGTATTTCTACCGCAGTTATCGGTATTGGTATGAAAAAGGTCCACACTATTGATGAATATATCACAGTAGCTGACTTGGTTAAAAATGCCCACTATTTGTTTGAGATTATCAAAGTGGCTCAACAAGAAAAAATTTAATTCATGGTTTTACTAATCATTTCTTTGACGGTCCGGTACCTGCGGGCATATTCAGCAAGCAGACACCGGGCCTCCTTTATTTTTCCGCAGACGAATATACTTTTTGGCTGAATATATTGTCTCATATAATTTTCCTTTCTAAATTTGTTTTTTAATTTCTTAATATATACGATTATTCAAGAAATTCTATGAGTCATAAAATTTCTTTCTTGCCCATAAAAATAATCGTGACTAAGGTTTGGCAAGGAGGGACGGTTGTGGCTAAAATGTTCCGGTCATTTTGGCTTGCCTTCCTGCGGCAAAAGTGGCCGGTTTGCTTGATCATTTTATCTGTATTTGCCTTGGGGCTGGCCGCCGGTTTCTCAGGGGTTCATAAGCTGCAAAATGATCAGACCCAAGAATTGAATCTTACTCTGGAGCATTTTTTGCAACAGGCGGGATTGCTGGAAATTGAAGCTTCGAAAGCGATGAAAGGCATTTTTTATAATAATATTTTCCTGGTCCTTGCAGTTTATTTGCTTGGTCTCACGGTTATCGGCATTCCAATTATGCTGGCCATTATTTTTATGAGAGGGTTCGCGTTGGGATTCGCAATAGAATTTCTGACCAGGGAAAAAAGTGTTCAGGGTATAA
The DNA here is from genome assembly GCA_002067965.1 of Pelotomaculum sp. PtaU1.Bin035. Classification (GTDB taxonomy): domain Bacteria; phylum Bacillota; class Desulfotomaculia; order Desulfotomaculales; family Pelotomaculaceae; genus MVRN01. The sequence goes on from MVRN01000033.1 coordinate 11,527, forward strand.
TATTAACCCTTGCGGCTATCTTTCCGCAAAATGCAATTATGGTTCCGGCGCTGCTGATCGCAGGGATGGCCTCTCTTTCCTTTGCGTTGCTCCTGGCAAAAAGGTTTAATAATTCTAAGATATCGGTATGGCCGGGTTTTGTCATTTATAGTGGACTAATGGTTTTAATTCTGGTTTGCTTTGCGGGCGCCGGCCTGGTTGAGGTTTACTTGACGCCGCTTCTGGTCAAGATAACCGTCAATTATGTGTTGTAATATAGAAAGCGGAATGATAAAGGATTATCTGGTTTTGTGTGGAAGTAGAGTTATTAAAGACTCTTTTTTTATTTGGGGGTGTGGGGTAAAGTGACCGAGTCCATCGATGAATTTATTTACTACCTTGCGGTTGAGCGTGGACTTGCTGAAAACACTCTGGTATCCTACCGGCAGGATCTAACCGATTACCTTGCGTTCTGCCGGGAGTGCGGCCTGAATTCACTTGAACAGGCGGACAAGAATGCAATCCTGTCATACCTTTATAAAATGCAATTTGAAGGCCGCTCACCGTCAACCATATCACGCCGCCTTGCCGCAATGAGGTCTTATTATAAATATTTGGTTATAGAGAACATCCTTCAAAAAGATCCTACTGCCGATCTGGAGTTTCCAAAATTAGTTCAAAAACTGCCCAGGGTACTGACGGTCGAAGAGATGGATCACTTGCTCGGTCAGCCTTTGATTAGCGAGCCGGCAGGCATCAGGGATAAAGCCATGCTGGAATTACTATATGCCACCGGTATCAGGGTTTCAGAATTGGTTTCTCTTAACCTGGAGCACGTTAATCTTGAAAACGGTATCATCCGCTGCTTCGGGAAAGGCGCCAAGGAGAGAATTGTGCCGTTGGGTGACGTGGCAGTACGCTACCTTGGAGAATACCTGGCCCGGGGCAGGAGCAAACTAAAAAAGACAAGCAATACTTCTGCTTTATTCGTCAACCACCTCGGGCGGCGGTTGACCAGGCAGGGGTTTTGGAAGATCATAAAAAGATATGCTGTTAAAGGAAAAATTGATAAGGAGATTACGCCGCATACATTCAGACACTCCTTTGCCACCCATCTGCTGGAAAACGGCGCCGATCTCCGCTCGGTCCAGGAAATGCTTGGACATGCGGATATTAGCACCACCCAGATATACACCCACCTGACCAGGCAACGGTTGAAAGAAGTATACACGCGCAGCCACCCCAGGGCATAGTTGTATGAAAATTCATTGAGTGATTTGGGGGGTTATCCGATGAAGGTGAAACGGTTGGCTTTGTTAATTTTAGATAGCGTGGGGGTGGGGGAACTGCCGGACGCCAAGCTGTACGGCGATGCCGGAAGCAATACCCTCGGCAATATGGCTAAAGCGGTCGGAGGGCTAAAGTTGCCCAACCTCGTAAAACTCGGCCTTGGCAACATTATTGATATTGCGGGAGCGTTTCCGGTTAAAAACCCTGGCGCTTCTTATGGGCGCATGGCCGAGCGTTCCGCCGGAAAGGATACCACTACCGGTCACTGGGAAATGGCCGGGGTAATCCTGGATCGACCGTTTCCAGTTTACCCGGATGGCTTTCCAGCGGAATTAATTAAATCATATGAGGAAAAAATCGGGCGGCCGGTACTTGGCAACAAGGCGGCTTCAGGTACTGTGATTATCGAAGAACTGGGCGAAAAACACCTAAGAACAGGTTACCCCATTGTGTATACTTCTGCTGACAGCGTTTTTCAAGTTGCCGCCCATGAAGAAATAATCCCTGTAGAGGAACTCTATTCGATGTGCCGGGCTGCCAGGGAGATGCTTGTCGGGGACCATGCTGTCGGGCGGGTTATCGCCAGGCCTTTTACCGGAGAGCCGGGAAGGTTTCAAAGGACTGCGCGCAGGCATGATTTTTCCTTAAAACCGCTGGGTAAAACAGTCTTGAGCTTATTAGTGGAAAATCAGATTGAGGTTACGGCTGTAGGGAAAATAAATGATATTTTCGCTGGGGAAGGGATCAGCCGTGTGGTCTATACCACAAGCAACATGGACGGCATGGATCGGACCTTGAGTTTGCTGCGCTCTCCGTTAGGCGGCCTGATTTTCATCAACCTGGTTGACTTCGACATGCTCTATGGGCACCGGAATGATCCCCGGGGTTACGCCAACGCCCTGGAAGAACTGGATCGGAGGATTCCTGAATTACTCGGCGCCATGCGGGAGGAAGATGTAATAATTATAACCGCGGACCACGGCTGCGACCCAACAACTACCAGCACCGACCACTCCAGGGAGTATGTTCCCCTGCTGGTTTACGGCAAGGCGGTGCGGGCCGGGATGGATCTCGGGGTAAGGGAAACATTCGCTGATGTTGCGGCAACTGTGGCTGATGTTTTTGGCCTTTCATTTAATGTTGGAAAGAGCTTCTGGGATAAGGTGGGACCGCATAATTGCACATGTTCGACATTATCCTGAAAGTAATCGGGCCTATCATTGGAGACTTGGCGGAAAGATAGGCTCAATATGTCATTATGCTTACCTGGATAACCATAAATATAAGAAGGAGGTCAACTGTAATATGAGGATGGTTGACCTTATCCACAAGAAGAAACAAGGTGGCAGTTTAACCTGTGATGAAATTAATTTTATCGTTAAAGGGTATACTTCCGGAAAGATACCTGACTATCAAATGTCGGCCTTGCTTATGTCGATATGTTTTATGAGCATGGACAAAAGGGAAATCGCAGATCTAACCCTAGCCTATGTTAATTCAGGGGATAGGATAAATTTAACGGAAATCAATGGGATAAAAGTTGATAAGCATTCAACCGGTGGAGTTGGAGATAAGGTAAGCCTGATTATTATCCCTCTGGTCGCGTCCGTTGGGATACCGGTTGCTAAAATGTCCGGCAGGGGATTGGGCCACACTGGAGGGACTATTGATAAGCTTGAAGCTATCGAAGGATTTACAGCCAATCTTTCAAGAAAGCAATTCATTTCAAATGTGAATACATACAAAATGGCCATAGCCGGTCAGAGTGAAAATTTAACTCCGGCTGACAAGAAGATATATGCTTTAAGGGATGTTACTGCAACTGTCGAGAGTGTTCCCCTGATAGCCGCGTCAGTAATGAGCAAGAAGATCGCTTCCGGGGCTGATGCTGTTGTCCTGGACGTTAAGGTCGGGTCCGGAGCTTTTATGAAGTCATTGGATGAAGCCAGGGAACTGGCTCAGACAATGGTTGAGATTGGCAAATCACTTGGCAGAAAGACGATTGCTGTTATTACAGATATGAGCCAGCCTTTAGGACTTGAGGTCGGCAACGCGAATGAAGTAAAAGAATCCATAGAAGTATTAAAGGGTAGAGGCGCATATGATTTATGCACCGTGTCACTCACAATAGCATCTTATATGGCTGTATTGGGCGGGGCTTTTCCCGACTTTGACAAAGCGTACGCTGAGTTTCAAGCTATAGTTCTGTCCGGTCAAAGCCTTAAGAAACTTAAACAGCTTGTTCAGATCCAGGGTGGCAATCCCGATGTTATAGATAACCCGGGCAAGCTGCCGCAAGCAAAATATCATATAGCAATAAAATCCTCAGAATCCGGTTATATATCGGCTATCAATACTGAATCAATAGGCGTTTCAGCCATGCTCCTGGGGGCAGGGCGAAAGAACAAGGATGACTTGATAGATTACTCTGCCGGCCTGACTATGGTTAAGAAAATAGGGGATAAAGTAAATATAGGTGACACAATTTGCATCTTACATACAAATCTTGAAAATTATGAAGAAGCTGAAACTATGGCGCGAAGCGCATATTCCGTAAAAGCCGATAAGCCAAAGCCAATCAATTACATATATGAAGTAATCCAATAAGCATATTCTGATTACTCCGGTTTCAAAGGAACCGCCCAAAGGGCGGGTTTTTTTTGAAAAAAATGGCTTAGCGCCAGTTGTATAACTTTATGTCTAGATATCATAATACAAAGTAATCAGCAAAAAAAGCGTTGTTTAAAATATTTTAAAGAAAATGGAGGTATGATTATGTTTTGGAAAAAAATTTTATTTTGTTTTTTTGTATCCGTTTTTATTGTTACTATACCGGCAGGTCAGATGGCCTATGCTGATCCTGATGCAGATATTGCAATAAGCCCTGTCAAAAGACCGGTTGCGCCTGCCGCCCTGGAAACGGCCGCCGAGTCGGCTGTACTTTTAGAACCTGTAACAAATAAGGTGATCTACGAAAAAGATTCAAGTAAACAGCTGCCGATGGCCAGCGTCACGAAAATAATGACACTCCTGCTGGCAACGGAAGCAGTGGAGCAAGGCAAGTTTAAACTTACCGATAAAGTTGTGACCAGCGAAAACGCTTGGGAAATGGGCGGCTCGCAGGTTTACCTTGAGCCGGGTGAGGAAATGAGCCTGTGGGAAATGCTTACTGCCATCGGCTTGCAGTCGGCAAATGACGCCAGTGTGGCTGTTGCAGAACATATAGCAGGCAGTGAAGAGGCTTTTGTGCAGGTTATGAATGACAAAGCAAAAGCGCTCGGTCTGGTAAACACCAATTTTGTCAACTGCCATGGCCTGACGGCTGAAAATCATTATACTAGCGCCTATGACATGGCTATAATCTTGAAGGAAGGGTTAAAGTACCCGCTATTCCGGAAAATAACTGCTATGAAAGAATCAGAGTTGCGGGGTGGAGCATTCAAACTGTGGAATACAAATAAAATGCTATGGTGGTACGATGGAGCTGACGCCGGCAAGACCGGTTGGACAGAGGCGGCAAAGTACTGCTTGGCTTCTTCGGCGGAAAGGGACGGCTTGAGGTTGATCTGTGTGGTATTGGGCACACCGGAGCCGGGAAGCCATTTCCGTGAGTCAACAAAGATACTTGATTACGGATTTGCCAGGTATAAAGCAGTGAATATCGCCGCTGAAGGCGCCAGCGCGGGTATTATCAAGGTTGGCAAGGGGCAAACGGACCAGTTGGAAGCACTGACTGCGGAAAAGGTTAGCGTGGTGGCTTTGAAGGGAGAGGACAAGGGGTTCGAATCGCGGGTTGAGCTTCCAGGGCATATAGACGCTCCAGTGCGAAAAGGACAGGAAGTGGGAGCTTATGTTGTCACCAAGGGCGGCCAGGAGGTCATGCGGGTAAAACTGGTGGCCGGAAGCGATGTGCCAAAGGCGACCATATTCCAGCAAATGAAGCGGGTTATAGACAGCGTTTACTAACCCGCAAGATATTATTTTATTGTTCATTCAGGCTTATTCCAGGCGCGGTGCTTGGCTCCGGGCCTTTTTTTTATTAAATTGCGTTACTTGCCTTTTATAAAATAATTTGGTAAGATTTAGCAGTAAGGATTTTAATTAATTAATAATAAAAAGGTGGTGCCTGTGCGCTTGGATTTAGAATTAATACAAGATACCCTGATTGTCCGGTTAAGCGGGGATCTTGACCTGGGAGTAGCCGATTATTTGCGGGATGTTCTGGAGGATTCTCTTGACCGTCAGCCGGTAAAAAATCTGGTTTTTAATTTGGCTGGAGTTTCATTTGTAGATAGCTCTGTATTAGGAGTATTGCTCGGGCGATACAAGCGAATATCCAGAAACGGCGGAAAAGTATGCGTAGTTAAGCCGCAGCCGCAGGTACACAGGATCCTGGAACTCTCGGGATTGCTAAGGATTATGGCCGAGTTCCCTGGCGAAACCGATGCGCTGGAAAATATCGGTTAGGAGGTTGTAATGTGCGGTTTATTAATCAAATGAAATTAGAATTTTTGAGCATTCCCGCCAACGTGGCCTTTGCCCGGGTGGCAGTTGCAGCTTTTGCTTCTCAGATTGACTATACCCTGCCCGATCTTGAGGAAATAAAGGTGGCCGTATCCGAGGCGGTGGGCAATTCTATTATCCATGGCTACGGGAACGCGCCGGACCGGGTTGTCAAAGTACATGCCGCATTGACTATGGATACCCTTGAAATCATGGTGGAAGACGAGGGTATTGGTATCGAAGATATTGATAAGGCCCTTGAACCTGCTTTTTCTACTGACGATGAACGCTTGGGCCTCGGTTTTATGTTTATGCATTCATTTATGGACAGCCTGCAGGTAGACTCGGCTCCCGGGCGCGGCACTGTGGTAAAAATGAGCAAGAGGACTGGAACCGGAGTGACGCGGATTGGCACGGAGCAATAGGCAGGAGATGAAAAAATGAGCAGCAGGTTGGTAGAAATGAACCTGCCCCGCTTTCCGTTGCTAAAAGACCGGGAAATGAGGGAATTGCTTAGCAAGGCAAAGGCGGGTGATGGTTATGCCAGGGACAGGCTAGTTAACTGCAACTTGAAGCTGGTATTTAACCTCGTCAAACGTTTTCAGAACCGGGGCTTTGAGCTGGAAGATCTCTTTCAAATCGGTTGCATCGGGCTGATTAAAGCGATAGATAAATTTGATCCAACTTACGATGTAAAGTTTTCGACTTACGCCGTTCCAATGATTGTCGGCGAAATCAGGAGATTTTTGCGTGATGATAATCCGGTCAAGGTAAGCCGTTCGGTAAAGGAAACCGCCTATAAGATCCAGCAGATCAGGGATGTGCTCACCGCGAGACTAGGACGGGAACCGTCAGTGGGGGAAATAGCCACTGAATTGGGTCTTTCCAGAGAAGAAGTCGTCAACGCATTGGAAGCGGCTCAGGCGCCTACTTCTATTTATGAGACACTACACCAGGATGACGGCGATCCAATTTATCTTCTGGATCAGCTAACAGGCAAGGAAGACGGAGAAACGCCCTGGCTCGAAAGGATCTCAATAAAAGAGCTGTTAAATAACCTTTCAGAAAGGGACAGGCTAATTATCGCCTGGCGGTTTTTTGAGGATAAAACCCAGTCGGATATAGCATTGAAACTGGGGCTCTCGCAGGTGCAGGTATCGCGCCTGGAAAGACAGGCGTTGAAGAAACTAAAAGAATTGATGGAAAAGAGTGGCTAAATAAAAGTATAAAAATAGTCCCAGTACACATAATACAAATGTTTAATAAAATTAATGTTTGATAAAATTAAGGAGGGATGAAGGTTGCACGTGACTGTATCTGAAGTTGTGGGGGAATCCCCCGATAGCTGGAAGGGCGCTGTGCAGTCAGCCATCACGGAAGTTTCAAATTACGGGAAAAAAGTTGTGGGGGTAGAAGTGGTCAATTTTACTGCGAACGTTGAAAACGGGCAGTTAGTAGAATATAAGGCCAATGTAAAGATTGCTCACATAGATTAACAACAGGGATTAACAGGTGTCCTTTGGCTGCTGGCAAAGCGTCAGCAGCTTTTTTGTATAAGGTGGATCCTAGTGGGTAAATATAATGTATGGGGTGAACAGAAATGCCGGATAACTCGATGCCAGCAATCAAACAAAAACAGCTATACTATGATATGGTTAAACAGAGCGCGCCAAAGCCCAGGGTATGGCGAAACACTTTCTGGGCGTTTGTGGTAGGTGGCTTGATATGCCTGGTGGGACAGTTTATCATCGTCTTCTTCCGGACCCGGGGGTTAGATGTCAATGAAGCTGGGGCGGCAACTTCCGCCACGCTGGTCTTTCTGGCAGCTTTTCTAACCGGCCTGGGTGTGTACGATGAGGTTAGCAGGTTTGGCGGGGCCGGCGGCATTGTCCCGATCACTGGTTTCGCGAATTCTATGGTTGCCCCGGCTTTAGAATACCGGGCCGAGGGTATGGTATTCGGTGTAGGCGCGCGGCTGTTTAATATTGCCGGGCCGGTGCTGGTGTGGGGGATAGTAACGGCCTGGGTGGCCGGTATCCTTTATTACTTTTTCAGATAGACATCAATGCTGTGGACAGGGCGTTTTTCATTCCTCATATTCAGACCATGCGTCCGGCAGCCATTATTGATTAGGAGTTGAGAAATTGGCAGCGCGCCAAAAGAACGGAAAGCAGACAGTTTGGTTTCAAAATCCGCCTGTGATTATTTCAGCGGCGTCAGTAGTCGGCTCCCGGGAGGGCGAAGGTCCTCTGGGGAAAACCTTTGACCGGGTGGTTTACGACACGTATTACGGCGAAAAAACGTGGGAAAAGGCTGAGCAGCGGATGATGCTGGAAGCCATGCAAAAAGCGCTGGAAAAGGCAAATATACAAGACAGTGATATTGATTTCATGCTTGCGGGCGATTTGCTGAACCAGATTATCACGGCGAATTTCACCGCAAGAGCTTTGGCAATACCTTTTTTAGGACTTTACGGCGCTTGTTCAACCATGTATGAGAGCCTGGCGCTGGGTGCTATGCTGATTGACGGAGGTTTTGCCGAGAGAGTGCTGGTGGGCGCTTCCAGCCACTACTGTACGGCAGAGAGGCAGTACCGTTTTCCCACCGAGATGGGTAACCAGCGGCCCATGACCGCCCAGTGGACGGTGACGGGAGCGGGAGCGGCCATACTGTCCAGGGAAGGCAGCGGACCGGTGATCACCCATGCCACCATCGGCAAGGTCGTCGACCTGGGGCAGGGGGATCCGCAGAATATGGGCGCTGCCATGGCCCCGGCCGCAGCGGACACGATAATAAGCCATTTGCAGGATACGTCGCGAAATCCTGATTATTATGACCTCATTATTACCGGGGACCTAGGTGCCTACGGCAAGAAACTTGCCGTACAGCTTATATCGCAAAACGGTTATGATATTTCTGAGCGGTGTTCCGACTGTGGTATTTTAATTTACAGCCCTTCACAGGATGTCCATGCCGGGGGGAGCGGCTGTGGTTGTTCAGCAGTGGTCACCTGCGGTTACCTGATTGAAAATCTTATATCGGGTAAATACAAACGTTTGCTCGGGATCGGTACCGGAGCGCTTTTGAGCCCGTGCAGCTCCCAACAGGGGGAAACCGTGCCGGGGATCGGGCATGCTGTAGCAATAGAAATGAGATAGGGGGCACGCTGGATGCAATTTTTTTGGGCTTTTGTAGTTGGGGGTGCGCTTTGTGTAATCGGCCAATTATTGATGGACCTGACCAGCTACAAGTTCACGCCTGCGCATGTATTGGTAACCTTTGTCAGCGCCGGTGCGATTATCAGCGCGGTTGGCCTCTACCAGCCTTTGGTCAACCTGGCCGGGGCAGGGGCTACCGTACCTTTGACCGGCTTCGGCCACCTGCTTGCCCAGGGAGCAATAAACGGAGTTAAGCAACACGGGTTGCTGGGCGCTTTCAGCGGGGGGATTACCGCTGCGGCGGCGGGGATTACCGCCGCGGTAGTGTTTGGTTATCTTGCTGCTCTTGCTTTCAGGCCAAGAAGCTAGGATAATTTACCAATACGAATCGCATTATATCAAGAGCAAATCGAAAGGAGCGTAAAGTCATTGAGGGTCGGTATTCCTAGAGCACTTCTATATTACTATTATTACCCTATGTGGAAGGTTTTTTTTGAAGAGCTGGGCGCTGAGGCAGTTATTTCATCTCAGTCGACAAAGGGAATACTGGCTCAGGGATTAAAGCATGCTGTAGATGAAGTCTGCCTGCCGGTAAAACTGTCGTTTGGCCATGTATTGGACCTAGCCGGGAAAGTTGACTATATTTTTTTGCCAAGAATAGTGAGCGTGGAACACCGCAAGTATATCTGCCCGAAGTTCCTTGGCCTGCCGGATATGATCCGCCGGTTGGAGGGCCTGCCTCCGTTGCTCGATGTCGAAGTTGATATGTATAGAAAAAACTGGGATCTATATCAAGCGATTAAAGAAACCGGCAGTTTCTTTACAAACAGCAGGTTGAAAATATGGATGGCCTACCACCGTTCCGTACAAGCTTTACACAGGTATTGCCGGTTGCTGCAGTTGGGACTTATGCCGGCCGAGGCTTTGGCTGTTTTAGAAAACAAAGTGAAAAATGAACCATTGCCTTATCCGGCCGACTTGAATGTGGCGGTAATCGGACATCCATACAATATCTACGACCCTTATATAAGCATGGATCTAATTAGGCGGCTCAGAGCAATGGGAGCGAATGTTTTTACTGCGGAACACATCCCGGAAAAGATTTTAAAGAGTAATGCCTCCCGCCTGCCTAAAAAATTGTTTTGGACCCTGGGCCAGCGCATGATCGGAGCTGCTTTTCACTACCTTGAACGGCCGGATGTAAGCGGTGTCGTACATGTGGCCGCCTTTGCCTGTGGGCCGGACTCCATGACCGGTGAGTTAATTGAGCGGCATGCCCGTGCCCGCCGCGTACCTTATTTAAACCTGACCCTTGATGAGCATACCGGGGAAGCCGGGGTTGTAACCAGATTGGAGGCTTTTTTAGATATGGTGCGGTGGAAAAAGGCCGGAGCGGTCGGGATATAGATTCGGTGCGCATTCAGTAAACCCGGTTTTAAAAGGCGCGGCGTTGTCTATAGCGGACGATGCAGCTTAAGTGCCGGTATAGCGGCCGGCGCGAGGCGAGGTAACGGACTTTCCCGCGAAACCAGCGGCAAAGCCGCCATTGCAGCGCCGCTGGTCCGGTCCAAGGCTTGCCGTTCCGTGCATCTTACGAGGATTATCGGGTGAGTGAGTACAACGCCGTGCCTGTACCGTGTTCACAGATACGGAGGTATGTTAATGCGTGTAACATTTCCACATATGGGAAACCTTTATATTCCTTTGAAAGCGATGCTCCAGTACCTTGGGGTGGACGTGGTGGTACCCCCTCTTTCCAGTAAGAAGACGCTAACCTTGGGTGTCAAGCACGGCCCCGAATTTGCATGTATGCCTCTGAAATTAAACCTGGGCAACTTTATGGAAGCCCGCGAACTGGGCGCCGACACCATTATTATGGCCGGAGGTTGCGGCCCGTGCCGCTTCGGCTATTACGCCCAAATCGAAAACGCCATTTTGAAGGATATCGCTTATGAAATGCAGTTGATTGTTCTCGAACCGCCTGAAAAACATATTTCTGAGTTGTTAGTAAAAATAAAAAGGATTGCCGGACAAAGGTCCTGGTGGCAGGTAATCCAGGCCATCCGGTTTGGATACAAAAAAGCGAGGGCGGTTGATGAGGTGGAGATGGCGGCTTTTCAAGCCCGGCCTAGAGAATTGGTGGCGGGTGCTACTGACGCAGCCTATCACGAGGCACTGGCGTTGATCGATGGAGCCTCTTCCCTGAGTGAATTGGAATTTGCAAGGGAAAATGCAGGGCAAATAATGGCCGGAGTGGCCCGGGATCATAACCGGCCTGTTTTAAAAATTGGCGTGATTGGAGAGATCTATACCCTGCTGGAACCGTTTTCGAACCAGGGTCTGGAGCGTCATCTGGGGTTGCTTGGAGCTTTGGTGGACCGTTCCATATATCTCAGTGAATGGATTAATGACCATTTATTTCTCGGGCTGATCAAAGGTCTTCGTTCCAGTAAGGAAGCCTGTGCTGCCGCTGCCCCGTACTTGCGTCATTTTGTCGGCGGGCACGGGCAGGAGACTGTGGGCAGCGCTGTAAATTATGCCCGGGCGGGGTACGACGGCTTGATTCAGGTTTTTCCGTTTACCTGTATGCCTGAAATAGTGGCGCGAAGCGTCCTGCCGGATGTAGGCGCAGATTACAGCATACCATTATTAACCCTGATCATGGATGAGCATTCAGGGGAGGCCGGTATGGTGACCAGGCTGGAGGCTTTTATGGATTTGCTGGCACAAAGAAAGGAAAGCAGGGAGGCCTGTCGATAGATGAAGGGGTATTTGGGTATAGATGTTGGATCGGTAAGCACAAATTTGGTTTTTCTTAACGAAGGCGGGATAATTCGTGAAGCAATCTATCTTAGAACGCAAGGACAGCCGATTGCCACTGTTCAAAAGGGGTTGAAAGAGTTGGCTGACCGTCTGCCTTCCACCGTGAAAGTGAGGGGGGCCGGCGCCACGGGCAGCGGCAGGCACCTCACCGGGGTGATTGTGGGCGCCGACGCGGTAAAAAATGAAATAACTGCCCATGCGGTCGCTGCTTCACTGCTGGTGCCGGGTGTGCGAACGATTTTAGAAATTGGCGGGCAGGATTCTAAGATAATTATTCTGCGCAACGGGGTGGTGGCCGACTTTGCCATGAACACCGTATGCGCTGCCGGAACGGGATCATTTCTCGACCAGCAAGCCGCCCGCCTAAATATACCAATCGAAAGTTTTGGTGAAATCGCTTTACAGGCGGAGTCGCCGGTACGGATTGCCGGGCGGTGCGCTGTTTTCGCGGAGTCGGATATGATTCACAAACAGCAGATGGGGTGCGGCCTTCCTGACATTCTGGCCGGCCTTTGCGAAGCGCTGGTGCGCAATTACCTGAATAACACCGGTAAGGGTAAAGAAATCTTGCCTCCGGTGGTTTTCCAGGGCGGTGTTGCGGCAAACGTAGGTATGATTAAAGCTTTTGAAAAAGCTTTGGGATTACCCGTACAAGTACCTTCGTATTTTGACGTAATGGGAGCGGTGGGGGCTGCCCTGCTGGCCCGTGAAGCTGTCGCAAGGAGCGGCATTAGCCGTTTTAAAGGCTTCGGCGTGGCTGATACCGGGTTTAAAGCCGGAAGTTTTGAGTGCTCCGGCTGCGCAAATTTATGTGAAGTAGTGGAGATTACCGAGCAAGAAAATATTATTGCCCGGTGGGGTGACCGTTGCGGCAAATGGAGCGGCGCTATAGGCAAGGAAGAAAAGATAAGTTGAAAATTGGCGAATTGTCTTGCGCGGTGATAAATATTAAGCTAAAATATTTTTGTGTACCTGTAAAATATAAAAGTCAGTGACAGGATTTATAAATAAATAATTAATAAATCATAAATCTTATAGTAGAGAGGAGTTTTAGTTGGGATGAGTGATAGTAAAATTTTACTCTCTGAAAAGGAAATGCCGACAAAATGGTACAACATCCAGGCGGATATGCCTAATTTGCCCAAACCAGCCCTGCATCCCGAAACAAAACAGCCTGCGGGACCGGAAGACTTGTCTCCAATCTTTCCGATGGGGTTAATTATGCAAGAGGTGAGTAGGGAACGCTGGATCGAAATACCGGAGGAAGTTCAGGAGATCTACCGGCTCTGGCGGCCGTCTCCCCTCTGCCGTGCCAAGCGGTTGGAAAAGGCTCTGGACACACCGGCGAAGATTTATTATAAATACGAGGGAGTAAGCCCGGCTGGAAGCCATAAGCTGAACACTGCTGTTGCCCAGGCATATTACAATAAGGTGGAAGGCATCAAGCGGCTTTCCACTGAAACGGGGGCCGGACAATGGGGCATCGCGCTGTCCCAGGCCTGTAATTTCTTTGGTTTGGAATGTACTGTTTATATGGTAAAGGTAAGTTATCAACAGAAGCCTTACCGCCGTTCCGTGATGGAGATTTTTGGCGCTAATTGCATTGCCAGTCCCAGCAATCAAACCAGCTCCGGGAGGCAGATTTTAGAAAAAGACCCCGAGTCCCTGGGCAGCCTGGGGATGGCCATCAGTGAGGCTGTGGAGGATGCCGCCGGCCGGTCGGATACTAATTACGCCCTGGGAAGTGTCTTGAACCACGTTACCCTGCACCAGTCTATTATCGGCCTTGAGGCCAGGGAGCAGCTAGCCAAGGCGGATGCTTATCCTGACGTGGTGATCGCCTGTTGCGGCGGCGGCAGTAACTTCGCCGGTGTGGCTTTCCCGTTTGCCTATGATAAGATCGTCAAAGGTGCCAAAGTGCGGCTTGTGGCTGTTGAGCCAAGCGCTTGCCCTACTCTGACCCGCGGCCATTTTGGCTATGATTTCGGTGATGTGGCCGGGTTTACTCCGCTTTTATGGATGTATACGCTGGGTAAGGACTTCATGCCTCCCGGAATCCACTCGGGCGGGTTAAGGTACCACGGTGACTCGCCACTGGTTAGCCAGATTGTCCATGACGGGATAGCCGAAGCGCGTGCATACGGCCAAACGGCTACATTCAAGTCCGCCGTTCTCTTTGCCAAAAGTGAAGGTGTCGTGCCTGCCCCCGAGTCTTCTCACGCCATCCACTGCGCGGTGGAAGAAGCTATCGCGGCGCGGGAGGCCGATGAGGCCAGGACTATCCTCTTTAATCTAAGTGGTCACGGGCTGTTGGATTTGCCATCTTATGATGACTACTTAAGTGGCAAGCTGGTGGACTACCCTCTGCCGGAGGATAATTTGAAAAAGGCTCTGGAGCAATTGCCAAAGGTCTAAAAATTTTATTGATTTCTCATAATAATACATCTTGGTTAGCGGAAAAGAAATTACTATAAGCTAGCATATTTGTGTTTTAAGGAGCTTATGAAATCAGGATAGGTGTAATTTTGTTGCTAATGCGGCCTTCCGTAATTTAACTTGGGCCGCTTTTCCTTTACTCCTGAATATTGTATATAGATAATCCATATATAAATTTACCGTTGACGCAAACAACTGTTCTAAAATAGAATAGATACTGATTTGGAAACGGTTAATGAATGTTAATAAATAAAAAAGAAAGGAAAAGGTTTCTTGGCAGTCACTTCCAATAAAGCGTCGCTTAGGATATAACCGCACTGGCGGCGGGTAACACTCCCTTCCGGGCTGAATACTTCAAGATGCGGTTTTTGTACCGCCCGGTATTTAAGTGAGAGGTTACAGCTAAGCGTTTGAAATATGTGACATTGCCTCCCGTTTAGTTGGCGGGAGAAGGATCTAAGCAAGCAGGCTTTGTTTAGGCTTCAGAAACCAGGTTGGTTATGAAACTGAACGGTACTATGCGCGTAAACGAAAAAGGGCACCTTGAGATAGGCGGTTGTGATACAGTGGATCTGGCCCGGGAATTTGGCACACCGCTTTATGTCCTCGACGAAATGTGTTTTCGACAGAATTGCCGGGACTATTATCTGGCTTTCACTCATAAATATGCGGCCAAGGTTGTTTATGCGGGAAAAGCCCTGTTGAATCTCGCCATATGCCGCCTAGTGGACGAGGAGGGCCTGGGGCTTGATGTTGTCTCCGAAGGGGAAATATTTACCGCGCACAAAGCGGGCTTTCCGGTAGAACGGATTTATTTTCATGGTAATAACAAGTCGCCCGCCGAGTTGGCCATGGCTTTGGAAGTGGGGGTGGGGCGCTTTATGGTGGATAATTTTTGTGAGCTGGATTTATTGAATAATTTGGCGGGAGAGGCGGATAAAGTCGCCGGAGTGATCCTCAGAGTGACCCCGGGGATAGAAGCGCACACCCACGAATATATTAAAACAGGGCAGATCGACTCCAAATTCGGCCTGGTTATTGAAAACGGCCAGGCAATGGAGGGCGTAAAGCGTGCCCTTGAGTTGGAAAAGATCGATTTAAAGGGCCTGCACTGCCATATCGGATCTCAGATATTCGAATTGGACTCTTATTCACATACCGCTGAGGTAATGATGGCTTTCGTCAACCAGATTTATGAAGAAACCGGCTTCTGTTTGGAAGAATTGGACCTGGGTGGCGGGCTCGGGGTTTACTATGCTGAAGGGGATCAGCCGCGCCCGGTACAGGATTACGCAGACGCGCTGGTGGGTGCGGTGCTGGACAGAGCTGAAAAATATAATATTCCAGCGCCTAGGATTATAGTTGAGCCGGGCAGGTCTATCTGCGGGCCGGCCGGCACCACATTATATTCTGTAGGGGCGATTAAAGAAATTAGAGGAGTACGAAAATATTTGGCGGTGGACGGCGGAATGGGTGACAACCCAAGGCTGGCTTTATACCAGGCCCGTTATGAGGCCTGCCTGGCCAATAAGGCTGAACAGCCGCTGTCGGAAACAGTATCGGTGGCCGGTAAGTGTTGTGAATCAGGAGATATGTTAATTTGGGATATAAAATTACCCCGTGCTGAATCAGGAGACATCCTGGCCGTGTCGTGTACGGGTGCTTACAACTATTCCATGTCCATGAATTACAACCGTTTGCCGCGCCCGGCGATGGTACTTGTAAGGGGGGGCCGTGCGGAGCTGATTACCCGCCGGGAAAGTTTTGAAGATCTAATTATGAATGACCTGGTTCCTGAAAGGCTTGCAAAAAAAACTACGGTGTAAAATAAACGACTGCCGCTTTGCAACGGTGGTTGTAGTTTTCATCTGCGATTATGATATAATATTAACTAATGCATTTAGTAGTAATTTATATAGAAATTTTTATTGGGGAGGGTGATCTGTGAAAAATATCACTATCCATGGTAATACCGACATGGATGCCCTGGCGGCTATGGTTGCGGCTCAAAAACCGTACCCCGCCGCGGTAATGGTTTTTCCAGGAAAACTTTCCCGCAGTGTTGAAGAATTTATGGCTTTATATAAAGATACCCTGGATGTAAAAGAGGTTAGGGATATTGACCCCGTTTTAGTCGATTTGGTAATTCTGGTGGATACCAAATCTCCCGGGTACTTGGCCAATCTGGGGGAAGTTAACGATATTCTGGGTGTTATGGGCGGCGGTGGCCACAATGCCGCCGCTTCAGCCACTATTAAGAAGTCTCATGTTGAAGAGTTGGCCGGTCAGCTTATGGATGCGATCCGGTCCAACGTGCGGCTGCCAATCAATGCCGCCGCCATTATGAGCAGCCCGGTTAAAACAATTACCCCCGATACTATTATTGAGGAAGCCGGCCAGGTTATGCTTCGCTATGGCCATACCGGACTGCCGGTAGTAAAGGATGAACAGGTACTGGGGATAGTTTCCCGCCGCGATGTGGAAAAAGCGGCCCACCACGGCTTGGGCCAAGCGCCGGTTAATGGATTTATGACCAGCAACTTGGTATCCGTCAGTCCGGAAGTTCCCGCGCCTGTAATGCGGGAATTAATGATTGAGCACGATATCGGCAGGTTGCCGGTGATCAAAAATGGAAAGTTGGTAGGAATTGTCACCCGCAGTGATGTGTTGCGTACCCTCCATGGCAGCGGCTTGCATAGCGGGTATCAAGCAGTAAAGAAGGGCCGAGCTTACCAAATATCGTCTAATAATATTCAAGCTCTGATGTACCGCGGCCTGCCTGTAGAATTTATGGAAGTATTGAAACGATCCGGGGATTTAGCTTCAGGAATGGGATGTAAGGTTTACGCCGCCGGTGGTATCGTCCGCGATCTTTTTCTGGGCATTGAGTGCCTGGATATTGATCTGGTTGTGGAAGGGAACGGTATCGAATTAGCTGAAGCCATGAGTAAAGAATATCATGGGCGGTTGCGCGCGCATCCTAAATTCGGCACGGCAAAAATATTATTCCCCGATGGCCGGCAGGTTGACGTGACAACTGCCAGGGTGGAGTTTTATCAGCATCCGGCGGCCATGCCGCAGGTGGAGATGTCGTCTTTACAACAGGATCTTTACCGCCGGGACTTTTCCATAAATGCTATGGCGGTGTCTCTGAATAGGGGAAGCTTCGGTGATGTCGTGGATTTTTTCGGAGGCCGGGAGGATCTGGAGCGCGGCCTCATCCGTGTTCTGCACAACCTGAGCTTTATTGAAGACCCTACGCGTATTTTGCGGGCAGTAAAATTCGAAAAACGCTACCATATGAACCTGGAGTCTCAGACTCAAATGTTAATTAAAGAGGCAATACGCAATAATATGCTGGCCAGGGTTTCTGTTGAGCGAGTCTGGGAAGAATTAAAATACATCTTTCGTGAGCCGAGGCCTGCCCCGGCGCTGGCCCGAATTATAGATCTGCAGTTATGGGATTTTTTATTCCCGGGGGTAGAATCTTTTAAGGTTAAGCAGGTTCTGTCTGAATTCTCCCGTTCGGTCAAAGCATTGCGTTTTTGGGATTTGGTTGAACCGGATGAACCCTGGATGGTTTACTTTCTGGCAATTTTACACAGTGCGGATTGGACCACTGCCAGCAAGATTTGCCGGCGCTACAGCTTGAACAAGCGCCAGATGGATAAGGCGGCAGCGGCGCTGGGCGGTTGGCGGGGTTTGCTGGGCAAACTTCAGGAACCCGGCGATATTACTTTAAGTGAATTGGCCAGGCAAGTGATGTCGGTACCAAAGGAAGTATACCCGCTAATATTAAGTTATCTTATCGATAATGCTTCAATGAGGCGTTTCCGTCAGGTGCTTACCGTCATTTGTTACAATAAGCCTTCGATTAACGGCAAGGACTTGCGGATAATGGGATACAAGCCCGGGCCGGTGTTTAAAAGAGTATTGGACGCGGTATGGCAGGCGCGCCTGGACGGAATGATACGCACTAGGCAGGAAGAACTGAGTTATGCAAAGGAGTATCTATCGGGATACGAAGGAGCGATAAGAAGTGTTTAATTTGCCAAGTCTGCACAGCATAGCCCTGATGCTTCCAGCAATAATCCTGGGCTTGACCTTTCATGAATTTGCCCACGGGTGGGTGGCTGACCGGTTAGGGGATCGTACCGCGCGCAATCTAGGGCGTCTTACCATCAACCCGCTGGCTCATATCGATCCCATTGGCTTTCTTTTATTATTTTTTGCAGGTTTTGGTTGGGCTAAACCGGTGCCTGTAAACTCATATAATCTGAGGTGTGATATGAAGCAAGGAATGCTGTTGGTAGCATTGGCCGGCCCGGCGACAAACATGCTACTCGCCGTCCTTTCAGCAGTAGTTTTTGGCGCCCTGATGGGTTTGCGCCTGCCTTATTTCCGTGAGATCATGCTGTATATGATCCAGATTAATGTAGTTTTGGCTATATTTAATTTAATCCCAATTCCACCGCTTGACGGCTCAAAGATATTGGCCGGGATTCTGCCCGGCAGGCAGGTCTGGTTGGACCAGCTTGAGAGGTATGGGCCGATCTTGCTAATATTGCTTTTATTCACCGGGGTAATCAACATTGTTTTTAGTATTTTGGTTAGCCCGGTTTTCAATATCTTGAATGTGCTTGCGAGGGGTATTGCCCGCCTGGTAATGTAAATATATTGAATTAAAGGCACATGTAAGACAGAGAAGGGGGAAGTAATAATGACAAAAGGTACAATTGTCAGTGGTATGCGCCCAACGGGGAAACTACATCTGGGACACCTGTATGTTTTGGAAAACTGGGCCCGGTTGCAAAAAGAATATGATTGTCATTATTTCGTTGCGGACTGGCATGCCCTGAGCACGGCTTTCGAGGACAACTCATCTTTGAGAGAAAATACAAGAGAAATGGTGACGGACTGGCTGGCGGTGGGGCTCGACCCGGAGAAAAGCGTTATTTTTGTCCAGTCGGATGTACTGCAGCATGCTGAACTACACTTGATTTTTTCAATGATCACACCGTTATCCTGGCTGGAGCGGGTACCGACTTTTAAAGACCAGGTGCAGCAGCTAAAAGAGCAGGGAAAAGACATCAACACCTACGGCTTCCTCGGTTACCCCTTGCTTCAGGCGGCTGATATTTTGATGTATAAAGCGGACGCGGTGCCGGTGGGTGAGGATCAGCTTCCACACCTTGAGTTATGCCGGGAAGTGGCCCGCCGTTTTAATTACCTGTACCATCCAATATTCCCCGAACCACAAGGGCTTTTAGCCGAGGTGCCGCTGTTGCCGGGCATTGACGGGCGCAAGATGAGTAAGAGTTATTATAACGACATTGCCCTTAGCGCGGAGCCGGGTGTAGTAAAAGAAAAGGTTAACGCCATGGTCACCGATCCCGCACGTGTTCGTAAGACCGACCCCGGCCACCCGGAAGTCTGCATCGTTCACCAGTACCATAGCATTTATACCGCGGACAAACTGGCCGAGTTTGAAGAAGGCTGCCGGGGCGGCAAGATTGGTTGCGTGGCATGTAAGAAATTGCTTTTTGCAAGCCTTGAGAATGTCATGGCTCCTATTAGAGAGCGCCGGGCGGAAATATTAAAACGGCCGGGTTATGTAGATGATATTCTTGCGGAAGGAGCCGGAAAAGCCAAACTAAAAGCAGCTGAGACTATGAAAATAGTTCGGGAAGTAGTAGGGACTTAGGTGAATAGAAGTTCTATCGTATAGTTCCAGGATGTAGTGGAAAAATAATGCAGAGGTGTTGATCAGGTGAGCAGGGTTTGCCTTGTTATCTTGATAATAATAATACTTCTGCTTTTTCTTTCTCTCACTGCAGCAAGGGTCCGGTTTTGCTATTCAAGGTGGGGGTGGGACGATAAGCTTACGCTGGGATTTTCTTTGTGGAGCGGGTTGTTTTATTACCAATTTGAACTTCCGGCAATCCAGATGAAAAAAAAGAAAAGGTGGAACGTCTCTAATATTGTTAAAGATTCACGTATTTATAGCACAGCCTTTTACTACTTGCTGGAGAAGGTTCAGTTGCGCCGGTTTTCCTGGCGGACAGAGATAGGGGCGGGGGATCCTTGTCAAACTGGACTTATTACTGGGGCGGCCTGGGGTGTGAAAGGATTTATTTTAACCGTAATTTATCGTTTAATTTCACCAGGCGGCGCCAGGCCGGTGGTGGAAATTACGCCAAATTTTGAGAAGACATGCTTTAATACTGTTTTGGACTGTATATTCGAGATCCGGCTTGGCTACCTTTTTATCACGGGTTTCAAAGCCTTTTTATTAAGGTACAGATAAATTTACCTTTAGCTGCTTGCTAATGTTAAGGTATGGTTGGGGAATATATTGGGGGTGGCGCTATAATTTTTTTAGTTCAGTGGTAGGATTTATAGATATCCTGGAAAAATATATACTATTAATTTACATGAAGACTATTATATTTGAGTCCTATGCTGCTAGCCGTATTCATGAAAATAATGACATTGATATGGCCATAGTTAGTCCTGAGTTGGGGTATGATCGGATAGAGGAAATGATATTAACATCACAAAGTGCATATAATGCACACGGGGAAATTAATACGAGGGCGGATTAGTGTGAAGACTGTTTACGTTTTTGGAGCAGGTGCTTCGGCTGCGGAGGGTGCTCCGGTGCTGCGCGACTTTCTTAAAATAGCCTACCGGTTTTTCAAAGAAGAGAATTACAGTACTGAACTGGATATTGTTTGGGAGTTTCTCAAACACTTTCACGGTTCCGGGACTATGATACGCCATGCTGACGAGCTTGACAGGTTTCCGGGGTTGGAAGAAATATTCAACATTGTTGACTGGTCTTTGCTCCAGAACCAGGCGTTTTCGATCAGGTTTTCCAGGGCACGGTTACATGAATTAAAAACGGCTTTAGTTAAACTCATCAGCATGACCCTCGATAAGTCGCTCCACTCATATAACGGTATTCACCAGTCTTTTGTATCCGAGGTAATCAGGGGCGGCGAGGAGATCTCTACTTTTATATCTCTTAATTATG
The DNA here is from genome assembly GCA_002067965.1 of Pelotomaculum sp. PtaU1.Bin035. Taxonomy (GTDB): domain Bacteria; phylum Bacillota; class Desulfotomaculia; order Desulfotomaculales; family Pelotomaculaceae; genus MVRN01. The sequence goes on from MVRN01000033.1 coordinate 32,752, forward strand.
ATATTGTTCTCGATAATGCCATTCGAACCACCGGATACGCTCCGGAATACGGTTTCTACGGCAACCACTCGGATCATCAGGATTGCCGGAGGGGAATCCCGCTCTATAAACTGCACGGTTCTTTGAACTGGTCCTTTTGTCCCCTTTGCGGTGAAATTTCGGAACATAACGAGAAGGTTGCGCACCTTCTCTTTAAAGATAAATTTTCAATCACTTGCCTGAACTGCGGCAGTGATAATTCCCAGGCGATCATCATAGCGCCGACTTTATATAAGTCTTACAATATTAACAGGCTGCAAAACATTTGGGATTGCGCGGGCAAGTCAATTAGCTTGTCCGACCGGCTGGTCTTTATCGGCTATTCCCTGGCCCCGGCAGATACTTCAATTATAGCGACAATCAAGAGGGCTCTTAACACAAGGAATAAAAAACGTGAGATAGTAGTGATAAACCCGAACGAAGAGGTGTGCCGCCGCTACAAACAGATTTTCGGGGAAAGTTGCCGCGTGCTTTGTCAAAAGTTTACGGGAGAGCAAACGTAAAATATTCTATTAAGCACCGGAGGTATTGTTATGGGAACAAAGCAAAGCTTAGAGGAAGTTTTACAAAGGATCTTTGATTTTGACTGTTTCCGCCCGGGACAAAAAGAAGTAATCGAAGCTGCTCTTGCGGGAGATGACGTGTTGGCGGTAATGCCTACCGGGAGTGGAAAATCACTGTGTTACCAGTTGCCGGCTTTGCTGCTTCCGGGCTTGACGCTGGTGGTTTCTCCCCTTGTTGCGTTGATGAAGGACCAGGTGGACAACCTTGAGGAAAGGAACTTGTTCAAGGCTACTATGCTCAATAGCCAGCTTGGTATGGAAGATTACAGGGTTAGAATGCATGGTATACGCAACAATAGTTATAAATTAATTTATGTTGCTCCGGAGCGACTGCGTAACAAGTATTTTGCCGAGTTGTTCGCTGAATTGGGAATAGACTTGCTGGTTGTGGATGAAGCCCATTGTATTTCCCAGTGGGGGCACGATTTCCGGCCGGATTACCTCCGCGTAAAGGAGTTTTACGGTCAACTGCCGCGGCGTCCCTGTATTATAGCCCTGACTGCCACAGCTACGCCGGAAGTTAAGCAGGATATTCTAAACCAGCTTGGCATTCAAGATGCCAGGATGGTACTCGCAGGCAGCGACCGGCCAAACTTGTTCATTTCTGTGAAAAGGATAGCGCGCGAACAGGAGAAGCGGGCGGCTTTGAAGGATTTTTTAAAGGAGCGGCAGGGGAGCGGAATTATTTACGCTGCTACCAGGAAAGAGAGCGAGACTGTGGCCGTATGGATACGTGATAGATTGGGTATTCCCACAGCTTGTTACCATGCCGGGCTGACTCCTGCCGAGCGCTCCAGGGTGCAGGACGCCTTTGTCAGGGAAGAGGTAAGGGTGGTTGTCGCCACTAATGCTTTCGGAATGGGGATAGATAAAGCTAATATACGTTACGTTATCCACTATAACCTCCCGGCGACCTTGGAAGCGTTTTACCAGGAGATCGGAAGGGCCGGGCGTGATGGCCTGCCGGCCCAATGCCTGCTGTTGTTTTCTTTAAAAGATAAGAGGCTGCAAGAATGGATCATTGATAAGGATGCTGTCACCAGTGAAGATCTAGCTTCATTTTGGCGAGCTTGCGCCAAGTATTCTGAAGGTGGACAGGCTGCTATACCGCTTGCCTGGCTGGAACGGTCCGGCCTGTCTGAAATCAAACAGCGCCTGGTTGTCAGTATGCTTGAACGGCTTCAGGCGGTTAAATTAATTGATCGTGACGGAGATTTTTTGTACTTGGAGCCGGGACCACAGCGCCCCGTGCCTGCGGCAGTGAGGGCTGCATTGCAGGAAGTGGAAAAGCGGCAGGTATACCGCAAGGATAAGTTATCCGCCATGATGAACTGGGCGAATACTACCGGTTGCAGAAGGAACCTGTTGATGGAGTACTTCGGCGAAAAACCGGAAGGCAAAACAAAACCTTGTTGCGACAGCTGTCTGGCTATAGCTGCAGGCAGGATGGAATTTTCGCAAGAACCGTTGTTAGCGCTCGCTTGTATAGCTGAACTGCCGCGCGGAGTAGGCCGGAAGAAACTTGCCTGCATTCTCCGGGGTGTTTCTTCGGGTAATACGTCGGTTATTGGGTATGCCCATCTGAATTGTTACCGCAGCCTGGCCGGTAGGGGCGAGAAAAATGTTCTGGAAATGATCGACCGGCTCCTGGCGGACGGTTATCTTGCCTTGAATGGTACGGAGTACCCGGTGGTAGTTTTAACTAAGCAGGGTAGAGAGGCTTTGAAGAAAAGAGAACCCCTCCCAATAGGTATAAAAATGAGTCCAAATAAAGAAGATAATATAATAATTGAATCGCTAGAACAAGACAGGGGATAACATCTAAAAATTGAAACGTGGTGAGAAAAATTCGCCCAATCTGGAAAGGCGCATTAAGTTTCGGTTTGGTTTATATGCCAGTGAAACTTTATGCCGCTGCTGAACAAAAGGACATTAGATTTAATTACCTGCATGCAAAATGTAAAAATCCTGTACGGTACAAGCGTTATTGCCCATATTGCCGGTCTGAAGTCTCTATGGAGGAAATCGTTAAAGGATACGAGTATGAAAAAGGGAAATACGTCATTATTAAAGAGGAAGACCTTGAAAAGCTCTCAGAGAATGAGGGCGGCAAGAGCATAGAAATCCTGGATTTTGTTAACCTTGCGGAAATCGACCCGGTTTATTATGAAAAGGCATATTATCTGGCTCCCGGCGAGGGGGGCGCCAAGGTTTATGAACTTTTCAAAAGGGCTATAGCTGAAACCGGCAAAGTGGCAGTGGCCAGAGTGCTCATCCGCAGCCGGGAAGCTTTAGCCGCGATCAGGGTAAGCGGGAATATTCTGATTATGAGTACCATGCATTACCCGGACGAAATAAGGCAGGCCGGTGTTCTGCCGGAGTTGAATTACACAGTAAATTTGCATGAAAATGAAGTAAAAATGGCAGTTAGCCTGATTAACAGCCTGTCGGCTGAATTCCAGCCGGAGAAATATACAGACGCATACAGGAAATCCCTCATAGAGGAAATCCAGGCCAGAATAGCCGGCGAGGCTGTAGAAGTGCCTGTAAAGCCGGAAGCGGGCAAGTTTGTTGACCTAATGGAAGCGCTAAGGGCAAGCATAGAACTGGCCAGGGAAGAACGGGAGAAACAAGGGAAAACATTAAAAGAAGCTAAACCGGAAAAGGCGAAGCGAAAGACGTCTTAGGGCAGGTGAAACTTGTTATAAAAAATGAAAAATTACCTCTATTGCGTCCAATGCTGGCGGTAAGCTCCAAGCCTTTTGACAGCGCCGGGCACCTGTACGAAATAAAGTGGGACGGTTACCGCAGCCTTGCCTATCTGGACGGCGGGACAATAATCCGTTCCCGAAATTTGATCGAGTTAAGCAGTAAATTTCCCGAACTAAGCGGATTGCATAATAAAGTAAAGCGGCATCCGGCAATTATTGATGGTGAGATAGTTGTTTTTGAAAATGGGAAGCCTTCCTTTGCCAAACTTCAGTCGGGCGGCAGGATGGACATAACTGAGCGAAATAGCCGGGTTTGCGCGTGCCCGGCTGTTTTCATCGCTTTCGATGTACTTTTTTCTGACGGAAAGTCATTGATGGAACTGCCCCTGTTGGAAAGAAAAAAGATTCTAAATGATATGGTTACGCCCGGAGACGACGTTTTTATATCCCAGTACATTCTTGGCGGCGGTATTGACTTTTACAATGCTTGTGCCAAAGAAGGGCTGGAGGGCGTCGTTGCCAAAAAACTGGAAAGTGTATACAAACCGGGCCGCCGTTCAGCTTACTGGAGAAAATTCAGACATACCAGGGAGGCTGACTTAATCATATGCGGCTATCAACCCGGCAGGTCCGGACAAGGCCTTGGTTCACTCGTTCTTGGTGGAAAAAGGGAGGGGAAATTGGTTTATCAGGGTAAAGTGGGAACGGGTTTTAGTTTCCGGGAGGCTGAGGCGTTGCTCGACGGATTGCGCAAAATTGAAGTGGCGGAGGCTCCCCTGGGCGTTCCCGGGGAGGAAAGAGGACGTACGAGGTGGGTACGCCCATTATTGGTTTGTTCGGTAAATTACCTTACTACCACAGCCGACGGTTGCCTCCGCCACCCCATTTACCGGGGTATGCGCAGGGACAAGTCTCCGGGCGAATGCCCCGCTGTGACGGAAGAGTAAAGCCGTGGAAAAAAATGAGGTACCGTTCATCCAAAGTATCAATATAATGTCATAAGAACCTTCCTTTGGGGGTATTTGACATGATCCAATCTGCCTTCCGGAATCTGGTTGCCGGTGTTGATGCAAAAATACCGCTTCAAAATGGCAACTGGGTTACTTCAATTAATATGGATAATGCCGCCACTACACCGCCGTTTGTTCACACTTTGCAAGAAATTGTTAATTTTGCCCCTATGTATTCCTCTATTCACCGCGGTTCAGGGTATAAGTCCCGGCTTTCAACTGAATTATTTGAAACGTCAAGATCAATTATAGCAAACTTCGTCAAAGCGGATCCTAATCATGACACGGTAATTTTCGTAAAGAATACAACGGAGGCAATAAATAAGTTGTCTTACCGGCTTTGCGAAGGAAAAAGAAAAAATGTAATTTTGTCAACAGAAATGGAACATCACTCTAATGATCTTCCCTGGAGAAACAGGTATCATGTTGATTATGTTGAAATAGATGATGACGGGAGGCTATGCCTAGATAGCTTAGTTAATAAATTGAGTAAATATAAAAAAGCTGTAAAATTAGTAGCAGTCACCGGGGCTTCAAATGTTACCGGTTATGTCAACCCTATTTATGAAATAGCAGAAATAACCCACAAATTTAATGCAAAAGTACTTGTCGACGGAGCTCAACTGGCCCCTCATGCTCAAATAGACATGAAGACCTTCAATTCTCCCCAACACATCGATTACCTTGCATTTTCCGGCCATAAAATGTATGCGCCTTTTGGGACAGGGGTTCTAATAGGTCCAAAAGAAACCTTTGAAAAAGGCGCCCCCGAATATGCCGGGGGCGGCACCGTACGGGCTGTTACCCGGACTAATATAATATGGGATGACCCGCCGAATAAAGAAGAAGCGGGGACACCCAATGTGATGGGAGTACTTGGTCTACAAGCCGCGATTAAAACATTAAGCATGATTGGTATGCAGGACATCAGCAATTACGAATTCGGATTATGGAATTATACTGTAGAAAACTTAAAAAAAATACCCGGTCTCCGTCTTCATTGCGAAACAGATCCCGTCAAACCAAGGATAGGAGTCATCCCCTTCAACCTCGACGGAATCCACCATGCCTTGGTAGCTGATATCCTGGCTGGAGAAGCCGGCATCGCAGTCCGCAGCGGTTGTTTTTGTGCCCAGCCATATGTTAGAAAACTTTTAAAGATAGCTCCCGAAGAAACAGAAACATGTATTAAAAATCATCAATCTCTCAATCGTCCGGGCATGGTTAGGGTTAGTTTCGGGCTATATAATGACTATAATGAAATTAATGTTTTAATTCAAACCCTCTGCCGTATCGTAGAATTTAAAGACTATTACATTCAAAAATACATGAATGTTTAATATGAATTTTTGTAATTTAAGACGGTTATTGTAATCAATATTATGGTTATATTATAAGATAGCAGTTCTCCAGTGGACGCGTCTACGGTTATAACCATCCACTCCAGGTTTGACTCGTCCCCGCTCTGCCAGTCAAAACGCCAGGTTTTTTGGTCCTTGAGCAAATAATCTTGCTCCAGCCTGCTGTCGGTAAGGGTATAGCCTTCAGGTACTTGAAAAGAATTAAAGATTTATAGCCCGGATAAATTTTTTGTGTGTTAGCGCTTGTTATGCAAAAAACCGGGGAGACTGTAGAATTATTAAGGCAGGCGTATATTTTGAGAGAAAGAGTTGTAAATGTAAAAGGTTATGAAATAAAACTCACTAACCTTGATAAGGCAATGTGGCCGGAAGGACTGACTAAAGCCCATCTTATAGACTACTATAACCATATAGCGCCGTTCATTCTCCCTTATCTTTATAACCGGCCAATCGTTATGAAACGTTATCCGGACGGCATTGAAGGTGAACAGTTCTACCAGAAGGAGTGTCCGGATTACGCTCCAGCCTGGATAAAAAGATACCCTGTGGAACATTCCGAAAAGGTTGTAAACTATATTATATGTAATGATATACAAACGCTAACTTGGATGGCGAATTGCGGTTGTATTGAGGTGCATGCCTGGCTGGCGCGGATAGAAAGCCTGGAAAGCCCGGATTTAGCTGTTATGGATCTGGATCCGGCAGAAGGGGTTCCGTTCCGCGACACTCTGGAAGTGGCCCTGCTGATCCGTAGCGCTTTGGAGGAATTCAGGCTCGCTGGTTTCCCAAAAACCTCCGGGGCTGGCGGGTTGCACCTTTTTATCCCAATCAAACCGGCTTATTCGTGGCAGGAAGTTACGGCTGCCATGAAATTTGTTGCGGAAGCGGCAGCGGGAGTGTACCCGGATAAAGCCACTATTGAAAGAAAAGTTGACAAGAGGGCAGGGAAAGTATATCTTGACTATCTGCAAAACGGCCGGGGGAAAACGATGGCTTTTCAGTACGGGTTGCGACCTTTGCCCGGGGCTCCGGTTTCAACTCCGTTGGACTGGCGGGAGGTGGAAAGAGGAGATATTCATCCGCAAGACTTTAACATGAATACGATATTTCCCCGCCTTAAATCGCTGGGGGATATTTACATCGAGGTGCTTAAAAAGAAACAAACCTTGGATAAATTATTGAAGATGGTTTAACGGCGCTTTGGGTATTTAATGTCAGGCTAAATTCAACGCGCCCGGCCCTGCCTTTGCAGCTTTTTGTTAAGCTCATTATATTTTCTTTCTTCAACGACTATATATCCGTTAAGGGCCATTTGTAAAAACGCTTCGGTGATAATATTAAAAACCGTGTCAAAATCTAAATTATGTCGTTTAGCTACCTTGTCAGCTAGTTGGCTGAGAGACATACTCATTTTTATTTACCACCTTAAGTTTCGCCGGTAAAATTAAACACAGCTTTAACCACGCCACTTTTCCTAATACACATATTATTAGTACAATAATTATACACAAGCTATCAGTAACATAACATGTCCAGTATATTCCGTCAAGCTACCGTATACCGGATAATAATAACAACTCCTGATCCAACTTTGCTAATCAACAGTCAACAGATTGTAGGACAAGGGAATAAATCCAGGAACATAGTCCTATATGAATAGCACTTAAATCCGATTTTATTTAACAATATAATACATTATTATTAAAATACAAGCATTCCTGAATAAGGGCAAACTTAGTGAAAGCTATGGACGCAATGCCACGGGTCTAAGGCATTATGAGTGCTAAGACAACCGGGTTGCCAGCAACCCTCCGGCTTTCTCCGGTACTGAACAACCAAAGGAGGGACGAATGAATATATGCAACACGAACACAAAGTGCTTTTATTAAGAATTTTTTATGCATTTACTTTACTTCTGGTTTGTTTATTAATGCTTATGATTTGCCCAAATGCGTCAATGCTTGCTGCCGGGGTAGCCCTTTACCTGCTGATGGGTTTTGATGATTCTAATGCTGAGTTCAGATCTGCCGCTGATGACCGGGAGCGGGGAGTTATAGTTTTAAAACGACAAAGGGAATAACAAAGGATATTCACCGTTTAGTAAATTAGACCATGGCAACGTGGTCTTTTTTACTTGATAACCGCTTTTAACCCTGTTTCAATCTGTATATGGGTCTTATCGGTTGCAATTGACAATTAATAAACCCGCAACTGAAGTAATCTGTATATTTACCATTCTTACGGGACAAATTATTCTAAAACAGATACGGAGTGACCAACCATGCCTGAACACCACCCGATTGAAGGGTTAATGAAAACAGCTATGGAAAGTATCAGGGAGATGGTGGATGTAAACACAGTTGTAGGCGATCCTGTAGAGACGCCTGATGGAACGGTAATTATCCCAATTTCTCGTGTTGCCTGCGGTCTTGTGGCTGGGGGCGGTAATTTTGAGATCGGTCAAGAACATAAACAAGGTGAGGGAGATTCGCAAACGCCCGCTTTTGGAGGAGGCAGCGGCGCGGGAGTTTCGGTAAAACCGATTGGATTTTTAGTTGTCGGTAACGGGCAGGTGCGGATGTTGCCGGCAGAAGGAAACACGGTAGTCGACCGGTTAATTGACATAGCGCCGCAGTTGCTTGCACAAATTCAGTCTATGTTCGGGCAGAATGAATTCCAGTGGGGTACTAAAGTTAACGTTGATAAACAACCAGCGTCGACGATAACACCTACGCAACCGGTGTTATAAGAATAAAAGGTCCAGGGGAATTTGAGTTTCCCTGGATTGTTTTGTTGAAATTTTTAACTAGCTAAGTAATATCTTTATTAATTCGGAGCACCGTGATAAGAGTAAAAACTTATATAGATATAAAACCTGGTTTATGATTCATGCGTCCTTTACAATGTCCTTTTTGGTATAAATTACCGGTGATTCCAATAAAATTTTGTTTTGGAGCAGGAAGATGCTGTTTTAATCCCGAAATGAAGGGGATCAAAGAAATACTGAGGGGAGATACTTGTTGGAGGATAGATTATACTGGTTGGGGTGGCAATGCCTTTTGCCCGGATCGGGTAAACGGTTGTGGTCGCTGATAGAGCACTTCGGCTCGCCAAGGGTGGCATGGGAAGCCTCAGAAAAGGAACTGTCCGGAGCGCCGGGTTTGAGTGCCGAAGGCTTGGCCGGTTTGATACATCGCAAGGCCGGGCTGGATCTTGATGAGCGCGCTGCGAAACTGGAGTATTCAGGTATTTCTTTCGTTTGCTACAGCGATCCGGGTTACCCTGAAAAACTGCTTTCGATTTTCGACCCTCCCCCGGTTATTTTTATTCGCGGCCACTTGAAGTCCACCGATAGCCTGGCTGTATCGGTTGTAGGATCACGGAAGCCTTCGCCTTACGGACAATTAGTTACTGAGAAGCTAACTAAAGACCTGGCTGCTGTTGGAGTAACTGTTGTAAGCGGCATGGCCAGGGGGATTGATACCATAGCTCATAAGGGGGCCCTGGCTGGTTGTGGTAGGACCTTGGCGGTGCTTGGCTGCGGTTTGGACGTGGTCTATCCAAGGGAAAACAAGAGGTTGATGGAACAGATTGCGGCCAACGGCGCTGTGATTAGTGAATTTCCTCCCGGAACTCCTCCAGAAGCCTGGCACTTTCCCGTTCGCAACCGGATTATCAGCGGTTTAACCCTGGGGACAGTGGTTGTCGAGGCGGGCGAGAGGAGTGGCGCCTTAATTACGGCGGACTTTGCTCTGGAACAAGGACGCGATGTAATGGCGGTGCCGGGGAATATAGTAAATCCCTTGAGCCGGGGTCCTCACCGCCTGATTAAACAGGGTGCCAGGCTGGTAGAAGGGGCGGGCGATATTCTGGATGAACTTGGGATGGAAAAACTTTTTCCTGTTCCTCAATCCGGTGGTGAAGGTTCGGTGAAAATGAGTGTGGAAGAGGAAACGCTTTACCGGTTGCTATCATTAGATCCGGTTTCTTTGGACGAGTTGATCGACAAGTCAGGATTTATTCCCCAAAAAGTAATGGCTGCGTTGATGTATTTGGAAATAAAGGGATTAACCAAGCAGTTGCCAGGAAAGTTTTATACTCGCACTGGAAGAAACTTGTTCTAAATAACCGGTTGGAGAGGATAGATTTTTTAAAAATATGCTATAATAGATGGCAATAAAAGCCAGGTAATAAAATGGGGTGTGTTGTTTGTCTAAAACTTTAGTAATAGTTGAATCTCCTGCTAAGGCAAAAACCATTAGTAAGTTTCTCGGTAAAAAATTTACGGTTAAAGCTTCCATGGGGCATGTCCGTGACCTGCCCAAAAGCCAATTCGGGGTGGATGTGCGGAACGGGTTTAGCCCTAAATATATAACTATCCGCGGTAAAGGCAATACTATTAAAGATTTGCGGACGGCAGGAAAAAAAGTCAGCCAAGTGCTGATTGCTTCCGACCCCGATCGGGAAGGGGAAGCTATTGCCTGGCATCTTCAGAGTCTTTTGGAGATACCGGATAATGAACCCTGCCGCATCGAATTTAATGAGATAACAAAGCAGGCTATTCAAAATGCATTGCAGCATCCCAGGCTGGTTGATGTCAACCGGGTCAACGCTCAACAGGCCCGCCGGATCCTTGACAGGCTGGTAGGCTATAATTTGAGCCCGCTGCTCTGGCGCAAGGTAAAGAAAGGTCTTAGCGCCGGCCGGGTCCAGTCGGTGGCTGTTCGGCTGATCTGTAACCGTGAAGAAGAAATACAATCTTTTGAACCTGAAGAATACTGGACGCTGTTTGGCAGTTTTATAAAAACAGGATACGCTCCTTTTGAAGGAAAACTTTCAAAATATCAGGATAAGAAGATTGATATCAATAGTGCAGAAAAAATGCAGGCAGTGTTGGAAAATCTTAAAGGGGCACATTATACTGTATCTAATGTTACCCGTAAGGAAAAAAGCCGCAAGCCGGCTCCGCCTTTTATTACCAGTACCCTTCAGCAAGAGGCCTACCGAAAGCTGAATTTTACCGCACGGAAGACAATGATGGTTGCTCAGCAGCTTTATGAGGGCCTTGATCTGGGAAAAGAAGGGACGTCCGGCTTGGTAACTTATATACGCACTGATTCTACCAGAGTTTCCGCCACGTCCCGAGATGAAGCGCAAGCTTATATCCGCGAGCGGCTAGGCGCCCAATACGTAAGCATGGAAACAGTGAAGGCGTCTGGAAAGGGTAAGGTCCAGGACGCCCACGAGGCTATACGTCCCACTTCAATCAACAGGGAGCCGGACCGTATCAAAACTTTTCTTACCAATGACCAGTATAAGTTATATAAGTTAATCTGGTCACGTTTCCTTGCCAGTCTCATGAGCCCGGCTATTTTTGATACAACCAGTGTGGATATCCGCGCGGGGGATTATATGTTCCGGGCCACCGGTTCAGTAATGAAATTCCCCGGTTTTATGAAAGTCTACACCGAGAGCAGGGATGACGGGGAAAAAGATGAGGAAAAACTGCTGCCGGAATTAAAAGAAGGGGAAAGTTTGGAAGCTCGCTCCCTGATTCCGAAACAGCATTTTACCCAGCCGCCGCCTCGTTATACAGATGCCACACTGGTCAAAACTTTGGAAGAAAAAGGCATAGGCAGGCCCAGCACTTATGCTCCCATTGTTGAAACCATTATTAAGAGGGGTTATGTAGTAAGGGATAATAAACAACTTTATCCTACGGAACTGGGTACTATTGTGGTTGATCTCTTAAAAGAACATTTTAATGATATAATCGACATTGAGTTTACCGCGGGCATGGAAGAAAAATTGGACAGTATTGCAGAAGGCGCCCTGGACTGGGTTCAAGTCCTTGACAAGTTTTATGATCCTTTTATCCGGACGCTGGAAAAGGCGGAAAAGGAAATAGGCCATGTCCGGGTCGCCGACGAAGTAACGGACGAAGTCTGTGAACAATGCGGGCGCAACATGGTGATCAAGATGGGCCGTTATGGTAAATTTCTGGCCTGCCCGGGTTTCCCGGAGTGCCGAAATACCAGGCCGCTCTTAGAGCCTACCGGTGTAAAGTGCCCCCGTTGTGATGGGGAGCTGGTTGCCCGGCGCAGCAAAAAGGGCAGGAAGTTTTTTGGCTGCAGCCGTTATCCGGAATGTGATTTCATAACCTGGGATCAGCCTTCCAAGACAAAGTGTCCCGAGTGCGGGGACCTGATGGTGGAAAAGAAAGGGGCGGGAAAGAAGATAAACCTGCGCTGTATCAATAAAAATTGTGGCCATAAGAACGAACCTAAAGAAATTAATACTCGCAAGAAGCGGGCAAATCCACAAAAAACAGCAGCAAAGGAAAAAATATTAACAAGATGAGAAAATAAAATATTAGGTTTTAGGGAGAATATGATGGCTGAACGGGTGGCTACCGTTATCGGGGCAGGTTTGGCTGGAGCCGAGGCGGCCTGGCAATTGGCAAACCGTGAAGTGATGGTTAAGCTTTATGAAATGAGGCCTATACGGCAAACACCAGCCCACTCTACCAGTGATTTTGCGGAATTGGTCTGTAGTAACTCTTTGCGCTCAGCGGTCCTGGAAAACGCAGTGGGTCTCTTAAAAGAAGAGATGCGCCTGCTCAATTCATTAATTATAGAGTGTGCCGAGGAAACAAAGGTGCCGGCCGGCGGGGCGCTTGCTGTTGACCGTAATGCTTTTCCCCGCAGGGTTACTGAAAAGTTATCCTCACACCCGCTGGTGGAAGTGCACCGCAAGGAGGTTATGTACATACCGGAGGAAGGGGTGGTCGTCCTTTCCACTGGACCGCTAACCTCTGAGGGTATGACAGGTAGTATTAGAAAATTTACTGGTGAAGATTATCTTTATTTTTACGATGCCGTTGCTCCAATAGTGATGTATGATTCTTTAAATATGGAAAAAATATTTCGCTCTTCTCGTTATGACAAGGGCGAGGCTGCCTATTTAAACTGCCCAATGGATAGAGAACATTATGAAGTCTTTTGGAATGCCCTGGTGAACGCGGAGAGAGCCCCGCGCCATGAGTTTGAGAAGGAATCGTACTTTGAAGGATGCATGCCGGTAGAAACCATGGCGGCGCGCGGTAAAGAAACTCTTCTCTATGGCCCGCTTAAACCTGTCGGACTGACCGATCCGCGGACAGGTAAGAAACCCCATGCGGTAGTACAGTTGAGGCAGGATAATGTTGATGGAACCTTGTTCAACCTGGTTGGGTTCCAAACAGCGCTGAAATGGGATGATCAGCGACGGGTATTTCAACTTATTCCAGGGCTTGAAGAAGCGGAATTCGCCCGGTTCGGAGTTATGCACAGGAATACTTTTATTAACGCGCCAGTGTTGCTGGAGCCAACTTTTCAATGCAAAAAACGGCCGTCTCTTTTTATTGCCGGCCAGATGACCGGGGTTGAGGGATATGTGGAATCGGCAGCGTCCGGTTTGATGGCCGGCATTAACGCAGCGCTGTTAATAGACGGCAGGGAGCCGGTTGTATTTCCCCGCGAGACTGCACATGGTTCACTGGCGCATTATATCACTACCGCTAATCCTTCCCATTTCCAGCCCATGAACATTACTTTCGGCCTTTTCCCCCCGCAGTTGGAAAGGGTAAAGGATAAAAAAAAGCGGTATAAAATGATTGCTCAAAAGGCGTTGGAATCGATCAAAAAGTTTAATGAGAAATTAATTAAAAGGAATTATAATGTATAATTATATAGATAATTTTTTAATCTTTCTTAAAGTAGAAAAAAACGCTTCTCCCAGGACAATTGAAAGCTACCAGAAAGACTTATTCCAAGGGTTGGATTTTTTTGCAGCCCAATTAAAAAAAGATGACCATACTGTTCTTCCAGGTGATCTGGACCACCGGATTTTCCGGCGCTACCTGGCGCTATTGCAGCAAAATGGCAATTCCCGGGCTACTATTGCTAGGCGGCTGGCAGCGTGGCGATCGTTTTACCGTTATATGAGACGGGAAGAAATAGCTGACGATAATCCTGCGGCGAAACTGTCAAATCCAAAACTAGAAAAACGTCTACCCGTTTTTCTATTTGAAGGTGAGGCAAAATTGCTGGTAGAAGCGCCTGATTTGGGCAATCCTCTGGGAATACGTGACCGGGCGCTTCTTGAAACGTTATATGCAGGAGGTTTGAGGATAAGTGAACTGGTATCGCTGGATCTAGGTGACCTTGACCTGAAAGCGGGGTATATCCGGGTAATGGGCAAGAGAAGCCGGGAAAGGCTGGTTCCACTGGGTTCACAGGCAGTTAACTCTTTATTGGCTTACCTGCGAGGAGCACGGCTCGAATTATTGATGAACTTATCCCTGAGAAAATCCAATAAAACTGCCGTAGCGGACAATATGCCCGGGGGCATGCTTCCGCCCCAGAAGGTTAATAACGCAATTTTTCTTAACCGTTGGGGCGGGAGGTTATCCGGGCGGGGTATCCGCAAGATGGTCGATAAATATGTACAAAAAGTAAGTATCGAGAGAAAAGTCAGCCCTCATACGATCCGCCACTCTTTTGCTACCCACCTCTTGAACGCCGGTGCGGATCTGCGTTCAGTTCAGGAGCTTTTAGGCCATGCCAGCCTTTCCAGTACCCAAATTTACACGCATGTGACAAGCGAAAGGTTGAGGCAGGTATACCGGAAGGCGCACCCACGGGCGGAAGATTGAATCCAGGACATGAGCGCCACCTGTTTTCGCATGAGGATTATTAATAAATAATTAGGATTATCGAGGGGAGAATGATTATGTTTCACGCTACTACTATCGTTGCTGTAAAAAAAGAGGGCATAGTAGCTGTAGCCGGTGACGGCCAAGTTACCTTCGGCCAAAATACAATAATTAAAAAGAGTGCCAAGAAAATCAGGCGCCTCTATAAAGACAAAGTTGTGGCCGGATTTGCCGGTTCGGTAGCGGATGCCTTCACTCTATTTGAGAAGTTTGACGGAAAACTGGAGGAATACCACGGTAATTTGCAGCGGGCTTCGGTTGAACTGGCCAAGGAATGGCGTACCGATAAAATTTTGCGCCAGTTGGAGGCCCTCTTGATAGTGGCCAGCAAAGGAGACCTGCTGATCATTTCCGGGAGTGGTGAAGTAATCGAGCCCGACGACGGGATAGCCGCGATCGGCTCCGGAGGGCCCTATGCCCTGGCAGCGGCGCGCGCCTTGGTCCGGCATACCCAAATGGGTGCGCGCGAGATTGCCCGGGAAGCGTTGGCTGTCGCTGCTGATATTTGTGTTTATACTAACGAAAATATCACAGTGGAAGAAGTTTAATTTCTAAATAATATTCTGAATAATATTCTGAAGACTGATTTGGGGGTTTGATAATTATGGAAGAATTAACGCCGCGACGTATAGTTGAAGAGCTTGATAAATACATTGTGGGGCAAAAAAAGGCGAAAAAGGCGGTAGCGGTAGCTTTACGCAATCGATACCGCCGCAAGAAACTATCCGAAGAATTCAAAGATGAGGTAATGCCAAAAAACATTTTGATGATCGGACCTACCGGCGTCGGTAAAACAGAAATCGCCCGTCGCTTGGCCAAGCTGGTCAAAGCCCCGTTCGTCAAAGTGGAAGCAACTAAGTTTACCGAGGTGGGGTATGTCGGCAGAGATGTGGAAGGAATGATCCGGGACCTCGTGGAAACAGCGATCCGTATGGTCAAACAGGAGAAGTTGTCGGAAGTAGAGGATAGGGCGCAAAAGATAGTTGAAGAAAAAATAATTGAACTGCTGGCGCCTTACCCGGTACAGGAGACAGCTCCGCGCAACCCCTTGGAAATGCTTTTCGGCGGAACAAAACCTCTGGAACCGGCCGATAAAAGTCAGGAACAAAGGACAAAACGGATCGATTTTGAAAGAGATATTCTCAAGGAAAAGCTAGCAAAAGGCGAGCTGGAAAATGAATTTCTGGATATTGAAGTGGAAGACAATAAACCTCCGATGCTGGAAGTGTTTACCGGTTCCGGCATGGAGGAGATGGGAGTAAACCTTCAGGATATGCTTGGCGGTTTTTTGCCGAAGAAAAAGCGCAGGCGTAGAGTAACCGTACAGGAGGCCAGAAAGATCCTGATCCAGCAAGAAGCGCAAAAATTAATTGATATGGATGAAGTTACATCTATGGCAATCAGGCGGGTCGAAGATGACGGGATCGTTTTTCTTGATGAGATTGATAAAATAGCCGGCCGGGAAGGGTATGGTCCTGATGTTTCCAGGGGAGGCGTACAGCGTGACATCCTGCCCATTGTTGAGGGTTCCACCGTTGTAACTAAATACGGGCCGGTCAAAACTGACCACATCCTGTTTATTGCCGCAGGAGCCTTTCACATTTCAAAGCCTTCCGACTTGATACCGGAACTTCAGGGCCGTTTTCCAATCCGTGTCGAACTTGAAAGCCTTACCTGTGAGGATTTTCAACAAATTTTGACCGAACCCAGAAATGCCTTGATTAAACAATATACAGAGTTATTAGCTACAGAAGGTGTATCGATTAAATTTTCAAAAAATTCACTTGAAGAAATCGCACAAATAGCTTATACTGTAAATGAACAAACAGAGAACATCGGAGCGCGCCGTCTGCATACGATTTTAGAGAAGCTATTAGAAGATTTGTCTTTTGAGGCGCCTGAGCTTTGTGGTAAAGTTATTGACATAAGCCGCGAGCACGTTCTCGAAAAATTGGATGAAGTGGTTAAAAATGAAGATTTAAGCCGTTATATTTTGTAAGGGGGATAGTAAATTTAGAGATGCATGAATTATTGGAAAAAACTCGTGCTATCAATAAATTGCTGTTAAAGTCGGTAGGACATGCAGTAAATTTTCAAATAGTTGCCCGTGTTCTCAGTGAAAACATCGACGCAAGTATATACATCCTGGATCAGCGCGGCAAAGTCTTGGGATATACTTGTCTCAAGGGCCTGGAATGTGATATTATGAGGGAAATTATTGAAGGTGACGGTGGATTTCCCGAAAACTATAACGATAATTTGATGAGAGTGAACGAGACCAGAGCTAACTTTAGCCAGGTTGGCAATGCGTGTGTTTTTAGTGAAAAGCGATGCCGCTTCAATAACAAAGTAACTACGATGGTCCCTATCGCCGGGCCCGGATCCCGCCTTGGCACATTGGTGCTGGCTAAGTTCGGCGGCCACTTTACCGATGAAGATCTTGTCCTTGGCGAGTATGCCGCAACTGTTGTTGGCATGGAAATACTCAGAGTACGAACCAAAAAGTTGGAGGATGAAACCCGTAAACGCACTGCTGTACAGATAGCCCTGGCTACATTATCATATTCCGAGTTGGATGCCGTTCAGCATATTTTTGAGCAACTGGGGGGCAATGAAGGCCTATTGGTAGCCAGTAAAATTGCCGACCGGGTTGGAATCACCAGATCAGTTATCGTAAATGCCCTACGCAAATTCGAAAGCGCGGGGGTAATTGAGTCAAAGTCTCTTGGTATGAAGGGTACCTATATTCGTGTTCTTAATGACAATCTTCTTGAAGAGTTGGATAAGCTCAATAACAGCAACAAAAAAAAGCAACAGCCCTAGTATAATGGTTTGGGTTTTCAGCTAAAATATTGATGCCCCGGCTTGCGCCGGGGTCTTATTTATGGTAAAATACGCCTTAGTGTGAAATACACACGTTGATGGATCCATGCAAGGGTGCCCGGACACGGGTTTTGCAGGAAATGAAGGCAACGGAGGAATAAAACCACATCGGGAGGAGGTGTTTAACAATGGGTGTAATTTCAATGAAACAACTACTGGAAGCGGGTGTTCATTTCGGTCATCAAACCCGACGTTGGAATCCTAAGATGGCTCCTTATATTTTTACAGATCGTAACGGCATCTATATTATAGATCTCCAAAAGACGGTAAAAAAGGTTGAAGATGCGTATAATTTTGTAAAGCAGCTTTCCAGCGAAGGGGATTATATCCTTTTCGTCGGTACGAAAAAGCAGGCTCAGGAGTCAGTGCGGGAAGAAGCGGAACGGTGCGGTATGTTTTATGTAAATCAGCGCTGGCTGGGTGGTATGCTTACTAATTTCCAGACTATCAGACGCCGGATCGACCGGCTTCACGAGTTGGAAAAAATGGAATCTAACGGCATTATGGAAGTGCTTCCCAAAAAAGAAGTAGCTGAATTGATGCACGAGAAGGAAAAACTGCAAAAGTTTTTAGGTGGTATTAAAGATATGCGGCGATTGCCGGGGGCGCTATTCGTGATAGATCCCCGCAAGGAACGTATCGCTGTTGCCGAAGCGCGGAAATTAGGCATTCCCATCGTCGCTATTGTGGATACCAACTGTGATCCTGACGAGATAGATTACATTATACCAGGCAATGACGATGCCATAAGGGCGGTTCGCCTGTTAACCGGCAAGATAGCTGAGGCTGTTCTCGAAGGCAAACAGGGAGAACAACTTGCTGAATAAGTTTAAATTCAGGCGGGGGCTGTCTACTAGGGTAACCCCTGCCTTCTTTCTGTCTAGTTATCTACGTTTGATTGGCCAGAAGCTAACTTGGATATAATAAAGTATACATGAAAAGAAAGGTCAATAAAGGAGGATCTTGAAATTATGTCTGTATCGGCCAGTTTAGTTAAAGAGCTTCGCGAACGCACCGGGGCCGGCATGATGGACTGCAAAAAAGCTCTAAGTGAAGCCAATGGTGACATTGAAAAAGCTGCTGATTATCTCAGGGAAAAAGGTTTGGCGGCTGCGGCAAAAAAAGCGGGGCGGATCGCGGCGGAAGGCCTGGTAGAATCTTACATACACGGAGCCGGACGGATCGGCGTACTGGTTGAGGTAAACTGCGAAACCGATTTTGTGGCTAAGACAGAGGAATTCAAAGCTTTTGTAAGGGATATAGCCATGCAGATTGCCGCTGCCAGGCCCGAGTATGTTAACAAAGAGGATGTCCCGCCAGAAGCGGTGGAAAAAGAGCGGGGAATATTGCGAGCCCAGGCGCTCAACGAGGGCAAGCCGGAGAAAATTGTTGATAAGATGGTAACAGGGCGCATAGAAAAATATTATAAAGAAGTATGTTTAATGGAACAGCCTTTCATTAAAGACCCTGATATTGCCGTAAAACAGATTCTGACGGAAAAGATCGCAAAAATAGGTGAAAAGATTAGTATCAGGCGTTTCGCCCGCTTTGAGCTGGGTGAGGGGATTCAAAAAAGACAGAACGACTTGGCTGCAGAAGTTGAGGCAGCAACCCTGAATGCAGGTAAATAAATTTTAGCAAGAGGATTTTTGGGCTAAACCGTAGAATAACTCTGGGAAAACTGGAGGTTTGCCTCTTATGGTTGCTCCGAAATACAGGCGTATGGTTCTTAAGTTAAGTGGAGAAGCTCTTGCAGGCTCTTTGGGTTATGGAATTGATCCTGATGTAGTTAATACTATCGCCAGGCAGATAAGGGACGTAATGGAGTTCAGGGTGTATCTGGCAGTTGTGGTGGGGGGAGGAAATATTTGGCGCGGAATTGCAGGGAGCGCCAAGGGTATGGACCGGGCCACGGCCGATTATATGGGGATGTTGGCCACTGTGATGAATTCTCTTGCACTACAAGATGCACTGCAAAAGCACGGGGTTGATACACGCACCCAGACTGCCATTGAAATGAGAACAGTGGCTGAGCCCTATATTAGACGCCGTGCTATTAGACACATGGAAAAAGGGAGGGTGGTTATATTTGCCGGCGGTACCGGTAACCCTTATTTTTCCACTGACACAACAGCCGCCTTGCGAGCGGCAGAAATTGAGGCGCAGGTCATTTTGATGGCAAAGCGGGTGGACGGTGTTTACGACTCTGACCCGCTAAAAAACCCGGACGCGAAAAAATTTAATGAGTTGACTTACATCGATATGTTGAACCGGGGTCTCGGTGTTATGGACGCTACAGCAGCTTCTTTGTGTATGGATAATAAAATACCACTGATTGTTTTCGATTTAAATAAAGAGGGCAACATTAAAAGAGCGGTCTTCGGAGAAAAAATCGGAACTTACATCGGGGGTGAGTTAAATGGCAAAAGAAATAATTAAAGAATCTGAAAGCAATATGATGAAAACAGTTGAAGTTGTAAGGAAGGAGTTTGCTTCCTTACGTGCGGGGCGGGCCACGCCGGCGTTATTGGACAAAATTATGGTCAACTACTATGGCACACCGACGCCTGTTAACCAACTTGCCAATATTTCAGTACCCGAGGCCAGGCTTTTGGTAATTCAACCATGGGATAAAAGCTCATTACCAGAAATTGAACGCGCAATTATGAAGTCCGACTTGGGTATCCCGCCTGCCAGTGACGGCACTGTGATCAGACTTTCCATTCCTCAGCTTACCCAGGAAAGGCGGACTGAGCTAGTGAAAGTCATTAAGAAAAAAGCTGAAGAAGGCCGGGTGGCAGTACGAAACGTCCGCCGTGATATCAATGAACAACTTAAGTTCCTGCAAAAAGACGGCAAAATATCCGAGGATGACTTGAAACGCGGCCAGGATGAGGTACAGAAACTTACCGACCGTTTTATTAAAGAGATAGACGGGCTTTTATCAACGAAGGAACAGGAGATTATGCAAGTATAGATGGATGGATATCCCGATGTCGCCGGATTGCCGTTGAGTGAAGCTATTGAACAGTGTAAAGCGCTGGGGTTTGAAGTGGATATAGTAATTACCCGGCCTGTCAGAGATGTGCCTGGCGGGAAGCTGCGGGCCGTGCGTTTTAATATAGTCTCAAAGAATAATGGGGTGTTAACTGTGGTAGTTGAAGATACAAGGAAGGGAGGTGGATGAGAGGTGGCATACAAAATAACTGATGAATGCTTGACATGCGGCACCTGTATAGATTCTTGTCCCAATGAAGCAATTATTGAAGACGGCGACGCTTATAAGATTGATCTTGATAAATGTGAGAATTGTGGCGTCTGCATTGATTCCTGCCCCGCAGGAGCCATTATTGAAGAGTAGCGAATTAACCCCCTCACATACGAGGGGGTTGTTTATATAATAATATACCTGCTAAAGTTCCCGGGGGAGGCCGGTCTTTTATGATCAATAGAATTCTCGACTTCATACGTCCAAATAAGTTTAGTGATACTGGTCAGGAAGTTCAGGAACTAATGAAAACAATCGATAAACAAAGGTTGCCCAGGCATATCGCTATCATTATGGACGGTAACGGGCGTTGGGCACAAAAGCAAGGACTACCTCGCGCTTTCGGCCACCGGGCGGGTGTGGAATCCCTAAGGGATATAATAAAATTATGTTGTGAATTAAAAATTCAAATATTGACAGTCTATGCCTTTTCTACTGAGAATTGGAAGAGACCCCGGGAAGAAATAAATGTCCTGATGGACCTATTGGTAGAATACCTAAAAAAAGAAATTCAGGAATTATGTAAAAATGGAGTTCGTATTAACCCGATCGGCAGGTTGGGTGAGTTGCCGCGGCCAGCCCTGGATGCCCTGTCAGCAGCTGTAAAATTAAGCAGTGATAATAATGGGTTGATTCTGAACCTGGCACTGAACTATGGAGGGCGCACGGAAATTATCGACGCAATCCGCGCTATCGCAACCGATGTTGAAACAGGCCGCCTGAAGGCCGGCCAGATTAATAATGACACGGTCGCTGCCCACCTATATACGGCAGGCCAGCCCGACCCTGATTTATTAATCAGGCCCTCCGGTGATTTCCGGATAAGCAACTTTTTACTCTGGCAGTTGGCCTATACAGAATTTTGGCTCACTTCCACGCTGTGGCCCGACTTCCGGCGCATTCACTTATTGCGTGCCATGGTTGATTTCCAGCGGCGGGAGCGTCGTTTCGGAGGGTTAAAGGACGAGTGAACTCGTTTAGCTTCCGCCAAACTTCGGGACTTCGGTGAGGGATTCTACCCCCAAAAGTCTGAAACGGCAACTTCATCCGTTGGGGACATTCCTCCGACCCCAAAGTAAGGCTCCAAAGAGAGGTGTGTCCCTTTACTTTATATATGTGAGGGGCTTTGAAATCTGATAAACAACCGGACAGGTTGGTGAAAACGTGCTCTATCAAAGAGTTTTGAGCGCCTTAGTAGGCGCACCTGTGATTGTCCTGGCTGTTTGGCATGCGGGTGTCCCACTGCTGTTGTTGACCGGATTAATAATTTTTCTTGGATTAAGTGAAATGACGGAGATGCTTTCCAGGCTGGGAATCAAACCTTCGTTATGGCTGGCCATGGCCGGAGGTTTAATCTTAGTTAGCGGCGCATATCTTTATCATGACGGTTATCCGGGGCCGACCATCACGGTTATTTTGTTTATGCAGTTGATCGCGACTGTAGTGTGTTATCCGTGTTACTCGCTCCTGGACAGTGCGGGTACCCTGATGGGAACGCTTTATGTGGGCCTTATGTGTTATTTTTACCTTTTGAGGACCCTGCCTGACGGGTGGATCTGGCTTATTTTTATGTTTGCCGGAACATGGACCTGTGATACTGCTGCTTATTTTGTTGGAAGGGCTTTCGGCAGGAGACGGATAGCTCCGGTATTAAGTCCGAAAAAAACGCTGGAAGGAGCCATGGGTGGTTTGCTGGGAAGCACATTTATCGCATATTTATTTGCAATTATTTATCCTTTTTTATCCATGCACATGCCCAAGTTGTTATTGTTGGGACTGTTGCTGGGGGCCGCCGCCGAGGTGGGTGACCTGCTCGAGTCAGCATTTAAAAGGCAAGCGGGACTAAAAGACTCCAGTTCATTGATACCAGGACACGGCGGGATTCTCGACCGTTTTGACAGCGCTTTGTTTACCGCTCCTCTCGTCTACTATTACGTGAGGTTATTTATAATAAGTTGAGGTGTGTGTTTAAAAGTGCAAAAAACCTTGCTTGTAATCATTTATATATTTATAGCTGTTGTAATTGTAATGGCTGCTATAACGTACGTATTGCCAATATTGGTTCCGTTTATTATCGCCCTCGTGTTCAGTATCCTGATGGAGCCTGTAATCAGGACTTTGCAGCACAGGGCAAAATTACCCCGCGGAATTTCCACCCTTGTGGCTATGGTTATTGTATTTGGCGGAATCGGGATTATTTTTACCGCTGTTATATTGCAACTGGTTGCGGAGTTGATTCAGCTTTCTGTTTCATTGCCTGGGATTGCCTCGGAATTCAGGGTTTATTATCAAGATTTGCTTGAAAAAGCAACGGCATTTTATGTAAATCTTCCTCCGGGGGTTACTGCCAACCTTGAGCAGAATATAACCAGTCTTGCTGCAAATCTCCAGGGTCTGATCAGCGGGGCTGTGAATTCAATTCTACAAGTTGTTTCAATGGTTCCAGGTACACTGACTATCCTAGTGGTGAGCGGGCTGGCCACATATTTTTTTGCGCGGGACCGCTACCAGATTGTTGAATTTTTATTGCGTTTTATTCCGGACCCATGGGGAGAGAAAATTGTTCAAGTAATGCACGAAATATCTACAGCTTTTGTAGGCTATCTGCGTGCCCAGGCTATATTGATATCCATAACCACTGTTTTGAGCATTATGGGTTTCTATTTAATCGGTGCGAATTACGCCCTGACAATAGGTTTATTAGTGGGTTTTTTTGACCTTATCCCTGTCCTTGGCCCGGCAACGGTCTATCTCCCCTTGATAATCTGGGCCTTTGCCACAGGAGCTGCCAGTTTTGGAATTAAACTAATAGTTTTATATGGAGTAGTGCTATTGGTACGGCAGGTATCCGAAACCAAAATTGTTTCTGCCAGTATCGGCCTTCATCCTCTGGCAACTCTTCTGGCAATGTATGCCGGCTTAAAAACGATGGGATTTCTGGGTTTGGTGATGGGCCCGATCTTGTTGATTGCCATACAGGCGACAATAAAATCAGGAGTAGTGAAACTTAAGTAAAATAATAATAAGAAAGTCAAGTAAGAATATACAATTAAGATATTTTGGGAGCTATCATGAAAAAAGTAGTAATCCTTGGCAGTACCGGTTCCATTGGCCGGCAGACATTGGAAGTTATTCGCAGCCTGCCCGGTAAATTTAAAGTGGTGGGTTTGGCAGCCGGAAAAAACTGGCGTGTTTTGTCGGAACAGGTGAAAGAATTCCAGCCTGAAGTTGCTGTTATAGCTGGTGAACAGGAACTAAATCATTTTCGTGGTGAGCTTGTTCCCTCTGAGACCCCGGATCTAGCGTGGGGGAGAACTGGGATGGAAAGCCTGGCCAAGCTGCCGCAGGCTGATATAGTTGTGGTTGCAGTAACGGGCACGCTGGGGATCCTCCCGACCATTGCCGCAATTAGCGCCGGTAAGGTTGTTGCTCTGGCAAATAAAGAAACACTTGTAGCCGCCGGACATCTGGTCATGGACCTGGTTGCCCGGAAGAAAGCTGCTCTCCTTCCCGTTGACAGTGAACATTCGGCGATCTGGCAGTGCCTGAACGGCGAAAGCCAAAGTGCTGTTCAAAAAATCATTCTCACGGCTTCCGGAGGGCCATTTCGTACTATGAATAAGGTGGATTTGGAAAACGTAACTGTTGATATGGCGCTTTGTCATCCGAACTGGCAAATGGGTGAAAAAATAACAATTGATTCAGCGACTTTGATGAATAAAGGGCTTGAAGTTATTGAAGCAAAATGGTTGTTTGGGGTATGCTATAAACAAATTGAGGTTGTTGTTCACCCGCAAAGTATAATACATTCGGCAGTTGAGTTTCTCGACGGATCGGTTATAGCGCAGATGGGGTTGCCGGACATGCGTCTGCCCATTCAGTACGCCTTGACCTATCCGGAGCGCCTCCCTGGTAGTTTTCCTAGGTTGAAGCTAATCGATCTACAGGGATTGACTTTTGAGGCTCCTGACGCTAATAAATTTCTTTCATTAAAACTTGCTTATGATGCCGGAGAGACCGGCGGAACCATGCCGGCTGTGCTTAATGCGGCAAATGAAATTGCTGTTAGCTCATTTTTAAAAAGAGAGATCCGATTTCAGACAATTCCTATTCTGGTTGGCGCGGTTATGGAAAAGCACCTGACAGTCAGCCGGCCGGGTCTTGAGGAAATTGTGGAAGCCGACCGTTGGGCTAGGAAAACCGGGGTCGAGTTGATAAAGAGCTTAAGGTGGTGTGTCTGATGTTAACTTTTATCGCATCAGTGTTTGTGTTCGGGATGTTAATTTTATTTCATGAGCTTGGTCACTTTACAGTCGCTAAATTGGCCGGTGTCAAAGTATATGAATTCAGCCTGGGATTTGGACCCAAGTTGTTCAGTATCCCTAGAGGAGAGACCTCTTATAACTTGCGCGTCCTGCCATTAGGTGGTTTTGTTCGCATGGCGGGAATGGATCCAAATGAGGAAGAGATCGAAGATGATGAGCGAAGTTTTAATAAAAAAACTATCGGACAGCGAGTAGCCGTGATTTTTGCCGGACCGCTGATGAATTTTTTGCTGGCCATGGTTTTGCTGGTGCTTATTTTTATGATTCAAGGCTTTCCCATTGCCACAACCGGGATAAAGGACGTATTACCCGGTTACCCCGCGGTGGAAGCCGGTCTTGCCGCGGGAGATAAAATTGTAGCTATAAACGGCCTGCGGGTGGAGGCCTGGGAAGAGGTTGTCTCTTTAATCAACGAACAACCGGAGGAAAAAATAGCCGTAACCGTACTGCGGGGTGATACTGAACATAATTTTGAAATAATAACAATAAAAGATGAAAATGGCCAGGGGAAGATTGGTATTGTGCCGGAATCCGGCTACAAGAAAATGGGCTTGGTTCCTGCCGCGTTAATGGGAGCAGAGTGGACCGGAAGAATAACTTTAATGGTACTGGACTTTTTAGCTAAAATGATTTTCGGCCAGGCGCCGGCAGAATTTGGCGGCCCGGTGCGGGTGGTTAATGAAATTGGCAAGGCCGCGCAAGTAGGTTTTTTTTTCCTGCTCCAATTGGCAGCCTTTTTGAGTATAAATCTGGGATTATTTAATCTATTCCCGATCCCGGCCTTGGACGGCAGCCGGATCCTGTTCCTGGCCTGGGAAAAAGTAGGTGGACGGCCGTTAGACCCTATCAAGGAGAATTATATTCACCTGGTAGGCTTGGGGCTGCTGCTGCTGCTGATGGTGGTAATTACTTATAATGACATCCTGCAGATATATGTGTTAGATCAGGTACCGGGACAACGATGAAGAGAAGAAGAACAAAGCCTGTTTTTGTCGGCAAAGTGCAGGTTGGCGGCGGGGCTCCGGTAAGTGTTCAGTCCATGACCAATACCGACACCAGAGATGTCCGTGCCACAATTTCCCAAATTAAAGAACTGACTGACAGTGGGTGTGAAATCGTCAGGGTTGCTCTACCTGACCTGGAGGCGGCAGAGGCATTGCCTGCGATTCTGAGAGGGATAAATATACCTCTGGTTGCTGACATCCACTTCGATTATCGCCTGGCGCTGGAGGCGATAAGAGCGGGAGTGAACGGGTTAAGAATAAACCCTGGCAATATTGGCGGGCGCGAACGGGTCGAAAAGGTGGCAGCGGCGGCCCGGGATTACGGGGTGCCGATCCGCATCGGAGTAAACGCCGGATCACTGGAAAAGGAACTGATTGAGCGATATAACGGTATTACTGCTGCAGCGATGGCCGAAAGCGCCATGCGTCATGTAAAAATGCTTGAGGAATTTAATTTTACTGATATTAAGATATCTTTAAAATCTTCCGACCTTATTTTGATGTTGGAGGCATATCGCCTTCTAGCGGATAAAGTTGGTTATCCCTTTCATATCGGGGTAACCGAGGCTGGTACCGTAAGGTCCGGAACAGTTAAATCCGCTGTCGGGATTGGAATACTCTTAAATGAAGGGATTGGTGATACGATTAGGGTGTCCCTGACCGGGCACCCCCTTCATGAAGTCAGGGTGGGTTACGATATACTTAAAGCCTTGGGGATCCGCAAGAGAGGTGTTGAACTGATTTCCTGCCCTACATGCGGGCGTACGCAAATCGAACTGATTAAAATCGCCGAGGAAGTGGAGGAAAGGCTTCAGTTCCTGGATAAGCCGCTCAAAGTAGCTGTTATGGGTTGCGTGGTCAACGGTCCCGGCGAGGCTAGAGAGGCTGATGTTGGTATTGCCGGTGGTAAAGGAGCAGGGCTTATTTTTCGAAAAGGTAAGGTAATCCGCAAAGTGCCTGAAGAAAAGCTTGTGGAAGAATTGCTAAAAGAAGTAGAATTGCTATAAAATATGCGCCGGGAGGAGTATCATGCGAACGACGGAGTTATTCGCGCCGACATTAAGGGAAGTGCCTGCTGAGGCGGAGGTAATCAGCCATCAGCTTTTGTTGCGGGCTGGTTTTATACGCCGTGACGCTGCGGGAATCTACACTTATTTACCCTTAGCCATTCGTGTGCTTAAGAAGATTAGTCAGATTATCCGGGAGGAAATGGATCGGCAGGGCGGGCAGGAATTGCTTATGCCGATTATCCAGCCGGCCGAGCTTTGGCAGGAGTCTGGGCGTTGGGATGTATATGGGCCCGAACTCTTTCGCTTAAGAGACCGGCATGACCGGGAATTTGCCCTGGGACCCACCCACGAGGAAATTATTACCGCTCTAGTACGGGGGGAGGTCAACTCTTACAAGCAGCTTCCACTTTTACTGTACCAGATTCAGAATAAATACCGGGATGAGCGGCGGCCACGTTTCGGTTTGCTGCGCGGCCGGGAATTTATTATGAAAGACCTCTACTCTTTCGACCGGGATAATGAAGGTTTGCAGGTAAGCTATATGAAAATGCACGAAGCATATACTCGGGTTTTCCGGCGGTGCGGATTGCGCTTTCGGCCGGTGGAAGCCGATTCCGGCGCTATTGGGGGCAGTGATACTCATGAATTCATGGTCCTGGCCGATTCCGGGGAAGCGTCAGTACTGTTTTGTGAGAACGGGGAGTGTGAATATGCCGCCAATGTGGAAAAAGCTGCGCCAGCCTGTGCAACTGCGGACTCGGGGGAGGATCAAAAGCCTCTTGGCGAGGTCCTGACTCCTGGTTCTCACACTGTGGAAGAAGTAGCAGAATTTTTGCGCATGCCACCTCATAAGATTATTAAAACTCTGCTTTACGAAACAGAGAAAGAAGTTGTGGCGGCGCTGGTCAGGGGGGACCGGGACGTCAATGAAATTAAACTGTCAAACGCCTTGACTTGCTTGCGTTTGAAACTGGCCGGACCGGATACCGTCCGGGATGTAACTGGGGCGATGGTTGGTTTTGCCGGTCCGGTGAATCTCAAAGGTGTTAAAATAGTTGCCGACCCGGAGGTAGCGGCCATGGTTAATGCTGTATGCGGCGCTAATATGGACGATACCCATTTAACAAATGTCAATCCGGTTCGTGATTTCACCACGGACATTGTTTGTGATATCAGGATGGTACGGGCCGGTGAGCCGTGTCCCCGGTGTGGCGGGGCGCTATTGGAGGCAAAGGGGATCGAGGTCGGGCAGATTTTTAAATTGGGGGACAAGTACAGCAAAGTGTTGGGGGCTTTTTTCCGTGATGAAAGCGGCCAGAGCAGGCCGGTTATCATGGGCTGCTACGGCATTGGGGTCACCCGGACGATGGCTGCGGCAATTGAGCAGAACAACGACAAGGACGGGATTATCTGGCCAGCCGCAATAGCGCCTTATCATGCTGTGGTCGTGCCTGTCAGTACGAAGGACGAATCACAGATGGCTATGGCGGAAGATGTATATGGCCGGCTGGTTGGAGCAGGGATTGAAGCAATGTTTGATGACCGCCCGGAACGTGCCGGAGTAAAGTTCAAAGATGCCGACCTGATCGGTTATCCACTGCGGATTACTATCGGGACTAAGGCCATAACAAATAATCAGGTTGAAATCCGTGTGCGCAGGACCGGAGAAGTTATGATTATCCCAGTAGATGAGTTGGACAAATATGTTATGGAGTTATTGGGTAGGTTGTAATGATTAACAAAATCCTAATTTTATCAGTTACAGTCGGAACGGGGCATATGCGGGCGGCCGAAGCGCTGAAAAAAGCGGCCGGTTGTATCTACCCGGATACAGAGGTAATCATCCTGGATACCTTCCACTATGCCAGTCCTTTACTGGAAAAACTCGTTTTGGGAACATATTTGGAAATACTGAAAATGAGTCCGGAAATATATGGGTATTTATACCGTCAGGCTGAGAGGGGCCAGCCTTTGTCCGGCAGGGGCAAGTTTGAATTTAACCGGGTATTAAACCTGGTAGCAGCGCCAAGACTGGTTAAATTCATAAAAGATTTTAATCCTGAAGTCATAGTTTGCACGCACCCCTTTCCTCTGGGCATTATGTCCAGCATGAAAAAGAAAGGGATCTTTGAAGGGCCGGTTTTTGCCGCTATTACCGATTTTACGATCCATTCTTTTTGGGTTTTCCCTGAGGTGGATTACTATCTGGTCGGAGCGGAACAGATGCGCTTACAGTGTGAAGAGTTCGGGATTGACCCGTCTAAAGTATGTATTACGGGGATACCAATAGATCCGGCTTTTACTGTTCTCTACGATAAAAAAGAATTAAGGGAAAGGCTTGGGTTGGATCCTGACCTTCCGGTAATCCTGATCATGGGCGGGGGGCTCGGGATGGGGTGCCTGGCAACGGCGGTTAGAGAGCTTGGGGGTTCTGCCTTTAATTGCCAGTTGATGGTTGTGGCTGGCACTAATACTGCACTGAAAGAAAAACTGGTTAAGATTGCGCCGGGTCTATCTTGTAAGATAAAAGTTTTCGGTTTTGTTGATAACGTCCATCAATTGATGGCCGCGTCGGATTTGATGGTAGGGAAGGCAGGCGGGCTGTCCTGCGCGGAAGCGATGGCCATGGGGCTGCCAATCTTGATTATTGACCCGCTGCCGGGGCAGGAAGAAAGGAATACAGAATTCATGGCTGCCGTGGGGGCCGGTTTAAGGTTAAATATGCGGGATTTGGCCGGGCAGGTAAAGGCATACTTTATGGAGCCGGACCGGCTGGAAATGATGGCCCGCGCCGCTGCGGCGCTAGGCAGGCCAAAAGCAGCATTCGATACCGTCAATATTATGGCGGAAATTATGACAGACGCAAGAGAGATGCAAGCAGATTGACCTTGTCAGCAAATGTCTATTATGATATACTCTAAGTGGTTTGCAGGCAAGGTAGGGATTTTAACTTTTAGAGGAGTGGGTAACGCCCACTCTTTCGTCTTATCATGGTTCGGAAAAAAATAATTATATAAGGGAATTAGGAGGAGTCCCAGTGGCCGGCCGTCAAATAATAAAGTTTATTCAACAAATGGCATCGCCTATTGTTCAAGAAGCTGGGATAGAACTGGTGGACGTTGAGTTTTTGAAGGAAGGCGGCCGCTGGTATTTGAGGATTTTTATTGACAAACCGGGGGGTATAAGCCATGAAGATTGCCGTTTTGTATCGGTAAAGATAGACCGGTTGCTTGAGGAAAAGGACCCGATACCACATTCCTATATTCTTGAAGTATCTTCACCCGGTATTGAAAGGCCATTAAAGAGACCTGATGACTTTAACCGGTTTGTAGGTAGGTTGGTTAATATTACCACATATGTGCCGCTTGACGGCCGGAAAAAGTTTAACGGCCGCCTTAAGGGTATGCGCATGAGTAACGTGGTACTTGATATGGAAGGATTGGAAATGTTTATTCCCATAGAGCAGGTAGCGTCGGCACGGCTGGCGGGGGAACTTTAATTGTTCAGGGAGGAAGTAGTATGAATATTGAATTCTTGGAAGCCCTGAAGGACTTGGAAAAGGAAAAGGGTATTGCGTTAGATGTCTTGCTGGAGGCTATCGAAGCAGCCTTGCTTTCTGCATATAAGCGGAATTTTGGGTCGCTTCAGAACGCCCGTATCCACATAGATCGAGATACGGGGGATTTTAGAGTTTATACACAGCGTTTGGTTATTGATCAGGTGGAAGACTCGCGCCAGGAAATAACCGTTGAGGAAGCGCAGAAAATTAACCCCAGTTATGAGCTGGGTGATGTTGTGGAAACTGAGGTTACCCCGCGAAATTTTGGCCGTATTGCTGCTCAAACCGCGAAGCAGGTAGTTGTTCAGCGAATTCGTGAAGCAGAAAGAAATATTATTTTTGAAGAGTTTGTGAACCGTGAAGGGGATATAATTACAGGTATTGTTCAGCGCTTTGAACAGAAAAATGTGCTGATTGAATTGGGGAAGACTGAAGCTATACTGGCTCCTTCGGAGCAGATGACGGGTGAAGATTACCGGCATGGGGCAAGGATTAAGGCATACATTGTTGAGGTCAGAAAAACAACTAAAGGTCCCCAGATCCTGGTCTCACGCACTCATCCGGGCCTGTTGAAACGCCTTTTCGAACTGGAGGTGCCCGAATTGCATGAAGGTGTTGTAGAACTTAAGGCTATCGCCCGGGAGGCGGGTACCCGCTCAAAGATTGCCGTGTACTCCAAAGACGAAAATGTTGATCCGGTTGGCGCCTGTGTTGGGCCGAAGGGGATGAGGGTTCAAAATATTGTCAGTGAACTGAATGGTGAAAAGATCGACGTTATTAAATGGAATCCAGACCCGTCCAAGTTCGTCGCCAGTTCTTTGAGTCCTGCAAAAGTTGTGGCTGTTGAGATATGGGATGAAGAAAAGGTGGCTAGGGTAATAGTTCCAGATTACCAGCTTTCCCTGGCTATCGGAAAAGAAGGGCAGAACGCGCGACTTGCTGCCAAGCTAACCGGCTGGAAAATTGATATAAAGAGTGAGTCGCAAATGCAGGAAATATATTCCGAGGAATACGATGAGGTTTATGAAAGCTAGGATGAATAGGAGGCAGGCCGGTGCCCAAGGTAAAAAAAATACCCCAGCGGATGTGTGTAGGGTGCCAGGAGATGAAGCCCAAAAAACAGTTAATCCGGGTAGTACGAACGCCCGATGAGATAATTGAGATAGACTCTACCGGGAAACGCTCCGGCCGTGGCGCATACATCTGCCCGGAGAAAGAGTGTTTCAAGAAAGCTTTGAAGGGGAAACGCCTGGAAAAAGCTCTCCAGCGTCCGATATCCCCCGAAGTTATTGAGATATTATCAAAAGAGTTGGTGAAATAGGTGTCCATCGACTGGATAATCGGCATGGGGCAACGAGCCGGCAAGTTGATGTCAGGTAATTTTGCTGTAAAAGATGCTCTGGCAAGAGGTAGAGTAAAATTGTTAGTAATTGCTAAAGATACCTCGGGCCGCACCCGGCGGGAATTGTCGGTGCTGGCCGGCTCTAAAAATATTCCGACAGTATCTTTTGGTTCAAAGGTGGAACTGGGAAGGTTAATTGGTAAGGCGCCACGTTCGGCAGTAGCTTTTACTGATGAGCTTTTAGCCAGGAGAATCCTCGGAGCTTTGGAAAGGGGAGATGTTGACCGTATATAACTAAAATCTTGGAGGTGGTTATATGGTAAAGAAACGGGTGCATGAAATCGCTAAGGAACTTAACATAGAAAGTAAGGAAATAATAAATAGATTAAGTGTTATGGGAATAAATATCAAGTCACATATGAGTACGTTAGAAGACAGTGAGATCAAACGATTGCATCAATATTTTCAAAGAGGGGATTCTCCGGCCGGGAAACCGGCTCCTGTAAAGACTTTATCCGGTGCTCCATCAGCAACAGAAGCCAGGAAGCCCCAAAAAATACAGCAAGGCGAAAACAGAAAAAGTGGAAAGAGCCCCGAAACGAACTATTACCACGGTCCAGGCCTGGTTGACCGGGTTCCATCACGTCCGCCGGACCGGCGTTTTGAAGAAAAATCTAAACAAGGGGAAAAACTACCGGCCAGGACCTGGGGTGGACAGACAAGAAGCAACCAGGGAACAAAGCCCAGGCCGGCAGAGGGACCTCAAGAACGTCAAGAGTCCGGCGGTTCTTTACAAAGCAAGTCTCAGCAAGAACGGGATCAAAACGACAGATTGCCAAAAAATGGTTTGCGGGAATATCCGCAACAAGAAAGATCCCAGCAAGAAAGATCCCAGCAAGACCGGCCGTTTCAGGACCGCATGCATCAGGAGCGTCCGCAAAAAAGCAGGCCGCAACAGAACCGGCCTGCTCAAAGTACAGGACCTGCTCAGCGTTACGAACGTGCCGATAGAAGGGCGGGTAAGCCTGCCGACCAAAAACAGGCGGGTACGCACCCCAGGCCCGGTGGCTCACAAGGACCAAGACCTGGCGGCCAGCAGGGCCCAAGGCCTGGTAGTCCACGAGGGGCAAGGCCGGGCGGTCAGCATGTGCCAAAACCTGTAGGCCCGCAAGGGGCAAGGCCAAAGTCGACGGAATGGCCTCTTCATACCGGCGCCGGGCAGGGAGCCAGACCGAAACCGGATTTAACGGCTGTGAAACCGCAGGGACGTTCTGATGATAAAGAGCGTACCTTCGGGGATAAAGCCAAAGTACAGGATAAGCCGAAACAACCGGCCAAACCGGGCGCCAACCGGCCACCCGGTAAAGGCCGTTACGATAAACGTTCAGTTTTGGATGATGTTGCTGGTGATAGATTACGGACGAAAGCGGCTACGAGTGGGCATCGTAGAAAAGTAGCCGTCAAAGCTCAGGAACGTCAGCAAGCCGGGCCCGCCCAGCCGGTAGAGAAAAAACCCATTGTAATAGGTGAGTCTGTAACCGTACAGGAACTGTCCTTGAAGATGCATAAAAGCCCGGCTGAACTAATCAAGAAATTAATGCAACTCGGTGTCCTGGCGACGATTAACCAGGAGATCGACAGCGATACTGCCACCCTGCTGGCAGTGGAGTTTGGTTATGAAGTAGAGGTAAAACTCCCAGTTGATATGGAAGCGGTACTGATGCAGGAACCGGAGGAGGATTCCAGTCATCTGGCGCTGAGACCTTGTATCGTAACGGTAATGGGCCATGTTGACCATGGTAAAACCTCGCTTCTGGACGCTATCAGGCAAACTAATGTTACTGCTACTGAAGCGGGCGGAATTACCCAACATATTGGCGCCTATCAGGTTGAGCACGGTGGAAAGAGAATCACCTTTGTCGATACTCCGGGACATGAAGCATTTACGGCTATGCGGGCGCGCGGCGCGCAGGTTACCGATATCGCCATCCTTGTGGTTGCAGCGGAAGACGGGGTAATGCCTCAAACCGTTGAGGCAATAAATCACGCCAAAGAGGCTGAAGTGCCGATTATTGTGGCCATTAACAAAATGGATAAACCCGGCGCCAACCCGGATATGGTGAAGCAGGAGCTTACCGAACACGGATTGATAACCGAAGAGTGGGGCGGGGATACTATCTGTGTGAATGTATCAGCCCTAAAGCGAGAGGGTTTACAAGAGCTTTTGGAAATGATCCTGCTGGTAGCTGAGATGAAAGAATTAAAGGCAAATCCGGAACGGCTGGCAAGGGGCACAGTAATTGAGGCAGAACTTGATAAAGGTCGCGGTCCGGTGGCTACCGTGCTGGTACAAAACGGTACCCTGAATATCGGCGATACCATCATTGCCGGTTCCGCTTTCGGCCGAGTACGCGCCATGATCGATGATAAGGGTCGTCGAATAAAAAGAGCCGGGCCTTCCACACCAGCTGAAGTCTTAGGTTTTTCTGAGGCTCCTATGGCGGGCGATGTATTTATAGTTGTACAGGACGAAAAATTAGCGAGGAGTATAGTTTCTCGCAGACAGGTAAGGAAACGTGAAGAAGAGTTAAAAATTAACACCAGGATATCCCTGGATGACCTGTTCAAAAGGATCCAGGAAGGTCAAATCAAGGAACTTGGTATCATTGTCAAGGCGGATGTCCAGGGATCGGTTGAAGCTTTACGCCAGGCGCTGGAAAGGCTGAATACCGGCGAGGTGAAAGTTAACATAATTCACGGCGGTGTAGGCGCTATTACCGAAACTGATGTTATGCTCGCATCGGCGTCTAACGCAATTATTCTGGGGTTTAATGTGCGTCCCGATGTTAATGCCAGAAAAGCTGTTGAAAATGAGAAGGTTGATATGCGGCTATACCGGGTGATCTACGAGGCGATTGAAGACGTCAAGGCTGCCATGAGTGGGCTTCTGGAGCCGGAATATAAAGAAATAACTCTTGGCAGGGCCGAAATACGAAAAATTTTCAGGGCTTCAAAGATCGGTACTATCGCGGGCTGCTACGTTTTGGAAGGAAAGATCGAAAAGGACTCCGGTATAAGGGTGGTGCGTGACGGCATTGTGATCCATGAAGGAAAATTAAATTCCCTGAAACGCTTCAAGGACGACGTAAAAGAAGTGGTACAAGGATATGAGTGCGGACTGGCTTTTGAAAAGTTCAACGAAATCCAGGAGGGAGACATTATTGAGGCATTTACCGTTGAAGCTATAAAAAGGGAACTTTCTTAAATTTTACTTCAGGCGTCTGAGATTTAAGGCACGGTTCCATTGCATAAATACCTAATATAAATTAATAGCAGTTTCATTCGATTTATTATCGTTAAGAATGTAACCTCTAATGCAAGGGGGTGCTTGGCGTTGTCTTTCCGTTCAGAGCGGTTGGCAGAGGCCATAAAAAAGGAAGTATCTGAATTATTACGGGACGAATTAAAAGATCCGAGGATTGGTTTTGTAAGTATCACCGCAGTAAAGGTATCAAAGGATTTACGATATGCTGATGTTTTTGCAAGTGTTTTCGGAGATCCTGCTGATCAGAAAGCAACCATCGAAGTACTATCGAAAGCGCAGGGATTTATCCGTGGTGAACTAGGCAAGCGGATCCGGCTCCGTTACACGCCGGAAATTACCTTTAAGCTTGATCAATCAATAGGCCGTGGTACCCACTTAATTAAGCTAATGGAAGAAATCCGGGAGAAGGGTGGCATTTCCAGTGAGTAAGCTTAAGGACATTGCCCGCGCCATCAGAGGATCTGAACGCATATTGATATGCGGCCATATCATGCCTGACGGCGATTGCCTCGGATCGATGCTGGCTTTGGGTTTAACTCTAAAACAGCTTGGTAAGCGAGTAACTATGGCCGGTCCAGACCCAGTGCCTGAAATTTATAAATTTTTACCTGGGTTGCAGAGTTTTTGGGTAGGTGAGCCGCCGGAAGATAAATACGATATGCTCATTGTCCTGGACTGCCCCGTAATGGAACGGCTGGGAGACGGTTATAGCGATTTACCCGGGCGGGATTTGGCTGTGATTAATATTGATCATCATAACGGTTCAAACTCTTTTGGAACGTTCAGATACACAGATCCACGGGCAGCGGCGGTTGGGGAAATCATTTTTGACTTAATGAATTTGATGGATTTGGAAATATCTTTGGATGCGGCTATTTGTTTATATACAGCTATAGCTACCGATACGGGCTCGTTTCAATATAACAGTACCACGCCTGATACCCATCGGCGGGTGGCACGTTTGCTTGAGATTGGTGTACCTATTTCTTGGGTTAATGTCCAGCTTTACGAAGAAAAAACACGGGCTGCCCAGCTTCTGTTAGGTGTGGCGTTAAAGACCCTCTCTTTCAGCGCTTGCGGCAAAGTGGCGTGGATGACTGTAACCCGTGATATGCTCCGGGAAGTTGGGGCTGAAGACGAGCATACAGAGGGGATCGTTAACTACGCAAGATCGATTAAGGGTATTGAGGTTGGCTTGCTTTTCCATGAGTTGTCGGCCGGCAGGTATAAAATCAGTTTTCGTTCCAAAGAAAATGTGGACGTTAACCGTTTGGCTGCTCTTTTCGGTGGTGGGGGTCACTCCCGGGCCGCAGGTTGCGAAGTAAGGGGCAAAATGGGAATAATTGAGAAAAAGGTGGTTATGGCGGCAGTTTCTGCAACTGGGGGGGAATACCATGAACGGAATTATCAATGTGCTGAAACCTCCGGGGATGACCTCTCACGACGTTGTTAATTTTATTCGCCGTTCTATTAAAATAAATAAAGCAGGGCATGCCGGGACATTGGATCCGGGTGCGGCCGGGGTGCTGGTTGTTTGCCTGGGCCGGGCCACCCGCATAGTCCGGTTTCTGATAGATGACAATAAAGAGTATCGTGCTGAAATAACTTTTGGGGTTACCACCTCAACGGGTGACTTTTTTGGTGAAGTGATCAATGAACGGGATGCCTCGCATCTTACAGAGAAGGCCTTTAGGGCTTCCTTACCGGCGTTTACCGGGGAGATCAGCCAGGTGCCGCCGATGGTATCCGCGTTAAAGTGGCATGGGAAGAAGCTTTACGAACTAGCCAGGGCCGGTTTGTCTGTCGAACGCCAGGCCCGGGCCGTGACCATACATTCTCTTGAATATATTCGGGGCACCGGCTGGGGTAGTCCGAAGCCGGTGGCGCTATTGCACTTAACATGCTCTAAAGGGACATATGTCAGGTCACTTTGCACAGACATTGGTGAATACCTGGGATGCGGTGCCTGTATGTCTTTTCTGGTGCGAACAAGGGCAGGCTCCTTTAGAATTTCAGACTCTTGCACATTGGAAGATATCCGGTCTAAAGACATTGCAAACATTGTTGTTTCGATGGAAGAAGCGCTCTCCAGCCTACCCCCGGTCAGGGTGAAAAATGGCGCGGTGTCTGCAGTTCGTTCGGGTTCAAATCTGTACTTGCCTGGTGTGGCTGAATTACCTGATGGGTTGGCCGAGGGATTGCTGGTCCGCCTGCACGGGCCGGAAGGGCTGTTGGCGGTAGCTAATACAAGCCATGACCCGGAAGACACGGGAAGGTTCATTTTTAAACCGGTTTGCGTATTGTCGTAGTAATTGCCAGCCGCCGGATGTCGGGCTTAAGAGCCGCATTTGCCGGCTCTGCTGGCAGTGTGTTGACTGCCTTAGAAAATGTATTGCTCTGATTCATTTGTACTGGTCTATCTCCGTGAGGCAGGAGGTCTGCTAAATTGTATGTTTATCAGCACTGGCAGGGGCTAAAATATAAACACAGTAAACTTGTAGTTGGCTTGGGAAACTTCGACGGAATGCATGTTGGGCATAAAATATTAATTTCTGAAGTAGTAGCTCTTGCTAAAGAAATTAATGGCACACCGGCCGTCTTTACTTTTTACCCTCATCCTCTGGCTGTTTTGTACCCGGATAATTGTCCGCCACTCCTTTTGTCACAGGAAGCAAAACAAAGGTTTATGGCTAGACTGGGTGTTGAAGTACTCTTGTTGGTACCTTTTAATCTAGAGTTTGCCAGGCTTTCACCTGAAAATTTCATAAAGACTATCATTCACGAAGAGTTGGGCGCGGGAGGTGTTGTAGTTGGTTATAACTATACTTTTGGCCATCACGGCACAGGGACGCCGGATTTGCTTAAAAAGCAAGCCTCCATGTACTATTACCAGCTACGGGTTGTCTCACAAGTGATGGTCGGAAGGCAAGTAGTAAGCAGTTCCTTGATCAGAGAGCTTTTGACGGAAGGCAAGGTAACTGAGGCAGCTATATTTCTTGGGTACTACCCATTCATTGAAGGACAGGTTGTGGCAGGGGAAAAGCGCGGAGGCACCATTGGATTTCCCACCGCCAACCTGGACATTGATCAATCACTGCTTGTTCCCGCAAATGGGGTTTATTCAGTAAAAGTTTATTTTGACTGTGAGACCTATCTCGGGGTGGCAAATGTTGGTTTTAAACCAACATTTCAAGGGAAAATAAGGAATGTTGAAGTCCACTTACTGGATTTTTGCCAGGATCTTTATGGGAAAGACATTAAGGTTAATTTTGTCAGACGATTAAGAGAGGAAAAAAGATTCATGTCATCCTCTGATTTGGTTAAACAAATTGAGCAGGATATTATTCAGGTGAGGGCAGGGGCTGGAAGCAAGTGAATAAAAAAACTTCTTTCAATATATATTTAATAGGCAGCGTTTACATATATACCGGATTTGTGCTACAATTAACGCGTTAAGCGTCCCGTATCATAAAAGGAGGCGTTAACTGTGGGTGTTCCAAAATTCGACTCTTCTGAAGAGGAGATTAAAAAATGGCTTAATTATATCGCTCTGATTTGTCTGAGCGAGGAATTTCAGTCATTAAGGAAAGAACTGGAAAATATCTACCTCCAGTCGAATATGGAAAATGTCCGGTTAACAGCCTTTCAGGATGCGCTGTTTGCCTTTCTTTCCCAGGAGGAAGACGAACAGGCATATCAATCCAAGGCATATTAAGGTGTAAGCTGGGATGAGAGTAATCATTACCGAACATGCACGCAAGCGCTTACGGGATATGAGACAGGAAAGGATTACAATAGGGGATATAATTAACGTTGCCAGCGGGATACCTGGGCGTATCCCGACTGCAACCCGGTTTCGGGGTTTTTTTTCCAAGACAGGCAGAGTTTTTGATATTGTTGCCAAGGATATTCCTGGTGGCCGTTTGGTTATAACAATTATTGGGAAGTAGTTTTTCTGTAGAACTGCGGGCTAGGGAATGCGTTCTCCGGCGGTTAACTTGGCCGGCAGCGATTTTAACAAAAGGAGGTGAACGGCATGGCTTTATCAACTGAACACAAGCAATCCATTATTTCCCAACACAAGCTCCACGAACACGATACCGGCTCGCCGGAAGTTCAAGTGGCAATTTTGACGGAAAGGATAAACACCCTGACCAGTCACTTACAGCTTCACAAAGGTGATCATCATTCTCGCAGAGGCTTATTAAAAATGGTCGGTCAAAGAAGGGCCTTGCTTAACTATCTGCGCGAACGGCATTTTGATCGATATCGTTCACTTATTGAAAAACTTGGTTTAAGAAAGTAGAGACGACGCAGAAGCGGGTGTTATACCCGCTTCTGCGTCGTCTCAGGGTTTATGTATTTTATTTTAGTTAGAAAGGAAATAATATTAAAAACGTCGAAGATCAATTATTTGTTAAATATTATGTTTCTGTTACAGGAGGTAATGTACCTAAATGTCCATTAATCCAGTTCTTAGGAGGGAAATTCTCGTCGGTGGCCGCCCGATGATTTTGGAAACCGGAAGGCTGGCAAAACAGGCTGGTGGTTCTGTATTTGTCCGTTATGGGGATACTATTGTTTTGGTGGCCGCAACAATGGCTGGTCAGGTCAGAGCGGGGATTGATTTTTTTCCTCTTACAGTAGATTACGAAGAGAGGTTTTATGCCGTTGGAAAGATACCGGGTGGTTTTATTAAAAGGGAAAGCCGTCCAAGTGAAAAGGCTGTTCTTTCCGGGCGGCTGATAGACCGGCCAATCCGTCCCCTGTTTCCTCAAGAAATGCGCAATGAGGTCCAGGTAATTGCCACAATCATGTCGGTGGACCAGGACCATGCGCCGGAAATAGCCGCCATGATAGGTGCTTCCGCAGCACTGCATATTTCAGAGATCCCTTTACTGTATCCGATTGGCGGTGTAATTGTGGGACGGGTGGACGGGCAGTTTGTAATAAACCCTATCCTGTCCCACTTTGAAAAAAGTGATTTGCATCTCGTAATTGCCGGTACGGATGATGCCGTGATGATGGTTGAGGCAGGGGCAAAGGAGGTTCCGGAAGAGGTAATCCTTGAGGCTGTTTCTTACGGGCACGATGCCGTAAAACAAATTGTAGGTTTTATTGAAAATTTTCGAGATGAAGCCCTGGCAATGGGACTGGCAAAGGAAAAAATAGTTCCGGCTGTTGCGGAACCCGATCATGTCCTAGTAGAAACTGTAACCGGGCAGGCAAAGGAAAATTTAGAAGTTGCCTTGCGGCGGTGTGTTAACGAAAGATTTTCTAAACATGCGCGGGAATCCTATCTTGAAGAGGTTAAGAACGAATTGTTCCAACAGTTTGATGAAGTTTTTCCGGAACAAGAGAGTT
Source organism: Pelotomaculum sp. PtaU1.Bin035 (assembly GCA_002067965.1). Lineage (GTDB taxonomy): Bacteria > Bacillota > Desulfotomaculia > Desulfotomaculales > Pelotomaculaceae > MVRN01. Next base: position 73,271 of record MVRN01000033.1, read on the forward strand.
TGATCAATAAAATTATTGACTCGGTTGAGAAAAAGATCGTCCGTCATATGATAGCGGTAGAAAGATTGCGTATTGACGGGAGGTTAGTTAACGAAGTGCGGCCAATATCCGTTGAAGTAGGTGTTTTACCTCGCCCGCACGGAACCGGGCTGTTTACCCGGGGGCAAACACAAATCCTGTCTGCAGTAACACTCGGTACGATTTCCGATGAACAGATCTTGGACGGCTTAGGGGTGGAAGAATCCAAGCGTTTTATGCATCACTATAATTTCCCCCCGTTTAGTGTAGGTGAAACCAGGCCGATGAGGTCTCCAGGCCGTAGAGAAATAGGGCATGGCGCGCTGGCGGAACGGGCGCTTTCGGCGGTCATACCCACCGAGGAAGAATTCCCTTACACTATACGCCTAGTTTCCGAAGTTCTTGAATCTAACGGTTCTTCTTCTATGGGAAGTGTTTGCGGTAGTTGCTTGGCGCTAATGGACGCAGGTGTGCCTATCAAAGCGCCGGTTGCCGGGGTTGCCATGGGTTTAATCAAGGAAGGCGAAAATATCACTGTGCTTACTGATATTCAGGGTTACGAAGACCATTTGGGCGATATGGATTTTAAAGTGGCAGGAACATCAAACGGTATTACAGCTCTCCAGATGGACATCAAGATAGCCGGTGTTACCAGGGATGTCTTTGAACGTGCTCTGGCGCAGGCGCATGAAGGCCGTATGCACATCCTGGGCAAGATGATTGAAGTAATTCCCGCGCCAAGGCCGGAGCTTTCACCGCATGCTCCGCGGATTATCCATACAACGATAGACCCTGATAAGATCCGTGACGTTATTGGCCCTGGCGGAAAGATAATTAAAAAGATCGTTGAGGAAACCGGCGCCGATATCGATGTTGAAGACGATGGCAGAATATTCATCGCTTCTATTGACCATGAAAAAGGTAAATTGGCCTTGCAGATAATAGAAAACCTAACTAAAGAGATCAAACCAGGTGAACTTTATAACGGGCGGGTAATTAAAGTAATGGATTTTGGCTGCTTCGTAGAAATAATCCCGGGTGTTCTTGGACTGCCTGGTAAAGAGGGCTTGGTTCATATATCACAACTTGAACACCACCGGGTAAATAAAGTGGAGGATGTGGTCAAGGAAGGAGATACAATTCTGGTAAAAACTATCGGATATGATAACCAGGGCCGCTTGAAGCTTTCCAGGAAGGATGCCCTGCCTGCACCGGAAGGAACGGCTAAAGAAGACCGTGACAAGGCTCGTGACCGGGGATCCCGTCCTCCGAGGCACCGTGAAATTAACCGCAAATAAGAATACTTTGAATACTATCGGTTTATGTAATATTCCGGGAGGAATTTTGTGTTATATAGTTGCCTATTATTAAATAATAGCTTGTTTTATCTAATACCTCTCTTATGAGGTTTTTTATTTCACAGGAGCAGCATAGGATTTAATTAAGAAAATTTTGAGATAAATGATCATGAAGAAAAATAGTGAGACTTGTAAGTAGATAATAGTGAGATATTTTCAGTATCTATAAAAAGCATAAAGGAATTAGTTCGAATTTAACGAATATGTTTAAGAATCGCACTTTAAGGAGGGCCTGTTATGTACCATGAGTTCGTCCTTGACAATAATATACATATTCTCACAGAACAAGTCCCCAATGTCCGCTCTGTGGCAATAGGTTTCTGGGTTAAAGTAGGTTCACGTCATGAAAATCCTGAAATCAACGGTATTTCACATTTTATCGAGCATTTGATGTTCAAGGGAACCAAAAAACGGTCAGCCAGGCAAATTGCTGAAACTCTAGACGCAGTAGGCGGGCAACTAAATGCTTTTACCACTAAGGAATATACTTGTTATTACGCCAGAGTTTTGGATGAACATTTTGACCTGGCTGTAGACCTGTTATGTGATATGCTTTTTGGCTCAAAATTTGATGCGGATGACATCGACTGCGAGAGAAATGTAATTATTGAGGAAATAAAAATGTACGAAGATGCTCCGGACGAACTAGTGCATGATATCTTTGCCGGTTCAATGTGGCAGGGGCATGCCCTTGGCCGTTCGATCATCGGAACTGCCGAGGTTATAGCCCAGCTTTCAAGAGATAAAATAATGCAGTTTTATAACGCTCATTACAACCCGGGTAATATTATTGTAGCGGTTGCCGGTAATGTTAGCAATGAAGAAGTCATTTGTAAACTTCGCCCTGTCCTTGAATCAAGAACGGGTGATGCTCCGGCCCGTGTTATGACAATCCCCGTACCCAAGCGCGATGTGGTCTGCCGCGGTAAAGAAACTGAACAAGTCCATTTATGTGTGGGGACCCCGGGGCTGAGCCTAGATCATGAGAATACATATACTTTTCAAGTTATTAACACAATTCTGGGTGGGGGCTTGAGTTCAAGGCTTTTCCAGGAAATCAGAGAGCAGCGCGGTTTAGTCTATTCGGTTTACTCTTATCACAGCTCTTATTATGATACTGGTCTCTTTTGTGTATATGCAGGTTTGAGCAAACAAAACGTGGAAGAGGTGTTGGAACTAATTTTTAAGCAAATTAAGGATATCCGTATTAATAGCGTGACGGGGGAGGAACTTCAGAGGGCGAAGGATCAGTTGAAAGGAAATCTTTTATTAAGTCTCGAAAGCATTAGTACACGAATGAGCAGGTTGGGAAAATCGCAGCTATACCTTGGGAAAATTATTCCTCCGGAAGAGATTGTCGAAAAGTTAAACAGGGTTACAGCCGCCGATGTACGGGAATTGGCCATGGAAATGCTTAAGCCCGATAATTTTTCCCTGGCTACTATCGGTCCATGGGAAGACTGTGGTAATTTGGATAAAGCGTTAAAACAATTAAGTATCTTTTAGAAATTATTCCTCCAGTTGAGGAGGATTTTTAAATTTAAAACGAAGTATATGGGGAATTCTGATATGAGCTTTTCTATTGTCGTTAAGGTTAAAAAAATTTCTGAAAAAATAGGCCGTTCGATACCTTTTCCCCGCTATGCTACGACAGGCTCAGCGGGGATGGATCTGCCGGCTTGCCTGGATGAGCCTTTGGCAGTGCCTCCTGGCGGCAGAGTAAAAATTCCCACGGGAATTGCCATTGAGATCCCTTTCAGGCATATTGTCGGGCTCGTCTTTCCAAGAAGCGGCCTGGCTTCAAAGCACGGCATTTCTTTGGCAAACGCTGTCGGAGTCATTGACAGCGACTATAAGGGTGAAATTATTATAGCCATCTATAACCAGAGCGAAAGGGAATATCTAATCAACCCGGGAGAAAGGATCGCTCAGCTGGCTTTTCTTCCGGTGTACGAGGCTACTATGGAATTAGTCGATGAGCTTGGAGAAACTAGCCGTGGCACCGGCGGTTTTGGCTCAACAGGTAAAATATAAGCTTTTAATATAATTTCTATCATAATAGCTACATGTCCCAAATAGTATTTATTACGGAGGTGGGACAATGTCCAGCGGAATAATTCTGGGGTTGATTGTATTATTGCTGGTAATAATTTCGTTGCGTGAAAGGGTTCATCAGCACAGGTACAGGGAAAAAGACTGGGGATCCATAGGTGAAAGCAAATCAAGCCCGCTTTCCCAGGCCATGGCTAACCTTGTCGGTGTGGCCGGAGGCATATATATTTCCCTTGTATTAATTTGCACCTTTATCGAATTACAAATACCGGCGCGGGTGCATTTAGGGCAGTTTTGCCTGGAACCACTGGCTACAATTTCGATCATTCTGGCTTTGGCTCAACCTTATTTACAGAGGGTTATTCAGTCCTGGCGAAGAATATAAGGTGCGGGAGGTAGCTAAATGAGGATGGGCGATCTTGTTGGAAAGGAAATAATAAACATTTGCAATGGCGCCCGGTTGGGCGTGGTCGGTGAATCTGATATGGATATTGACGTGGACTCGGGTGAAATCCGTTCAATCATTCTTCCCAAAAAAAATAATATTATTAACCTTTGGGTAGATAGGCAACATCTTGTTATACCGTGGGAAGCGGTAAGAAAAATCGGAGAAGAAGTAATTATCGTAGAACTCGATCAGACCAGCCCAAGTTATCATCGCTATTCATTCTAAACGGTAGAATTTAGAAAGGGCTGTGTCGTAAGTCACTTTAGTGGGTTAAAGTGAGCATAAAATGCCTCGTTCCAAATACAAGTGGAGCGAGGCGTTTGAATTATGGTACACAGGCAGTAATGAGGAACTAGTCCATACCCTAAAATTAAGAAATGTTTACTTTAACTTTGCGTCTGGTAACCATATCCGATTTAGGAGCCCGGATTTCCAGAATGCCGTTTGAATATGTCGCTTCAACCTGCTCTGATTTAATCGAGGTGGGAAGAGCTACGGTACGGAATAAGCTGGTTGCCCGGTTCCCGGCGAAAGCTGTGCAACAGATTGACAGGGAGTCATCGGTTACTGTCAGGTTCAGGTCATTTAAGCTTACGTTGGGCAGTTCACAAGCACAAACTATGTCGCTGTTGGTCTCGTGCAGGTCTACCCGCATTTGAGCCAGGCCGGATGTTACCTGGAGAGTATTAAACCCCATGCTCATTGCCTGGGCCGGGTTAACCAGGGGACTCCAGTTGCTCACGCCGCTGCCGGGGAATATGTTTTGTGCCATCATAGGATTCCAGCCCCATGCCATTGACTGGTTCAGTATAGGATTAAAGGCTGAGTTGCTGAAGGCAGGGTTTAAGCCGAAGGCTGAGGATTGGCTAAGATACGGGTTGAATGAATAGGCTACGGTATTGCCGTGCATATTGGGCCTGAACGAGATAGGGAAAGCTGTTGCACCGCTCTGGTAACCTTGGTTTAGTGCTACTACCTGGTTGGGATTGAAAGGGGATGACACGTGCATTTAATAACCTCCTGAAAAATGTTATTATTGGGTACCCATCGATATTATTAACTTGTTATAAAAATTTATACCGTTGAATTTAATAATATATAAGAATATATAAGGAATTTTGTCATTAACATTGCCTGTTGTCGACATACTAATAAGGAAACCAATTATTAGCGTGAGGTGTATCATGGCGCGCCAACATAGAATTGACTTAATCAGGCAAATTGCTGAATCTAGAGGTTCTGTAGTTCTCTGTTATATCACCGGTGATCGCGAAAATGTTCATACAAGGATTGCCCCGGATGTAACCGAAGTTTTTTACAGGCACTTGGAGATGTCTGGAGATTGCAGTCAGATAGATCTGTTTCTTTATACAAGGGGAGGTGACGTCCTGACGCCCTGGCGACTCGTCCACTTGATCCGGGAATATACGCCACGTTTTACCGTTATCGTCCCCTTCCGTTGCTACAGCGCTGGAACGTTATTATGCCTCGGAGCGGATGAAATCATAATGGGTAAAATGGGTGAACTTGGTCCGATCGATCCTAGCGTGGTAAACGCTTATAATCCGCAAGATCCCAATAACCCAACGGCCAGGATTCCTGTTAACATTGAGGACGTATACTCTTACCTTGCGTTGGCCGGGGAAAAGGCCGGTGTTTGCAGTAATGACCAACAGGTAAAGGCATTTACCATACTGGCGGAGCGGATCCACCCGCTGGCTCTTGGAAACGTCCACCGGAACTACCTATTAATCAGATCATTGGCTAAGAAACTGCTGGCCATGCACCAGCAACCGCTTCGGGAGGGGAGGAGTGAACATATCGTTGATAACCTGACGGAAAAGCTGTACGCTCACAGCCATATGATCTCCAGGCGGGAAGCAATGGAGGAAATAACCTTGAACGTATTAATGCCTGACGAGAAGCTTGAGTCATTGATATGGGCACTTTTTCAGGATTATGCCAAGGAAATGGCTTTATCGGAACCATTTAATCCAGCCGAAAAACTATGTGGAAACAAGACTGAATTTGAAGTAGTCAGTGGGGTTGTGGAGTCTTTGCATGGAGCGGACGCCTTTATTTTCTCGGGGGTAGTAGAGCGGCATGATTTTCCCGAGACCGGCAAGGTGAATGTAAATATTTTAAGGCAAGGTTGGAGAACCATATCATAGAGAAAACAGTATAATGGAGGGTAATAAAATTGACAGACAAAAAAATAAATATTAACTTTAAGACAAATGAAACAAAATATTATCTTTTGACTGAAGGATCGGGATATCCGTTGGCCGATTTTACTCTTTCTTGTTTTTCGGGAAATGCCGGAACCAGACTTGTGATTCCGGAAAGTATACCGAAAACATCGAATATAATCCCTGGAACTGATGAATCCTAACAAGATAAAAACAAGGTTATAACCTTGTTTTTTATCTTGTTAGGATCTTCTGGATAGTTTGGGGAAATTCACTTTCAGTATGCCGTCTTTGAAGTCGGCTTTTACTTCATCCAAATTAACGTTGGCCGGGGGTGCTAACAGTCTTGCATAAGTGCCTTTCGGCCTTTCCTGGTAAATATATCTATCATTTAAGTGCTTATTGTCGGGAGTAGCAACCGGGGCTTTAATGCTGATTTCGGATGCGGATATCTCAAGCTCTATTTTACTGCTATCCGCGCCGGCAAGGTCGAAAATATAGATAACGGACGAGTCGGTTTCAATAATGTCCACTTTAGGAATAATTGCTCCAACAGGATTTTGCCCGAACCATGGGCCGGGCATTGCTGAAGTGGAATAAGGCCAGCCGCTCATCAACGGATAACTGTGACTTTCTTCTGCCAGGATTGTCGGATCACTATTCACTCTTTCACTTCCTTTCTTGATTTATAATATTATGACTAAATTAGGCTTTAATTATACTGCGGCTTAATTATTATTGACATATTTAGTTATATGTAAGACAATAAAATTTAAAAAGTTAGCCCAGGTTTTTATAGGATTTTTTTATTTGGAGGTGGGATTTTGCTAAGAGTTGTAGTTGCCGGTGCTTATGGCCGGATGGGTCGCGAGGTCGTTAAAGCAATCTGGAACACTGATGATCTGGAATTGGTAGGAGCGGCCGACAGTAAAAGAGAGGGAGTCGATATTGGTTCATTAATAGAAGCTGGAAATACTGGGATGGTTATAGATAAAGACATTGAAGAACTTCTAGTACGGGTCCGACCTGATGTGGCGGTAGACTTTACTGCTCCTCAAGCTGTTTATCATAACACGATAACCTGTCTCAATCACGGTGTGCGCCCAGTAGTCGGAACCACCGGTATGAACCCTGGGCAAATTCAAGAAATAATTGACCTTTCACGAAAGCTGGGAATTGGCGGTTTGGTAGCACCGAACTTTGCAATCGGAGCTCTATTAATGATTAAATTTGCAACTGAAGCTGCGCGGCATTTGCCTCATGTGGAGATTATTGAGCTGCACCATGATCAAAAACTAGATGCTCCTTCCGGTACCGCCATAAAAACAGCCGAAGCTATTATAGAACAGAGGGGAGATTTCCAACAAGGATTAGCAACTGAAACAGAAAATATTGCCGGGGTACGCGGGGGGAAGTTGAGTGGAGGTGTCCGCATCCATAGTGTTCGCCTGCCCGGGCTGGTGGCCCACCAGGAAGTTGTTTTTGGCGGACTGGGGCAGACCCTGACAATCAGGCATGATTCTATCACCCGGGAGTCCTTCATGCCCGGGGTGCTGTTGGGTATTCGCAAGGTAATTCATCTTGAAAGGGTGGTTTATGGCTTAGATAAGCTGCTTTTTGATTAGTTATAACTAAATAATGACAAGCACCTCTGTTTCCAGTAACTCATATAATGTCGGTAAACGTTGCCTTAGGGGTTGAGGGGGTCTTGGCGGCTATGCAGCCAAATCTTGGAGGGATTACGATTGCCGTTGTCGGAGGCGATGCCAGGTATCTCGTTATGATCGAGGAACTTCTTGCATCAGACGCCAGGGTAAATGTCATGGGGTTACCTGTGAAAAGCGGGAGTGCCGGAGTGACCCTTTGTACGGGTTTAGAAGAATGCCTGGCAGGTGTTAAGGCGGTTATCCTGCCTATTCTTGGCATTGATGAAAAGGGTTTTTTACATTGTTTGCTTTCCGAACAATCTATGGCCCTTTCCGAAGAAATAATGGCGCAACTGCCAGTCGACGCTTTTGTTTTTACCGGGCTTGCCGGTTCACTACTGAAACAGATGACTTCCCGATTGGATATTCGCCTCATTGAATTGATGAAATTAGATGACGTGGCAATATTTAATTCAATTCCTTCGGCGGAAGGCGTTGTTCAGATGGCGATGGAAATATTGCCGGTTACTATTCACGGCAGTTCAGCTTATGTTTTAGGTTTTGGCCGGACAGGAAAGACACTGGCCCGTTTATTAGACGCAATGGGGGCACAAACCAGGGTTGTTGCCAGAAAATCTGCAGATTTGGCCCGAATTTCCGAGATGAACCTTATTCCCGTTTCTTTCCATAATATTGCCGGTTGCCTGGGTGAAGCAGATGTAATTTTTAATACAATCCCTGCACCGGTATTGACTGCAGAGGTTTTAACCAGGGTACCCCCTGAGGCGGTAATCATTGATATGGCCTCAGACCCGGGCGGAACTGATTTTCAGGCAGCGGAGCGTTTAGGAATTAAAGCTGTCCTTGCGCCAAGCCTTCCGGGCAGGGTCGCGCCTAAAACAGCAGGCAGGATTTTGGCGCAGGCTATCATTAGAATTCTGACAGAGGGGACGGCCGGCAGTTAATTGGGCTTTTGGTAACGGAGGTGCTTTCGATGCGTTTGCAAGGAGTCAGGGTTGGTTTTGCCTTGACTGGCTCTCATTGCTGTCTTAATGATGTGATACCGCAGTTGCGCAATTTAGTTAATGAAGGTGCGGCAGTGTTTTCGATTATAAGTGATGCAGTCAATGCTATCGATACCAGATACGGCGCCAGCCAGCAATGGAAGAAAATGATTGAGGAGATTACTGGCAGGGAGATTGTATCAACCATAGTCGGCGCTGAATCTATCGGTCCTCAGAAACTTCTGGACATTGTAATCGTTGCCCCCTGTACAGGGAACACATTAGCAAAACTAGCCAACGGGATTACTGACAGCCCTGTATTAATGGCCGTTAAAGCTCAATTAAGAAACCAGCGTCCGGTAGTACTGGCTGTTTCAACCAACGATGGACTTAGCATAAATGCGAAGAATATTGGATTGCTGCTTAACATGAAAAACATTTATATGGTTCCTTTCGGGCAGGATAATCCGGCCGGAAAGCCGAATTCTTTAGTGGCCAAATGGGATTTAATTATAGATACAATACTGGAGGCAAGAGAAGGTAAACAGTATCAACCCTTATTGGTTATGCATTAGAAATAACAATATATATATATATATTATATATAATTAAGTAATAATATGATATTGTGGGGGGGTTATTTTTTGAAACAGTACAAAGTAGTTGTTGTCGGAGCTAGTGGAGCGGTAGGGCAGGAGATCCTGAAAATACTGGATGAGCGCAATTTTCCTGTAGGGGATTTGAAACTTTGCGCTACTTCCCGGTCTGCAGGCAAACAGTTACTCTTTAAGGGAAAATCCTATAACGTGGAAGTAACAACTCCAGATTCATTTAATGGAGCTGATATCGTCTTTTTTGCCGGAGGGGCGGCAAGTAAAGAATTTGGACCGGCGGCTGTTGAACGGGGAGCTGTGATAATTGACAACAGCAGCAATTTTAGAATGAATCCCGCAGTACCACTGGTGGTTCCCGAGGTTAACCCGGAAGATGTAAAATGGCATAAAGGGATCATAGCTAATCCTAATTGTTCGACCATTATAGCAGTGGTTGCATTAAAGCCGATCCATGATGCAGCGAAGATAAAAAGGGTAGTGGTATCAACTTACCAGGCTGTATCGGGTGCTGGTTTAGAAGCTATTGATGAATTGACTGCTCAGACTAAGGCTGTTTTAAGGAATGACACGATCATACCTGAAGTTTTTCCCTATCAGATTGCTTTTAATTTGATCCCGCACATTGATGTTTTCATGGACATGGACTACACAAAGGAAGAGTGGAAGATGGTTAAAGAGAACCAGAAGATACTGCACGACGATTCAATAGCGATTACCGCTACAACTGTTCGAGTACCGGTATACCGCAGCCACTCTGAATCTATAAACATAGAAACCGAGAGAAAAATTACTGCGTCAGAAGCAAGGTGTCTATTTGAAAAATCTCCCGGTCTAGTGGTGGTCGACGACCCCGCAGCTAAAAAATATCCTATGCCTTTATTCGCTTCCAACCGCGACGAGGTCTTTGTCGGACGGATCAGAGAAGATAATTCTATTTCTAACGGTCTGAATATTTGGGTGGCGGCAGATCAAATCCGGAAAGGCGCGGCCACCAACGCGATCCAAATCGCCGAACTGGTCATTCAATATGGGTGTTTACCGAATAAGTAGTGGCGTACGGCATTAGAAAGGAGCCGGTATGAAGTTTGTTGTTCAGAAGTTCGGCGGCACGTCCCTGGTTGACGAAGAAATGCGCAGGAAGGTTGCCGCCAGGGCGGTGGAAACAAAGCAAGAAGGTTATTTCCCTGTTGTAGTTGTTAGCGCTATTGGACGCTTGGGTGAGCCTTATGCAACTGATACACTCCTTTCATATGCCGGCTGTAATAAAGAACTTTCGCCTCGCGAATCCGACCTCCTGATGTCCTGCGGGGAAATAATTTCCGGAGTCGTGATGGCAGCTACTATCCAGAAGTTGGGCCACCCGGCCATTTTCCTGACAGGCGGGCAGGCAGGCATAATTACGGATAACGGGTATAACAATGCCAGGATTTTAAAAGTCGACCCGCAATTTGTCATTAAACATGCCCAAGAGGGGAAAATTGTAGTTGTCGCAGGATTTCAGGGGATTACCAAGGAAGGCGAGATTACAACCCTCGGCAGGGGCGGCAGTGATACTACTGCGGCGGCACTCGGTGTCGCGTTGGAGGCATCGTGCGTAGACATTTACACCGATGTTGAAGGGATAATGACTGCGGACCCGCGTATTGTTTCAGACGCAAGACCTTTGGGTACAGTAACCTATAACGAAATCTGCCAGCTTGCTCACGAAGGCGCCAAAGTAATTCACCCCCGGGCAGTAGAAATTGCCATGCAAAAAGATATCCCCATAAGGATAAAATGTACTTTCAGCGATGCTCCAGGTACCCTGGTGACTAAGCATAGTGAAGTATATAGGAGTACCATTGACATAACCAGAGATCGTATAATTACCGGCATTACTCATATTCCTGATATTACAAGGATAAAAGTTTCCACAAAAGACAATCTAGACGTGCCGGTTTTTCAGAGTAAGTTATTTAAGGCCCTGGCACTGGCCGGAATTAGTTTGGATTTTATAAACGTCCAGCCTGAATCAGTCCACTTTACGGTAAAAAGCTCAGTTGCAGCCAGGGCTAAACAGATTCTTGAAAACATGGATATTAACCCCGAAATTTTGCCCGGTTGTGCCAAGGTGGCGGTTGTTGGAGCCGGTATGACCGGCGTCCCAGGTATTATGGCTAAGATTATCGAAGCGCTATCAGAAGAAAAAGTTCAGATTTTACAATCTGCTGATTCTTATACAACGATTTGGATTCTCGTAAAAAAAGAAGATACAGAAAGAAGCATTCGCGTCCTGCACCGGCAATTTAAGCCGAGTGAGTAATATATTAAGAAGGTGAAAGAATTGATTAACGATTTTGGGCGTGTTATCACCGCCATGGTTACCCCTTTTAATAAAGATTTAACGATAAATTTCAAACAGGCTAGAAAACTGGCTCGCCACTTGGTTCAGTCCGGCTCGGACGGGTTGGTGATAGCCGGTACGACTGGTGAGTCTCCAACACTAAGCAAGGAAGAAAAAATCGGGCTGTTTAACGCAATTGTTGAAGAAGTGGGGGGGGAAGCTGCTGTTATTGCCGGTACGGGCAGTTACTCTACTCAAGAAAGCATCAACCTGACCCAAGCTGCTCAAAAAGCGGGAGTCGACGCGGTAATGCTGGTTGCGCCCTACTATAACAAACCGTCTCAAGAAGGGTTATTCCAGCATTTCAAAGCAGTGGCTGAAAGTACTGATCTGCCGATTATACTCTACAATATACCGGGCAGGACCTCAGTAAATATATTGCCTCAGACAGTGGTAAGGCTCGCGCGGGTAAGCAATATTGTAGCGATTAAGGAAGCGAGTGGAAGTATGGATCAGGTAAGCGAGCTTAAGCTCTCTCTTCCCGACCATTTTGCAATTTATTGTGGAGACGATTCATTGACCCTTCCTATCCTGGCGCTTGGTGGTAAAGGAGTAATCAGCGTGGCTTCTCACCTAGCGGGTGCGCGCATTAAAGAAATGATTAACGCTTACACCTCCGGTAACAATACATTAGCCACAAAAATTCACCTGGAACTTATCCCTATCTTTAAAGGAATGTTCATTACCACCAACCCGGCGCCGGTGAAGGCTGCACTGAGCTTAACAGGCCTGCAGGTGGGTGGACTGCGACCCCCTCTGGTGGAAGTCACCTCGGATGAGGAAAATAGCATTAAAGCCGTACTAAAAAATATGAAATTGCTGTAATATGTTGGTTATTTTCAGGAAATTCAGTGGCTGCGGAGGTAAGATTCCACGGCTATAATTTTTGGGGAGGTTCAAATAGCTTGTTCCATATTATAAAATAAAGTATAATCCTATTTTTGACACTTGTAGAAGAGCAAAAGCTTGAAAATCCTTGTAAATACAAGGGGTTTCAAGCTTTTGTCA
>MVRN01000034.1 GCA_002067965.1 Pelotomaculum sp. PtaU1.Bin035
TATACTTCCAGGAGCGTGGCAATAAACTTTATAAAACACCAAAGTGTACAGAAAAAGCATGCGTATTATGGAGAAGACATGGATCTGGCGGAAAAGGTTCCCAGCCTTGAGAAGACGCCGTGGAAGACAGGATCATCCGTCAGGAAGAGATACGAGGAGCTGGGAAATGCCATATTGAGGCTTCCGGAGAAACAGAAAGATCTGTTGTATTTTAAGTACATATTGGAAATGGCTGATGCTGAAATAGCAGAAATTTTCGGAATAGCTCCCGACAGTGTCCGGCAATACTTGACAAGAGCCCGAAGAGAAGCCAAAAAGCTCATGGATAAGGAGGTGAATAAGCATGCCTGATAACAGCCCGGAACAAATTCGGAAAAAGCTTTATGAGGAATATGAAGACAGTCTGTTCAAATTAGTCATGCACGACGCCGCGGAAAAAGAAGGCAAGCTTTTTCTGGAAGAAAAAGAAAAGCTCAAAAATGACTTGGAATGTATGCCGTATGATTCAGAATTGAAAAGGTTTAGCCAACAATTGGACGCTCACTTAACCAGCTGGAGGACCTCGGCAGAGGCAGCTTGTTCATGTGACTGCCTCTATGGCCTCTAAAGAAGACCTGCTCAGAAAAGCCTTTGAGAACTTCAGCCGGCTGCAAGAGAAGCAGGACTACAATAAATTTGTGGGTTCCGAGAAGTTCTGGCTTGAAGACTACTGCTTATACAAAGCCTTGAAAAAGAAGCATAAAGGTTTGTCCTGGCAAAAGTGGGAGCCAGCCCTGGCTGCCAGGGAGAAAAAGGCTCTGACCGAAGCTGGGCAGGCGCTGGCAGCGGAAATTGAATACCAGCGGTTTCTGCAGTATGTTTTCCATTGCCAGTGGCAAAAATTAAAGAGCTACGCGAATCGGCGCGGTATCCTCATTATTGGGGATATGCCAATTTATGTCGCTGCGGATAGCTGCGATACCTGGGCTTTTCGCCAATATTTCAAAATGGACACAGATGGCGCCCAGTTGGCTCAGGCTGGTGTGCCACCGGATTACTTCAGCAGTACAGGACAACTCTGGGGCAGCTCTATAAAGATTTGATTGAGACCGTCTACATGAGTGACGCGGTGTGGGTAATTGTTCCATTGCAGGATGTTTTAGGCCTTGGCAGTGAAGCCAGAATCAACACACCGGGTACAGACAGGGGCAACTGGCAGTGGATGATGCAGCCCGGCTGTCTGAGTAGCGAGTTGCAAACCTGGTTGGATCGGATTGCCAGGAAACACCGGCGGAACCACCTTGGCAACTGCAAGAACTGATACTGGCACTGAGCAGCTATCCTTATAAGGCATTTATTTTAGATATAAAACCCGCGTCCTTTGAAAACATAAGGTTCGCGGGTTTTCTGCCATGCTCGGGAAACCTGGGAAGTGTGAATACCGCTACTTAGGGCATGCTGGAAAGATTCGCTAGTCTATTTTCCTTTAAATATAGCCTTTCTTTTTTCAAGAAACGCCTGGAATCCCTCTCTGTAATCCTCAGTTTGTGTTGTGAGAACGACGAGATTTCTGGCATAATCCATTGAGGCTTCCAGGTCCATATTCATGGACTTATTCATAGCAATTTTTGTCATCCCGATTGCTTTGGTTGGGCCTTTGGCCAGTCTGTGCGCTAGGTTCTGTACAGCCGAAGCAAATTCACTCTCAGATACCAGAACGTCAACTAGCCCGAAGTGTTCTGCCTGCCTGGCATCAATTATATCGCCGGTAAACGCCATAAGTTTGGCTTTGCCCAGGCCAACCAGCCTAGGTAGAAAAAATTCACAGCCAAGCGCGGGGGTGATACCCATGCGCACATAAAACGTTGCAAACTTGGCTGACTCAGAAGCAACCCTGATATCACAAGCCATGGCCAGGTCACAGCCCCCGCCGCCGGCAAGTCCATTTACAGCGGCAATAACGGGTTTTTCCATCGAATATATCAAGTTAATTGGCTTTACGAATTTCTGGAGATATTCCCGGCTCTCAAGCGGTGTCATTTTATTCATCAAGGCAACATCCAGCTCGACGTCCCCACCGGAGCAAAAAGCCTTCCCCGCACCAGTGATCACCACGCACTTGGCTTCATCATCGTTTGCAATTGACCCAAGCGCGTTGGTCAATTCGGACATAAGCTCGGGGGTCATGCAATTGAATACTTCTGGACGGTTTAAAGTAATGGTAGCGACTCCGTCTTCTTTAGTAACTATAAGGTTTTTGTATTGATCGCTCATCTAGTAATTACCTCCTTAATTTACCTCTCTACATTTTTTGTATGTTTTGTCTAATACTTTGCTTTGATCATCCGGTTTTCTAAGTTTTTTTATGCTGTATTTAATTTGCGCAAATATCATGCCATGGCAATAGACTTGGCATGTTAAAAAGGTTTCCATAATCTCTTTAAAATCAAGGTATCAGCTATCGTATACTTTCTCGCTTCATCTCTAAAACGTGTTTCACATGTGGTGATAAATCTTCGGTATGTTGCTACCTCCTTAACAGTATCATATCACATAAAAAAGCGATTGAAAACCAATTAATACTTCATTATACTAATGTTAGGGAATACTTAGAGACCGGAAGTGCGCATAAAATTGTGCGTACTATGTTCATTTGTGCAAAGTTGGGAGCACATGAGTCCTCCAGAGTAATCTTATTAATATTCATGCCAAAGAAGCATAAGAGTAACGACGACCTCAGGGCGGGCATCATCCAGATCAGCCGGTAGGGGCCGGGTCAGCATAATCAGCCCCATATTCTGTGGTATTTTAGGCGTAAGAATAGGTGGTTGCCGGGTTGTTCTGTTATTGTGAGACTGGGCAAAGGAATATTTTGTAAGGATTTTTGAAGTATATTGACAAACAATTTTATTGTAGCATAAACTCCTATATAAAGAGCAGGCGGTATATCTGATTTTCAGGTATGTGGAACTGGGTTGGCGTTCGCCAGCAGTAGGAGAAATACCTGTGGGACTATAATTATTAGATTACAGTGCCATAGGTATTTTTTACTGGTTTAAATCAATAATATTTAATAATTGAGTTAGGAGGTTTAATTATGGAGTTTTTCTCTAAGTTTTCACATTCGTCAAGTAAAGGGCATTGTCGTCATGGAAACCATGGTAGTGACTATTATAAGAGGCGGGATAGATCGCACTCCGGTATCATAGGAAAAATAATA
Organism: Pelotomaculum sp. PtaU1.Bin035; assembly: GCA_002067965.1. Lineage (GTDB taxonomy): Bacteria > Bacillota > Desulfotomaculia > Desulfotomaculales > Pelotomaculaceae > MVRN01. The sequence goes on from MVRN01000034.1 coordinate 3,200, forward strand.
GATACCATAACCGGTTCAAAAGGCCATCCTCATTCACATCACCACAAGCGCCGCCAATCACACTGCAGTTCATGATCATTAAATTATTTCACAAAGACGAGGTATATTCACCAACTCAACAAATTGATGAATATACCGTCTTGAATGTAATTGGTGAAGGTAGATACGGTATTTGCTATCTGGTTTGTGACAACAAGAAACAATATATACTTAAGCAATTGAAAAAAGGAATGCTAAAAAATAATTGGACGAAGGCTGATTATGAAGAAAAAATTCTAACAAATGTGAGGCATGAATCTATACCAGGTTTTATAAAAAAAATTGAGAATAAGAAATTTTTTGGTTATGTTTTGGAGTATAAAGAAGGCAAAACTTTTGAAGAATTAATTTTTACCGAAAATTATATTTGGGGTCGCAAAGAGATATATCGAATAGGTATTCAGATAATTAATATTTTAAAATACTTGCATGGAAAAAATATTGTACATAGGGATATAAGAATACCGAATACTTTATATGACGGCAATAGAGTTAATTTAATAGATTTTGGGCTAGCTCGTTGGATTGACAATAAAAGATATACTGTGGATGTGGATTTTTCTTACTTAGGCGATTTTCTTTTACACCTATATTATACATCCTTTGAAATTAAAGATAACAAGAAAAAAGCTTGGTATGAAGAACTAGATTTATATCGGAACGAACTTCTATTTTTGAAAAGATTGATGGGTATTGAAGAGAGGTATAAAAGTATTTATGATGTTGAAAGGGACTTTTTAAAAATAAGATGCACCAAGTTATCATCGCCAATAGCGGGTAATTTGGAATAACGCCGATTGCACAAAATGCTGCGGCTAATGATCGGGAACTGCTTGGCCCCGGAAGCACTTAAGGTTATGGTGCCCAATTCCTTTAAAGAAACTTAATTTGCACTAATGCGAGGGAAAGTTTACAAGGACCAGATGGTACGGACGCACCGTCAACAATTAGGCAGCATATCAGAATCATTAGCTTAGTCTCCTGCATATTTTAAAAGTACCCCTAAAATAGCCGGGGGAATATGTCGGGGGAATAGAGTGATGATATGATGGGAACTGTAGCGTATTTTTGCTCGGAATTTGGCATTAATGAGTCATTGCCATTTTACGCCGGTGGCTTGGGATTATTGGCCGGCGATCATATTAAAGCGGTGGATGACTTAGGACTTCCTCTTGTAGGAGTAAGTCTTTTATATCGTAAAGGTTACTTTCAGCAACGTATCACTTCAGATGGAAATCAGGAGGCCTTATATCCAAAAATTAACCCGGAAGAACTTCCTATCGCCCCAGTTTTAAATAACCTGGGAAAACCTGTGTGTATCGGAGTGTTCCTTGAGAATCGTGTTGTAAATCTTATGGCTTGGTGTGTACAAGTGGGTACGGTACCGGTATATTTATTGGATGCGGATATCAAGGAGAACCGAGGTGAAGACCGTTGTCTGACCGCTAATCTTTATCCGGGTGAGCAAAACGTCAGATTACAACAGGAAATCCTCTTGGGTGTAGGCGGAGTCCGGCTTCTCAGAAAGCTAAGAATTCAACCGGCGGTATGGCATTTGAACGAAGGGCATGTAGCTCTTCAGGTCTTGGAAAGGATACGCGAATACTCAGTCCGGGGAATTCCCTTTCAAACGGCTTTAGAAGCTGTCAGAGCGAGTACGGTCTTCACCACCCATACTCCGGTTCCAGCCGGACATGATACTTATAGTTTTGAATTATTGGATAAATATTTAGAAGAGTACTATAGGCAGTTGGGTGTTGGAAGGGAAGAAATACTGGCACTAGGAAAAACAGGGGATCAATTTAACCTTACCCGTCTGGCTTTAAGGACCTCCTCCAGGGTTAACGGGGTAAGTAAGATCCATGCAGATATTACTAAACAGCTTTTTCATAATTGGACACCGGAGATTCTATGGCAGGACATTTCCGTTGACGCTATCACTAACGGTATTCATACTAAAACCTGGCTGGCGCCGGAAATGAAAGAACTATTTGATAAAACCTTAGTAAAGAATTGGGAATCACAAATTGCCAATGTTGCTACATGGGAAAGGGTTAGAAAAATCAGTGATCAGGAATTATGGACGACGCATATGCGAATCAAAGCCCGTATGCTCGAACATCTCAAGTTGCCCGGACATCTTTCCCGGGTTTTAGTCGTTGGGTTTGCCCGGCGGTTTGCTGCCTATAAGAGAGCTACTCTCTTGCTCCATGAATTGGAGCGGTTAAATCGTTTAGTAAATCACCCGGAACGTCCGGTATGCTTTATCTTTGCCGGCAAAGCGCATCCGGCGGACGGTTTGGGAAAGGAGTTCCTGCGCCGGATAATCGAGGTTTCCAGAATGGACCGTTTCCGGGAGCGAATCTTCTTCATAGAGAATTACAATATTGAAAATGCCAAATCACTGGTACAAGGGGTTGACCTCTGGCTGAATACTCCTGTTAAACCAATGGAAGCTAGTGGAACCAGTGGTCAGAAAGCTGCTGTCAACGGTGTAATAAACTGTAGTATCTTAGATGGATGGTGGGACGAAGGATACAATGGAGCTAATGGATGGGCGATCCTTCCGGTTATAGGTGCAAACCAGGTGGAACAGGACCATTTAGATCGAGAATCATTGTATGGCTTGCTGGAGAATGAGATAGCACCACAGTATTATCGTAGCAACGAGGAATCTCTTCCAAAGGAATGGATTTTGAAAATGAAAGAATCTATTTGCTCGCTGACTCCGGTCTTTAACACAAATCGAATGGTTACGGACTATTGGGAAAAATTATATAATCCAACTATGATAAGAGGATTCAAGTTTACCGCCAATAATCTTGAGGTTGCACGACGTGTCGCAGATTACAAGCAATTCATCCGAAAAAATTGGCACTATGTTCAGGTTGAAACCGTGGAGTTCAGTAATTTACAGATTCAAAGCCGGATACGGCTTGGTCCGATTTGGCACGGGGATGTTTTGGTCGAACTTGTTGGTCCAAATGGTCTGGGGAGTTTCTGGCGGGAAAAACTTGAACTTGAGGGTCTATCCTCACCAGGGGTGCATATATATAAGGGTAGGTTGCCATATAGTTCAGGGAATTCATTAATGTCAGATGCCAATATTCGTGTGGTTCCCATTAGCCCTGATTTTGCCAATGACTTTGAGTTAGAGTTGACGGCATGGGGTCGAAAATAGTAAAGCGGCAGGGTAAAAACTCTGCCGGTATTTTTTTGTCGAACGGAAAAAGTTTATAGTGGAATCCATATGGGTGCAGGCAGCAGGATATATGAAAATGCGGCAATTGGGAAAGGAATCCTGTTAGTTTGCCACATCTTGTGGTAAACTTAACAATGGCATTTAATTACAGGAGGATTGAATATGACCAAGATACGAGTAAGATTCGCTCCCAGTCCCACAGGCAACCTGCATATCGGGGGAGCTAGAACTGCTCTCTTTAATTGGCTCTTCGCCCGGCACAACGGCGGCAAGCTGGTACTACGCGTTGACGATACTGATACTACACGCTCCACCGACGTCTCACGCCGGCAGATTCTATCCGCCCTCAAGTGGCTGGGAATCGACTGGGATGAGGGGCCAGAAGCGGGCGGCCCTTACGCGCCCTATTACCAGTCCCAACGTTTTGAACTCTACCGGAATGCTACCGAGCAATTGATGGCTGAGGGGAAGGCTTACTACTGCTACTGCACGCCAGAAGAGCTGGATCTACGGAGAAAAGAGGCGATGGTGGCGAGGAAGGCCCCGCGCTACGACGGGCGCTGCCGCAACCTGGACCCAAATGAGCGTAGCAGGTTGGAAGCAGAGGGGCGTAAACCTGTGATAAGACTGCAGGTGCCAGACAGCGGAGAGACAGTTGTCCGCGACTACTTTAGGGGTGACGTCTCCTTTCTAAATGAGCTGCTCGATGACTTTATCATCATGAAATCGAACGGTGTTCCCACCTATAACTTTGCAACTGTCGTAGATGACTTAGAGATGAGGATCACTCATATTCTCCGGGCGGAAGAGCACCTCTCCAACACACCGCGGCAGATCCTGGCCTACCAGGCCTTGGGTAAGCCTCTGCCGGCCTTCGCTCATGTCCCCATGATTCTGGCTCCGGACAGGAGCAAGCTCTCAAAGCGTCATGGCGCCACATCGGTGGAAGAG
>MVRN01000035.1 GCA_002067965.1 Pelotomaculum sp. PtaU1.Bin035
CATTTTTCCAATAAAAATAGCCCTGTTTTCAAGGCTTCTTAGAATTCCATTGGACATTCAACTGTCAAAAACCCGAGCTTAACAGGCCTGCAGGTGGGTGGACTGCGACCCCCTCTGGTGGAAGTCACCTCGGATGAGGAAAATAGCATTAAAGCCGTACTAAAAAATATGAAATTGCTGTAATATGTTGGTTATTTTCAGGAAATTCAGTGGCTGCGGAGGTAAGATTCCACGGCTATAATTTTTGGGGAGGTTCAAATAGCTTGTTCCATATTATAAAATAAAGTATAATAACATTTGAGTGATAAAGCGATGTTCCTAAAACCTCCAGTCAAAAAATATTCCCCACCTTCTCCTAAGTTTATCTCACCGGTTGCATTATAATTATAGTTGTATTTTTTGTATGTCAGGAGGTGCGGATTTGGCGCGAGAACCCAAGTTGTCCCTGATTCCTCTCGGGGGGTTGGGGGAAATCGGCAAGAACATGATGGCGGTGAGATTTGGGGAGAATATTTTAATTATTGACTGCGGTTTGATGTTCCCGGAAGAAGAAATGCTGGGAATAGATATTGTTATTCCGGATATTACCTACCTGTTGGAGAACCGGGAATTTGTCCGCGGGATAGTGCTAACTCATGGGCATGAGGACCACATTGGAGCCTTGCCTTACGTATTGCGGCAGTTAAATGTCCCGGTATACGGCACGAAACTTACCTTAGGCTTGCTTCAGGGCAAGTTAAAAGAGCGGAATGTTAATGCGTTACTGAATACGGTAAAACCGAGAAATATTTTCCAAATAGGGCCGTTCAGGGTAGAGTTTATCAGGGTATCGCATAGTATTCCTGACGCTGTCGCAATCGCCGTGCATACACCTGTAGGGGTGATCATTTATACCGGCGACTTCAAGTTTGACCAGACGCCTGTTGACGGCCAGGTAACCGACTTTAACAGGCTGGCCCAGTTGGGCGATAAAGGTGTGCTGGTTTTGCTGTCGGACAGCACGAACGCTGAAATACCAGGGTACACCCTTTCTGAGCGGATGGTGGGAAAAACTTTTGACGATACTTTCCGCCAGGCCAATGAACGGATTATTTTGGCTACTTTTGCTTCCAATGTGCACAGGCTCCAGCAGGCCATTAAGGTAGCTCACAAGCAGGGTCGTAAAGTTTCTGTTGTCGGACGTAGTATGGTTAATGTGGTCAATGTGGCCTACGAACTTGGTTACCTGAATATTCCCGAGGGTGTGTTGATCGAGTTGGATGAGGCCAACCGCTTGCCTGGGCATAAGGTGGTTATCCTTACCACCGGCAGTCAGGGCGAGCCGATGTCGGCTTTAACAAGAATGGCCTTATCGGATCACAGACAGGTAGATATTGTGCCGGGTGACACGGTTATAATTTCAGCAACGCCCATCCCTGGGAACGAAAAGGTGGTTGCCCGTGTTATCGACCAGCTTTTTAAGCAGGGAGCGCATGTTATTTACGAATCAGTTTCGAGTATTCACGTATCAGGGCACCCTAGCCAAGAAGACCTCAAAATGATGATCAACCTGGTTCGCCCAAAGTTTTTTGTACCTGTGCATGGAGAATACAGGATGTTGATTAAGCATGCCGAGATAGCCAAGGACGTCGGGGTTTTACCGCAAAATGTTTTTGTAGCTGAAAATGGCCATGTGCTTGAGTTTACCCGCCGCGTCGGGCGTGTATCCGGTAGAGTCACAGCCGGTAAAGTGCTTGTTGACGGTCTGGGTGTCGGGGATGTAGGCAATGTTGTCCTTAGGGACCGAAAGCAGCTTTCTCAGGATGGCATCCTGATTGTGGTTGTCACTATAAACCGCGAGGCAGGTCTGATAGTGGCCGGCCCGGATATAGTTTCGAGGGGTTTTGTCTATGTACGGGAATCGGAAAAGTTACTGGAGGAAGCCAGGGCCAAGGTAAAGAGCGCGCTTGATTTGTGTGCCGACCGGGGTATATCGGAATGGTCGTATATCAAATCGCAAGTTAGAGATGCTTTAGGGAGATTTCTTTATGAAAAAACCAGGAGAAGGCCGATGATTTTACCCATCATTATGGAGATTTGACGAAGATGGTTATAACTATATTCGTTAAGCACTAAAAGCCGCTATTATAGCGGCTTTTTCTAATGGAGCGGTATATTCTTCGTTCTGTCAAGATTTGTTCAAAAAATAGTACTAAAAATCGGCTATAATAAACTTAGAAGAAATCGTTTTTATATACTGCCAATAAACATGCGCGTTTGAGGAGGGTCTTAAGATGGCTTCCAATACGATCCTGGTTGTGGATGATGAAGAATTGGTCCAGGACTTGATCAGGCTGTATTTAGAAAAAGAAGGGTTCCAGGTGGAAGAAGCCTGGGACGGGCAAGATGCGCTGGCGAAGCTGCACGCCACCAGCCCCGACCTGATTATCCTGGACATTATGTTGCCAAAAATGGACGGCTGGACGGTCTGCCGGGAGATCCGGAAAAATAAGGCAACCCCCATAATCATGCTTACAGCTAAGGGAGAGGAATTCGATCGGGTGCTGGGGCTGGAACTTGGGGCGGACGACTATGTGTGCAAGCCCTTCAGCCCGATTGAGCTGGTGGCGCGGGTCAAGGCGGTGCTGCGCCGCAGCACGCTGGCAGGCCAGGCTAGTTCGAAAGTACTAAGTTACCCTGGGATGATTGTGGACTATAACAGCCATCGGGTTGAGGTGGACGGCTGTGAGATTGCCCTGGCACCCAAGGAATTTGAACTGCTATGGTTTCTAGCCAGCTACCCGGGCCGGTTATTCAGCCGGGAGCAGCTTTTAAAAAATGTATGGGATTATGACTACCTGGGCGACCCCCGCACGGTGGACACCCATGTCAAGCGCCTGCGGGAAAAGCTGGAGGTCGGGGCGAAAAAACGTTACATCAGGACTGTCTGGGGCCTGGGCTATAAATTTGAGGTGGCTGAATAAATGTTTAAAAGCTTGTTTTCAAAGCTAATGGTTTCCTATTTGGTAATTACCCTGGTCACTCTCTCTGCTGTGGGCATAGCTATATCCCAGCTCTTTGCCAACTATTTTTATACAACAAAGGAGAGGGAACTGGGAGGCAAAGGCCGGGAAATGGCCAGGCTTGTTGCAGTTTACCTGGAAAAAAACCAAACTCAGCCGGTAGATTTCTTGCTTAATGCAATGAGCACTTTTTTGGATGCCCGGCTGATAGTCATCAGCAAAGAGAGTCTACAGCAGATAGGTTCAGGATTCCGTGGTCCGTTGCCGTTGACGGCGGATGAAGCGGAGTTGGTGCTGCGGGGGGAGGTTATCAGCAAGAGAGGTTTTGACCAGTATCACGGGGAGGCGACGCTCTCTGTAACAGTACCGGTTCAAGCGAACAATGAGGTGGCCGGAGCTTTAGTTCTCGCGGCTCCAATCTCAGGTATGACTGCTACGGTAAACGCAGTTCGTTTTTTAATTCTCTATGCCGCCGCGGGAGCTGTTGTCCTTTCCGCCCTGCTGGGGTTCTGGCTGTCACGCTCCATTTCCCGGCCTTTAAGCCAGATGAGCGCCGTGACCCGGGAAATGGCAAAAGGCTATTTTCGGCAGCGGGTTGAGGCTACCTCCGAAGACGAGGTGGGCAGGCTGGCAGAAGACTTCAACCACCTGTCGGGTTCCTTATGCAAGACTATCAGTGCCCTTTCGCGGGAAAAGGGCAAAATTGAAAATATCCTGGCCAACATGACGGAGGGTGTGCTGGCGGTGGATGGGTCAGGCCGGGTGATCCTGGCAAATGATGCGGTTTCCGGCACCCTGCAGGTGAAGCCGGCAGAAATCCTGGACCTCCCGGTCTCCGGACTCACCTGCTGCCCCGGCCTTGCAGGGCTTTTCAGTGCCGTTGTTGAATCGGGCGAACCGCGATCAGCAGAGTTTGGAATTAACGGGAACAAAACCTTCGTGCTGGCTCATCTGGCGCCGTTGCGGGAGGCCGGCGGTGGCAGCTACGGCGCGGTAGGCGTGCTGCAGGATATCACGGAGTTGAGGAAACTGGAGCTTTTGCGACGGGACTTCGTGGCCAACGTATCCCACGAACTGCGCACCCCCCTTACCTCCATTCAGGGATTCCTGGAGGCGTTGATGGACGGTACCATCGGCGAAAGCCAGAACCGGGAGCGCTATCTCAAGGTAATCCACCAGGAGACACTGCGCTTAAACCGCCTGATTCACGAACTGCTGGACTTGGCCTTGATTGAATCAGGCGAGGTGCGCTGGGAACTCAACCCAATAGACGTTACGTCTCTGGTTTCCAGGGTACTTCTAAAACTAAAGCCACAGATGGAACTGCAGCAGGTGGAGGTGGAGCAAGCTATACCGGGTGATCTGACCCTGATGCTAGGTAACGAAGACCGTATTGAGCAAGTGTTGACTAACCTGGTGGAGAACGCCGTGCGTTATTCTCCGCCGGGCAGTACAATTTCCGTGCGGTCAGCAGAACGGAAAGGTAAGATTACCGTTGAAGTAGCCGACCGGGGACCGGGTATTCCGCCGGAGGACCTGCCGCACATCTGGGAGCGCTTTCACCGGGTTGAAAAATCTCGCTCCCGTAGCCTCGGGGGAACCGGCCTCGGCCTGGCTATCGCCAGGCAAATCATTGAGGCGCACGGCGGCCAGGTAGATGTGCAAAGCGAGGTCGGGCGGGGCTCCACCTTTAGCTTTACCCTGGGGACCGTGCCTGCGGAAGAGTAATAAAACTAATAACGACTTTTGGTCCACCCAACCATATTATTTTTATTCAACAATATCCCATTTGTTGCATCGCGAGCCCCAGCGTCCGATAACTTTGTCTTCTTCGTATATTTCCACTACTTCACATATGTTCGGACAGCCGTTGCATTCAAAACTACCGGTTCTATAAGGAAGTCCTGTTATCTTAAAACCTTTAAAGCGGGTATGTTCAGTTATGGTAACTTCTTCCCTGGCCAGTTGGGCTGCGCCAATTGCCCCCATTATATTAAAATGTTCCGGTATTTGTATGGGAATACCGAGCGCTTCTTCAAAAGCTGCCTTAATTCCTGCGTTTGCGGCGACACCGCCCTGGAAAACCACCGGTGGCAGTATTTCTTTGCCTTTGCCGACGTTGTTTAGGTAATTACGGACTAATGCCTCGCTTAAGCCTCTGATAATATCGGGTATCCGGTGTCCCATTTGCTGCTTGTGAATCATATCTGATTCGGCAAAAACCGTGCAGCGCCCGGCAATACGGACAGGTGTCCCGGATTGAAGCGCTAGTTCCCCGAACTGGTCAATAGGAATATTTAGCCGGGAAGCCTGCTGGTCCAGAAACGATCCCGTGCCTGCGGCGCAGACGGTGTTCATGGCGAAGTCCGTAACAATTCCTTCACGCAAGATGATGATCTTTGAATCCTGCCCGCCTATTTCCAAGACTGTCTGGACATCGGGAATAATCATAGACGCTGCAATAGCGTGGGCGGTTATCTCATTCTTAACCACATCAGCGCCGACTATTACCCCGGCCAGGTAACGTCCGCTGCCTGTAGTCCCAACTCCTGCGATCTCTATAGCTGGTGTAAGATGTCCGGCCGTTTGTTTTAACCCTTCCTGGATTACCTCGATGGGCCTGCCCTGAGTGCGAAGGTAGAGGCCGGTAATTACTTCTCCGGCCTCGTTGAGGACCACGATATTTATACTAACTGAACCAACATCTATTCCCAAGTATGCTTTCATGATTGCCCTTTCTGCCTGTTAACCTGTCAGAGGCTCGGCGCCGCGCCCGAATAGTTTTTTTCTTCTTAATAAATCAACAAATGCTTCAAGCCGGGTAGTCATACCGGCTTTTCCGGTCTGCTCGTCGAGAAAAAAAGTAAGAACGGCGATGTCGTGATCTTTGCTTACCCGGGGGAGAATAGTTCGTGCTACAATTTCAGGTATGCAAGTAAACGGGGCAAGCTGGATTATCCCGTCGAAACCGCGTTTGGCGTAAAGGATTGTGTTGCCGATAGAATCGCGGCCGTGGCCGCCTACTAATTCGGGTAGATAAGGGGAGGCTGCTTCTTTTACTGTGAGTCTTTCGGTAGTTTCGCTCCATGTGTTGTCCTTGGCCCAGCCGGTCAGAAACATCGACCTTTCCACCTCGACTCCCAGGTTCCCAAGAGTTTCCTCCACTTCAAGGTTGCTGGCCGGTTCTAATAGGACGTAGATCTCCCCGACGATACCTACTTTTAAAATAATGCGTTTTGAATCCTGGGAAATACTTCCAAGCGCTTCCATAGCCGCGGATTCGGCTTCAATGATCTGTTCAAAAGAGTAGGCTTGGTCAATCCAGCCCAGCACCTTCCGGTACACTCTGGTAGTATCGCCGCGGTTAATTTCCCGGGGCCGCATAACGTGGCTCAACTGTTCAGCCTTATCCATTGCCTGGAGCTTACGCCATGCCCTCCTAATATGGGCGACAACGCCTCTTATGGAAACGCCGGATTTATTTAGTGCCCATAAGTTTTTGATAAAATTAACAGGGTGCAGGCGAGGTGGTTCAAAGACAATCATTTTTATGTCATGTCCCAGGTCTTTCAGAATCTTATGGTGGAGCATGGCATATTCTCCGGCGCGGCATGGGCCGACCCCTCCCGTGGTAACGATTGTGTCGGCGCCCATCTCAATAGTTTCCAGGTATGTGCCCATAAGTATCTTAAGCGGGAAACAGGCAAACTCGGGGGCATAACGTATTCCGAGATCCAAAGTGCGTTTGCTGGGGCGGGGCGGCACTACCACTTCGTTTCCCAGGTCTTCCAGCAGCATTTTGAAAGCCCGGTAAGATTCTCCCATGCGCGGGAAAGTTATTTTTGGCATGCCAGTGCCTCCTTCCGGCGCTTCACCATGTCCACAAAAGCCTCAAGGCGGGTAGATATGCCGGCTTCCCCGGTTTGTTCATCAATCATCAGAGTCATGAATGGAATATTCCGGTGCTTTTTTGCTTCAAACTCAATGAATTTATTTAATAATGAGTCAGGCCCGCACCCGAAAGCAGTAAGGTGCAACACACCATCAACCATTCCCCGTTTAAACAAAAAATGGGCTGCTTTTAATGCCAGGTCACTAAAAGTCCAGAAAAGCCGCTTTGGCAAGCCACAATTCTTTTGTAGAACCAGCGAAATTGGAGATATATTCTCTGCGGTAAGAACCCCTACCCCCAAGCGCCGAAGTTTTTCCAGCAAATTAACACTAATAAAGCTATCATAAATATTGTAGGGGTATCCGAGTACCGCAAACTTCAAACCCAGGTTGGGGGGTTTTTCTAAAACTGCGCCCGGCTTGCTTAACAGGCTCATTGCCTCATGGGGGTTCCAGCCGTTCCGCAATAGATTATTATATCGGCCCAGTACCCTGTTTGCCTTTTGATAGGCTTGAAAAACGGAAATTTTACTGGCTCCCAATAATTTACCAATTTCCAAATATGCCTTTAATAATGCAAAGTGCCCCTGGCGTGTATCCATGCGGACGTCGATGATCGGTGGTATACCGGTTACCGAATGCCTGATCATATCGGGAAGGCCGAGGAATTTTGGGCAGTATACGGTCTTTCGGTTAACGCATACCACTCTAGGTATATATAAGTAATCCACATGGTCCTTTATTTCCATGATGTGTCCAAAAAATAACTTAACCGGAACACATGCATCGGCTAGCGCCTCTCGTACGCCTTTGTTGAGGATATCTTTTGTTGTTTTACCGGAGGTTACTACCTGGACGCCAATTTCATTAAAGAAGGCTTGCCACAACGGGTAATATAAATAATATAATAAAGCGTTGGGTATGCCGACTTTAACAGTCAAAGCAAGATTTCCTCCCTTTAGTTGATCAAATTCCGTATAACTATATGACATCAAAGGCAGGTTATACCAATAAAATATTAAAAATAAAATTCTATGTCCGGCAAAAAAATCCTTCAGCAAAATACAACAATAAAAGTTACTATTCTTACAATCGCAGTCCGTTTGCAAATAATTTAAATTAGTTTGAGACGTTGGTTTTATTGTAACCATATAGATATGGGATGGCAGGAAAAGGGCAATTTATATCGAAGCACTGGATCTACAAAAAAAAGAACCCAGCATGGCTTGGAATATATTGAAATAGGACGGTGATTGTAATGACCAGTACTACCGAAAAAATCATTTCTTCTAAACGTGTGTACGAAGGAAAAATAATTAATCTGCGGGTTGATACAATATCTTTTTCCGGTGGTAGCACAGTGACCCGTGAAGTTGTGGAATATGCCGGCGCTGTCGCGATCGTGCCGGTAAATGAAAAAGGGGAAATCATTTTAGTTAAGCAGTTCCGTCACGCTGTCGGTAAATTGCTCTTGGAGATCCCGGCCGGTAAGCTTGAGCCTGGTGAGGAACCGTTAGAAAGCGCCAGACGCGAGTTATTGGAGGAAACTGGATACGAGGCGGCTGATTTACAGCGGCTGATCAGTTTTTTCAGCACACCTGGTTTTACCAACGAAGTGCTACACCTTTTTCTGGCAAACAGACTCACTCTTAAAGCGCAGGACCTGGACGATGACGAATCTATCGATGTGGTTCCCGTGCCTTTTGAACGAGCTGTCGGGTTGATCTGGAAGGGGGAAATTTGTGACGCCAAATCAATAGCGGGTATACTTGCCGCTTATTATCTAAAAAATAAGCAGGTGCGTGTTTATTAATTCTCTGTATGCTTTTTTGCTCACGAAAGTATTTTTCTTTCAGTATTTATAAACAAATTTGTATCCAAATGACTCTTGTTTTATAGCTGCTCAAATACTATTTTCTGTCCCGTGAGCAGTGCCATTTGCCGTCTGAGCGGCGTGTGACCGCCTAGCCCTTCGGGGGCGTATCTTCGGTCAGCTATACTGATGACGGTAGGGGCGAGTTGCTGGGCTATTACCCTTGCCTTGCGGTTCCCGCCGGCTCCGGCGTGTACCAATCCATAACAGTTGCCCGTTATCAAAATGTTGCCGCCTGACACAACTTCAGCGCCCGGGTGTACGTCCCCAATAACAATAACATGGCTGGGACATGTTATTTTCTGCCCGGAGCGCAGGGAACGGCGCACCATAAGCGCTGCTTCACCCTGATCTGCATGAGGTGAGGTCCTGGGGGCTACTGCTAAATCCGACCTTAATGCTGCGGGCTCTTCAGTGTTTGGAACCAAACCAAACTGCCTGCAAATACTTTCCAGCTCTATTTGTTGATGTGCCGGAATGTCCTTTTGACTCTGGAATAAGGAAAATTTTGCTCCCTTAAAAAATCCCTTGGCCGATTCCATTTTGCGCAGGAGATTGTTTTTGATTTCTTCAAATTCGCGGCTTGGATCAAGGACGATCACCAGACCGTTTCTGGTACCTTTAATTCTTACCATGTCGTGATCCATAATCGACCCCTTTCTCCACATATTTCTTATTTATTTACTATTCGATCCGTTTTGTCATATTCCTGCTTATTGCGAAAATTTTCAGCAAGGTGAACGCAAGAGATGAATAAAAAAGTCGTTTTTGCGGTACTATCAAATTAAGTCTAAATGTGCGCAAGAGGGGGTGAAAAAGTGGCTATCGTGGAAATCAATGTGGTTCCGATGGGCACACCTACCGCAAGCATTTCCAGCTATATCGCGGACTGCTGTGAGTTGGCAAGAAAGGAAACGGGTGTTAATAGTCAGGTAACACCAATGTCAACCATTCTTGAGGGAGATCTGGACCGTGTGATGGAAGTAGTAAAAAAGATGCATAACGTTCCTTTTAAGGACGGTATACAGCGGGTTATCACTTCGGTAACAATTGACGACCGCCGTGACAAGACTACTTCTATGGAAGCGTTGATCGATTCGGTAACGTAAAGAAAGCATTCGCAAATTTTTTCACATTATACCGGGCCTTGTGTCAAAATTTTTGATATAGTTTTCCGCTGAGGTGGCATAAATAATAATACTTTGCTAATGTCTTACTACGTATTAATAAAAATACATCGTAAAAAGCGGGGGGTAAAAATGTCTGAATTGAGGAAAGACCCCATTATAGACCGGTGGGTAATAATCTCCACTGAGCGCGGGAAACGTCCAAATGACTACAAGGATATAATGGAGGAGAAGAGAACCCAGGACTGTCCTCTGTGTGAAGGAAAGGAAAAATCAACTCCGCCGGAGATAATTGCCTACCGTGAGCCCGGTAGCCGAAATGACACTCCAGGCTGGTGGGTTAGAGTGGTTCCTAATAAGTTTCCCGCGTTAGGGATCGAAGGGGAACCTTTGCTGCAGCAGCATGGAATTTACCAGACAATGAATGGAGTGGGCGCCCACGAACTAATTGTGGAATCTACTAAGCACGAGCCCGGTTTGGATACCCAAACGGAAAAACAGGTGGAAGAGGTAATCTGGGCTTGGCGGGATCGATCCCTGGATCTTAGGAAAGATTCCAGGTTGAAGTATATTCAGATCTTTAAGAACACCGGTCCGGTTGCGGGCGCTTCCCTGGAGCATACTCATTCCCAACTAATTGCAACGCCTTTGGTTCCCGTCGATGTAATTCAAGAATTGGAAGGGACCAGGGAATATTCTTCCCGGCAAGGGTCTTGTGTATTTTGTGATATGATTGGACAAGAGATAGCGGAACGAGAAAGAATCATTTATGAGAGCAGCCATTTCCTGAGTTTTAACCCCTTTGCCTCCCGTTTTCCTTTTGAGACCTGGATATTGCCTAAAGGACATCAGCACGATTTCGGGCAAGTCGAAGAGGAAAAAGTTCGGGATCTAGCCAAAGTTTTGCGGACGACTCTCCGTAAGATCTCTGTAATGATCAAAAACATCCCGTACAATATGGTACTTCACACCTCGCCTGTCAATATGCGGGAAGAGCGGCATTACCACTGGCATCTTGAAATAATGCCGCGTCTTACCATAATGGCAGGTTTTGAACTGGGAACCGGATATTTTATTAATCCGACTTCACCTGAAGTGGCTGCCCAAGCTCTCAGGGAGACGGAAGAGTTCTACCCGTTGCAAGACGGGTCGATTAAGGAGGTGTACCGTTATGTTTGATCGGCCGCTAAAAATTCTTCTCGTTTCACCGGAAGTGGTTCCCTTCGCGAAAACAGGCGGGTTGGCCGATGTCGCCGGCTCGCTGCCTAAAGCGCTGGCGACAGTGGGTAATGATAATTTGGGTAATGATGTCCGGGTGGTTATGCCGCGCTACCGGCAAGTGGAAGGATGCTACTATCGGATGGATTTTCCTGTTCCCTTCAAGAGCCGTAATGAAACAGCTATCATCAGGGAAAGTTCTATCGAGGCTCAATATCAAGGTGAACGCAGAACAATACCGGTTTATATGGTGGACAATTATCACTATTTTTATCGTGACCGCATGTATATGTTTGATGATGAGGCGGAACGCTTCGCCTTTTTCTGCCGTGCGGTCCTGGAGATGCTCCCGAAGCTGGAATGGCAGCCCGATGTTATTCATTGCAATGATTGGCAAAGCGGGCCAATCCCGCTATTCTTGAAGACTCATTATCTGCAAAACAGTTTCTATAATCGCATTGCTACTGTCTATACTATCCACAACCTCCAGTACCAGGGCAATTTCCCTAAAGATGTACTTCAGTTCCTTGGGTTGGGCGAAGAGTATTTCCACCCGGAACGGTTGGAATTTTACGGTATGGTTAGTTTTATGAAAGCTGGGATAGTCTACGCTGATGTTGTTAGTACGGTAAGCCGCACTTATGCTGCGGAAATCCAGCACCCGGAGTTCGGCGAGCGGATGGATGGGCTGCTGCGCAAACGCTCCGCTGACTTATACGGAATTGTGAACGGTATTAACTTCCATGAATTTAACCCGCGTACCGACCCGAGGATTCACCGCAATTATGACCAGTTTAATGTCGATTGCAAAAAGGATAATAAGTTTGCCCTGCAAAAAGAATTGGGTCTTCCGGTCCGGAATGTTCCGGTAATCAGTCTAATCTCACGCCTTGTGGATCAGAAGGGGTTGGATTTAATTGCGGAGGTTATCGATGAGATAATGGGTGGTGATATCCAGTTTGTAGTGTTAGGCAGCGGTGATCATTATTATGAGAAGTTATTTGAGGATATCAAGGTCCGCTATCCGGATAAAATGGGCCTTTATATTGGTTTTAACGCTATTTTGGCCCAGCGGATTTATGCCGGCGCGGATATATTCCTGATGCCGTCCCGTTTCGAACCCTGCGGGCTGGGCCAGCTAATCAGCATCAGGTACGGTACAATACCTATTGTCCGCTATACCGGCGGCTTGGCCGACACAGTAAACGACTATAACCCGGTGACCGGTTCAGGTAACGGTTTCGGTTTTTCCGATTACTCTGGGGCGTCATTCCTTAAAACCATTAACAGGGCTCTGCAGCTTTACAGGGAACAACCCGAAGAATGGCGCAAGCTGGTTATAAACGCCATGGAGTTGGACTTCTCGTGGGCACGCTCCGGAGTGGAATATATCAATTTGTTTCAAGAGGCTATGAGTAAGCGCCTTTCTGTCCAAAGAATCGCCTGAAGGCAAATAATTAATTGTGGTGTGGAATTCTAGTACACCTGTTTTATAAATTCCAAAAAAGTGGATATAATGCTGGTAGTACTGATATTAGATGAAATAATATATGTTATAAAAATATGAAGGATATTTACCTGTTTCCGCTAGCTTAAAATGACCGAAAGCTGACGGTATTGCCTGTCCGGAAGTTGCTGGATATAATGACCATAT
>MVRN01000036.1 GCA_002067965.1 Pelotomaculum sp. PtaU1.Bin035
CAGAATGAAGCGTGACCACGGTAAAAATGACGTTTCTTCCCATGTACTGTCTTTTCATGAGGCTCTTTTGAAAAACGAGGAGGGTGGTAAATGATGTTTACCGCCTTCTACTCCCTGGCTGCCAGACCTTTTTCGAAAGATATCAAAGCAGAGGAGATGTACTTGTCATCTTCCCACCAGGAACTTCTGGCCCGGCTAAATTATCTAAAAGACAGCCGGGGCATTGGTATGGTGGTGGGCGAACCCGGTTCCGGTAAGACTTCCGGTCTGCGTGCCTTTGTGGTTTCACTTAATCCCTCTCTCTACCGGGTGGCCTACTTCCCGCTTTCTACGGTTACTGTTACGGATTTCTACAGAGGGCTGGCTTTTAGCCTGGGTCTTGAACCTACTTTTCGCAAAGTGGATCTATTCAATCAGATTCAGGAGGCTATTCAAAACAGCTATTCCGGCAAGAAAGTTGTGCCGGTTATTATTTTGGATGAATTACAGTTGGCCAGTACGGAATTTTTCAGCGACCTCCATTTGTTATTTAATTTTTCGATGGACTCTGAAAATCCGTTTGTCTTGGTACTCTGCGGGATGCCTGCTCTGGCGATTAAAATGTCGTTGACTCATAACCAACCTTTAAATCAAAGGTTAATTATGCGTTACAAGATGGCGCCTTTGTCAAAAGAAGAAACAAGAAATTATCTGGAGCACCATATGCGCAGAGCCGGCGCCAACTACCCGATCTTTTCAGATGCTGCCGTGGAAGCGATTGTTACAGTAAGTCGGGGTTGGCCCCGTTTGGTTAACAATCTCTTTACAACCAGCTTAATTTATGGTTGCCAGAAGGGGCTTAAGTATATTGATGAGGAGGCCGTGAGGCAGGCTGCTGTTGAATTAGGCATGTAATCTTTATTCTGGTCAGGGTCGGTCGTTGGCCGGCCTTTTTCTTTTTAACCCATCAATTCTGCAAAACATGTAATCTGCAATTCTTAAATTATGCTGGACATATACTGTGCAAATTTTGCTATTTGAATAGAAATTTTAAATCCAATTATCATGCAAATGGCTGGGACAAAGATTCTGCAAAATTACAGGATGGTTTTCGTCAAAGCGATTATTACTTTAATGTGCTTGATTTTTATGTAATAACATATATAATTACTAATATAATAAATTATATTAATATACTAATATAATTTTAGAGGTAGCGATTGTTAAGAAATGGGTTTAGAAAAATAGATTTTTTTAATAGTTAATTAATGAACAAGGTTGACCGGAGAAACTGGAGGCCAAGTAATATACTTACTGGCCTTTTTATTATTCTATCAGAGGTGAACTATGACCATGATTAATCTCAAAGAACCTGAGGTTCAAATTAGGGAAGTCCGTTTAAAGTCCATTACCGGATTTGCGGGGACTGCCGGAGAACTGATTCAATGCGTGTATGCAGGTAAGCTCAAAGACAGGACGCGGAGTTTCAGCCAGAGCATGCAATGCAGTTCCGCTTCGGCCCTTTGTCAGCTTTCCATGATCCTGGATGCTGCCGTAGTAAATCATGCGCCCGTGGGTTGTGCGGGGGATTTCTCCTCTTTCCATTTTACTTACCGGGCAGGTCAGATGGAAAGAAATTTGCCTTACCTTGTGGGACGTTATTTCAGTACTAATATAGAGGAAACGGATACAATTTTTGGAGCCGTGCAAAAACTTGAGGATACCATCCGGGAGGCTTATCGCCGAGTCCGGCCCAAGGCCATTTTTGTTACGACATCCTGCGCTTCGGGAATTATCGGTGACGATGTGGAAAGTGCAACCGAAGACTTATCGAAGGAGCTGGGGATTCCGGTGGTTTCATGTTTTTGCGAGGGTTTCAAATCAAAAGTCTGGACCTCCGGATTTGATTCGGCTTACCATTCCGTTGTCAGAAAAATTGTGAAGCCGCCGCGCCAGAAGAACAACAAAGTGAATATCGTCAATTTTTTTGGTACGCATGTTTTTGATGATTTATTGCAAAAACTGGGATACGAACCGAATTATATCGTTCCGTTCTCCACGATTGCCGGGCTGGAGTATACTTCGGAAGCGGCAGCCACCATTCAGATTTGCCCCACGCTGGGGAGTTATATCGGCGCGGCGCTGGAAGAAGTCTACGGAGTGCCGGAAATCAAATCTCCGCCGGCCTATGGCATTGCCGGAACAGACAGTTGGATGAGAGAACTGGGAAAGGTGCTGGACAGAGAGGAAGAGATAGAAAAAATTATTGCCGGCGAACATGAGCGGATCCTGCCCAAACTCAATGAATACAGGGAAAAATTTAGGGGTAAAACCGCTTACCTGACCGCGGGCGCGGCGCATGGACACGCCATTATCGCTCTATTACGGGAGCTGGGATTTGAGGTGAAGGGCGCCGCTATTTTCCATCATGATCCGCTCTACGATAACGGAGATCCTGCCTCAGACGCGCTGGCCCACGATGTAAGAACCTACGGAGACGTTTCCAACTACTACGTTTGCAACAAGCAATCCTACGAAATTGTCAATCTGCTAAACCGGCACCGGCCCGACCTGCTGGTAGCCAGACATACCGGGATGGCGCATTGGGGAGGAAAATTAGGCATTCCTTCTTTCCTGCTGGATGACGAGCAGTTCGGGTTTGGCTACCAGGGGATCTTAAACTATGGGGAAAGGATTGAGGATACCATCAACAACCGGGAATATCTGGAGAATTTTGCCCGGCACAGCACCACGCCGTATACGAAGTGGTGGCTGGAACAGGAGCCGTTTACTTTTTGGGGAGGTGGCGCGTGTGGCGAAGCTTATTGAGCAGCCTAGATATTCCTGCGCCTTGGGGGTACAGCAGTCTGTGGTGGCCATCAAAAGAGCAGTGCCGGTTCTGCACGCCGGGCCGGGCTGCAGCACAAAAATCGCCGCCCTGCTCGGGCAGGGTGAGGGCTATGCCGGAGGCAATACCATCCCCTGCACCAATACCGGTGAACCGGAAGTGGTTTACGGGGGCGAGGAAAAGCTCAAGAGTGTGATTGAAGGGTCTTTTAAAGTAATCGACGCCGATCTCTATGTGGTGCTCACAGGCTGCACGTCGGATATCGTGGGGGACGACATCGGCAGAGTCGCGGCGGATTTTCAGGAACAGGGCCGGCCGCTTGTTTACGCGGAAACCGGCGGCTTTAGGGGCAGCAATTATGCAAGCCATGAAATTGTGGTGAAAGCCATTATTGATCAGTATGTGGATAAACTACGGCGGAACAAAAGGGTTGTAAAAGGGCTGGCCAATGTTTTTGCCACCATCCCGTACCAGGATCCTTTCTGGAACGGAAATTTGGAAGAAATCAAGAGAATATTGGAAGGGATTGGTCTGCAAGTCAATATTCTCTTTGGGGAAGATTCCGGTGGCGTCGAAGAATGGCAAACCATTCCCGACGCAGAGTTTAATATTGTGGTAAGCGCCTGGGCGGGACTGGAGATAGCGGAGCATCTTCAGGAAAAGTACCAAACTCCTTATTTCCACTTTCCCTATTTGCCGGTGGGCGGGCGGGAGACCTCCGTATTTTTAAGACAGGTCGCTGATTTTGCCGGCCTGCAGCAGGCCAAGTAGAAGCTTTTATTAAGAAAGAAGAAGAAAAATTTTACAATTATCTGGATATAACCATGGATTTTCTGCTGGAGTTCAGGTATGGACTGCCCAGGAGATTCTATACCCTTTTGGATGCCTCCTACGCTGTCGGGTTTTCCAAGTTTTTGCTGCATGAGTTGGGCATTATTCCGGCCAAGCAATTTATTGTCGATAACACGCCCGGAAAATTCCAGGGAGCAATCAGCGAGCAGTTTGCCCATATATCGGCGTTAAGGTCGGCGGAAGTAGCCTTCCTGACGGATGGTGGTGCCATCCAGGAAGAAATCCGGGCGGATGAAAACAAAAATAGAGCGTTGATTCTTGGTAGCGCCTGGGAAAGAGAGCTTGCCAAAAACCTGGGTGCCGATCTTTTGATTTTGAGTGTACCGGTGACTTATAGACTGGTGCTAAGTTGCGCCTATGCCGGCTACAGGGGAGGGATCCGGGCGATCGAAGATATTTATGGCCGTGTACTGGACACGTATCGATAAAAAATAGATGAGTAATTTGAATTTTGGAAGAATGGAGGGGTTACGCTTGAAAAAGGCATTACTTAACATTCATAATCGAATGATCAGTCTATATATCATTATCGTATTTTTTGTTCTTTGGCAACTAATCCCCTACACAGGGCTTGTGAACCCCCATTTTCTTCCGCCACTGTCGAAGGTGATTGCCGAGACATTCAAACTAAGCCTGGGAAACATTGTTCTGGATATTGTGCATAGCCTGAGGAGGATTATCATCGGCTTTTTTGTGGCAACGGCAGTAGCCTTGCCACTCGGATTTGTGCTGGCAGGTGCTCTGCCCAAGCTGGGTAAGTTGCTGAATCCTCTAATGATGTTTTTATCCCAAATTCCTCCTTTTATCCTTTTTCCTGTTTTCGTAATTATTTTTGGTATAGGGGAAGGAGGGATCCTCACAGTGATTTTTTGGTCGGCACTCTGGCCGATTCTGTTCAACACGATTGCCGGAACCCAGATGGTGGATCCGCTTCTTATTAAAAGTGCGCGCTCCATGGGATCGAGTCAGTTGACAATTTTTTTAAAAGTCATTCTTCCCGGCACCCTTTCATCCATTATGACCGGTATGCGCGCCGCGATGACTTTTTGCTTCATGATGCTCATTGGGGCCGAAACCATGGGCGCCAATTCCGGATTAGGCTGGGAGATCAACATGTCCCAAAGGATGGCGGTTATCCCACGCATTTATCTTGTGGTGATGATCGTGGCGATAGTGGGCCTGGCGATAAACTATCTGTTTGAATGGTTTGAGCGTAATACCATCATTTGGAGAGAGGATGCGCCTTCAGGACCGGCTGATTGAGGAAGTACGGTATAAGAAGGGAGTGATCGCATATTGCAAAACATAAGAAGAGAATAACCTAATTTAAACCTTATGGAATGTACACGATTGTGAGGGGGTGTTTGCATCAAACCTGTTATTGATAAAATAAAGAGCATAACTTATGCCTCTCTTGCTTTAGTTGCCTTCTTTGCCATTTGGCAGTTTGCATCAACAAAAGAAATTGTACCGAGCGCGGTTATTCCAACGCCTGTGACAGTGGCGGGAGCAGTTATCGATTCTCTCAAATCCGGCCAGTTAATCAGGCAAACAGCCTTAAGTCTTGTGAATGTAGGGATTGGATTTCTGCTGGCAATTTTTATTTGTATCCCTTTCGGCTTGGTTATCGGAACCTATTATAAAATTTTTGAAAAGAGCCTGATGCCTTTTTTGCGAATGTGTGAAAAAATTAATCCTTTCGCCCTTTTCCCGGTTTTTATGATATTGTTTGGCATCGGCCATCTCGAAAAGGTGATGGTGGTGTTATGGGTATCGCAGTGGCCGTTGCTTTTTAACACCATAGACGGGGTAAGAAATCTGGACGTAACAATCATTAAGTCCGCACGTTCCATGGGTGCCAGGAAGGGGAACTTTCTTTTGAAAGTCATTGTACCGATGACGCTTCCGTATATCTTTACCGGTGTCAAACAAAGTGTGCAGCTTGCTTTTTTCATGATTATAGCCTCGGAGATGGTGGGGGCGAACGAGGGCTTGGGATGGCAGTTCTTCTCTGCAAACATGGCTTATAATGTGCCGATGATGTTTGGCATCATTATTTATGTTACAGTCTTGGCCATTATTATCAACGTTCTGTTCACTAAAATCGAGAAGTGGTTTTCAGTGTGGAAACAATCCACATTTTAGGATGAAGCATATTTGCAGATATGAAAAAACATAAGGAGGAGAGAACGATCATGGCAATAACAAGAAATACAAAATTAATTATAGGCGGCATCGTTGTGCTGGCAGTGATTGTGGGCATCGGTGTTGATTTTTTGTCGGGGCAAAAGGGGCAGCCCAGTTCGACAACAGCTGGCGGGAGTAAGGAACTGGCCGAGATTCGCACTTATACACGTACCGACTGCGGGATCACTCCCTATCTCGTTGCCGATCAGAAGGGCTTTTTCGCCGAAGAGGGCCTTAAATTGGTTTATACTGGCACTGTAGCCTATCCTCAACAGTTGGCATCCGTCCTGAATGGAAACAACGATATCGGAGATGCGCATCCAAATGAATTGGCCATGTTTATCAAAGGTGGCGCCAAAGTGAAAGGCGTTAGCCGTGATGACCTTGAACCTATTGATGAAGTCAATGCCGAATACCGTCACATGAAATATTTTGTGAGTAAAGATTCAGCGATAAAATCCTGGAAGGATATCCAAAACTATAAAGTAGGGCAGCAGATCCTGATCAATGGCACGATTCCAAGCTGCACAACTTTTGTCCCGTCCAACATTTTTGATAGATATAACCTTGACCGGAATAGGCTCAAGTTTGTAACTTTTGATTCCGATCAGCAGGCTCTTCAGGCTGTCACGCAAGGTGATATCGATATTGCTCAAGTGCATCCTCCCTATTATAATCTAGCGAAAGAAATAGGTCTTGTGCAAATTGGAGATTCTTTTGATGCCGGCCTGGGTGCGGCAACCGGCGTTGCTTTGTATTATTTCCCTGATAAGTATATCGCCGAACATCCTGACCGGGTGCAGGCCTTTGTCCGGGCGATCACTAAGGCGCAGATTTGGGCGAATCAAAGCCAAAACCGCAAGGAAGCGGCTGAGATAACTGCAAAAGCATTGAATGTGAACTCAACCGGCACCCATTATTATGCCTTTGATACTTCCATTCCGGAAGAGCAGATTCAGCCATGGCTTGACGACCTGGTATACGGCGGTTTCCTTAAAGAAGGAGAACTTGCGGTGGCGGATATCATAACCCATCAATTTGAGGATCCGTCGGTAAAGTAGAAATCAGATCAGTTCCCCCATGCGATTTGTACTTGACGGGATATTTTATTAATTAGTTTTTGGAGTGGTATGGGATGACTCAGTCCGCGACGCTGAATGTGTATGGGATGACTTGCACTTTATGTTCCGCTGTTATAGAAGCAAGTCTGGAAAAAATGGATGGTGTCATTAAGGTAAAAGTGAATTATGCGACGGAGAAAGTGTTTCTTGAATATGAAGAAAGCATGTTAAACGTGGAGGACGCCACCAGAGTTATTGAAAAGCTCGGGTTTTCCGTCGTCGAGAAAAACACGGAAAGCGCTCAGGAAACAGATTATGCTGCTGTTGAGCAACGCAAGTTGTTCCGGTGGCTGATCTTATCCCTTGCTTTGAGCGCGCCGCTCTTTCTATGTATGGTATCTGAGGCTGCGGGCTTTTGCCATAAAGTATTGGACCCGAATACTACGACGAAATGGGGCTATATGCTGGAAGTAATTCGTTACCGACTGTATGGTTTGCACGATTGGCGACTGCAGATTGCGATTGCCACGCCCGTTCAGTTTATTGTCGGCTACCGGTTCTACCTCAATTCCTACCGCTCGCTGGGAGTGGGCAAAGCCACAATGGACATCCTGGTGGCGTTAGGATCCAGCGCGGCTTATTTTTACAGTGTATATATTTGTATTTTCCAAAGGGCGGCTTATAATTTGGGGATAAAAAGTCTGTATTTTGAAGCATCCGCTACAATCATCACCCTTGTACTTTTGGGCAAGTATCTTGAATTGCTTGTCAAGGGCAGAGTGTCCCAAGCAATCAAGACACTGATTGAACTTTCACCGCAAAATGCCCGGTTGCTGAAAGAAGGGCAAGAGACCTACGTGAACATTGCCGATGTCCACGTAGGGGATGTTGTTGTTGTCAAGCCCGGTGAAAAAATACCTGTTGACGGCGTCGTAACAGAAGGCTATTCCCTGGTGGACGAGTCGATGTTGACCGGCGAGAATCTTCCTGTTGACAAAAAGGCAGGTGATTTTGTCACGGGGGCCTCGATGAACAAGTATGGCACATTCAAGTTAAAAGCTGCCAAAGTTGGAAATGAAACCAGGCTTGCTGAAATCATCCGGTTTGTGGAGAATGCCCAGAGCAGCACGGCCCCAATTCAAAGAATAGCCGATAAAGTGGCGGGATACTTTATTCCCTGTATTTTAGCCGTCTCGGCAATTACGTTTTTGATCTGGTATTTTGTCATTTTAGATCAGACGGCTTATGTAATTGATGTAGCTATTATCAATGCCGTTGCCGTATTGGTGATTGCTTGCCCTTGCTCCTTAGGCCTGGCAACGCCGGCGGCCGTTATGGTAGGGCTCGGCAAGGGTGCTGAAAACGGCATATTGGTTAAGAATGGAAATGTACTGGAAAAGGCTTGTAAGATCGATACCATTGTTCTGGATAAAACCGGTACCATCACGACGGGAAAACCACAGGTTACACAAGTGGTGTTGCTGGATGCCAGCCTAACCCAAATTGACGAAAAAGAGATTCTAACCGTTGCCGCCACTGTGGAAAAGAATTCGACGCACCCCCTTGGCCGGGCGATTTATGATAAAGGGTTGGAGCTTTCCGGTGCAGTGCCGGGGGATCCGGACGAATTTGTGGAAATGCCGGGGAAGGGCATTAAAGCAAGAATTGCCGGCAAGAACGTGCTTATCGGTAATTCTGAGTACCTGTCTGAAAACGGTATAGAACTCGCAAAAAGCGAATCCCTGTGGAATCCCCTTTATAACAGAGGAGAAACTGTTGTGTTCATTGCCGTGAATGGTGTACTGACTGCTCTGATCGGCCTCTCCGATACCATTAAAGAAAATACCGGGGAGCAGATTGAAAGATTGGAAAAGATGGGCATCACGGTATATATGATCACTGGTGACAATATAAAAGCCGCCCAGGCCGTTGCGGACGCCACAGGCATAAAAAATGTACTGGCTGAAGTTTTGCCGGAACATAAGGCGTACCAGGTTGAACTGCTGAAATCTAAAGGACATGTCGTCGGCATGGTCGGGGACGGAATCAACGATGCCCCTGCGCTGGCCTCCGCGGATGTCGGCTTTGCCATCGGTAGCGGAACGGATGTTGCAATAGAAACAGGCGGCATTGTGTTGATTAAGCATGATCTGTCGGCTTTACCGGCTGCCGTAAAGTTGGCTAGAATGACGATGGTCAAAATCAAGCAAAATCTTTTCTGGGCCTTTATTTATAACGTGATCGCCATACCGATTGCCGCAACCGGCCATCTGAGCCCTACGGTTGGAGCTGCTGCCATGGCTTTGAGTTCTGTGTCGGTACTGTTAAATTCCCTGAATCTAAAAAGACTGAAGCTGTAAATCGGTCTGGGGGTGATAGACGCTTTAGTATCAAGAGGAGCCAGCCATATGTACTCATTCTTCCGGCATGGAAACCGGCGAAGTCTGGAGTGCGGCGGCACATATTTAAAATATTATATAAGGAAGTGTGATCATGAGTATTGTTGAAAATAAGGTTCTTGAGTATCTCAGTCAAACCAAGCTGATTATCCTGGCGACAGTAAATGAAGATAAAGAACCGGTACTACGGGTGCTGGGCGCTTTTGCCGTTGATGGATTGGTTACTTATTTTTCGACTAACAAAAACACCGCCAAGGTAAAACAAATACAATCAAACCCCACTGTTTCGGTTTTTTACCAGCATGAGAATCAAGAGGCGCCGTTCTTTGTAAACGTGGCTGTGACGGGAAAGGCAAGTGAAGTTACGGAAAAGGAAGAACTGGATAAGGTAATTAAATTAATATCTGACCGGAGTCCAAATTTTAAAAGTAGAGTCGAGAATAACGAGATAATTGACACTATATTCTTCCGGGTGGATCCCAAGGAAGTGAAGGTGCTGGATTTCAGTAAAGGCGCCGGTCCAAACGCCGTTCAAGTAATATCGGTGAGGAACCAGCCAAGTGTAGATTGACCTGTTGAAGATAGAATGGGCGGGTATTGTTAATGATTTAGACCTGCGGCGATGTGGAATAGGCGACAGCAACTACAGTTACGCTTTGACCAGATTTATTGCAGATGACCTGGGAATGTAATGTATTTGTTAATAATACCAGCTTAATATAAGAGCGGGGTGGTTCGGAAATACGGAATAAAAATGAAACTGGGTAGCTATCAGTTAGTTGACCAGAAAGCTGGAGGCTAAGTAGTTTGTTCCAAAGGGGCAGGCTGCCAGTGGCAAGTATTGCTCCAGCAGCTCAAAAAAGTTAAATCCAGAAACATTGAGCCTGGCATCAAGATGAATATTTATGGAATGGAGCATCACCCATCATGGCCAGCGCTTTTTACCACGGGCAAGCGCCTGTTCCAAGTGGTAATCATTAAGAGTACGCTTGTTTACCCGTTCAGAGGAGGTTCGTTTTTTCATTTCTGATTTTCACTCGCGACTATTACGGGGGATCGGGGTAAATAACCGGAGATCCCATTCGGGCTTAGTATAGAAAGTCCGGCCATAAGAAGAAGACGAACACAAGTTCTTGTGAGAGCATGATTTAATTTTACCCATAGCTAAAGGACACCTCCACTTAATACGGCAGCGATCCTTAAGGAATCCATTATATATCATAGGAATTCCTTCCGAACAGATGGGTACACCGTTTTCGCTAATGGTCATGGAACCAGGAAATTTAACGTTGCCTTAATTCTTGGTATTGAGAGCAATCACAGCTTGGATAGGACATCAGCATACTGGGAGACTCTCTTCTTATCCGATAGGTAAATAAGGAGTAGGTTATCAACCAAGAATTCTTGATACTCCGAATGGGTACGCCACAAGCCGAGCAAAGGAATCACCTCAAAACCCGGGAATTGTGGTAATAAATACCAGATGATTCAATTTTGGGAGGAAATGAAAAACCCCCGAGTCCTGGAATCCAGTCATTCCGGACATCGGAGTTTCCGAAAATACTCTGTTTTGTAAAGGAGGGTTCCTTGAATGTCAAAAAAGAGCAGCGAAGCATTGGGAAAAGTTAAGTATTCCACCGAGCAGCAGGGAAAAATTGAAATAAAGAATATTAGCCGCATTTTTACAATCAGACGCAAAAATAATGAAGAAAAAAAAGATTTTATCGCAATTGAAAATGTAAACCTTACTGTCTACAAAGGTGAATTTTTAGCGATTGTAGGTCCCAGCGGCTGCGGTAAATCAACATTGCTGGACATTATCGCGGGACTGTCCAAGCCTGATTCCGGTGAAATTCACATTGACAATAAACTGATTACAAAACCAGATCTTGACCGCGGTATTGTCATGCAGGGATATGCCCTGTTTCCATGGAGGACTGTAAGGAAAAACGTTGAATTCGGTCTGGAGATAAAAAAGGTTCCCAAAAACCAAAGAAAGGATATTATTGATAAGTATATAAATTTGGTAGGTTTGAATGAATTTAAAGATCGGTATCCTTACGAACTGTCCGGTGGAATGAAGCAAAGAGTGGCAATCGCCCGTGCTTTAGCCTACGATCCGGAAGTGCTTCTCATGGACGAACCCTTTGCGGCTGTTGATGCGCAGACAAGAGAAACTCTTCAGGATGAATTGCTGAGAATATGGGATGAGACCAGTAAAACAATTATTTTTGTTACCCACAGTATTGATGAGGCAGTGGCATTAGCGGACAGGGTTGCTGTTATGTCTACTAATCCGGGGACAATCAAAGAAATTATTGAAGTAAAGCTTCCCAGGCCGAGACGTGTGAGTGATGTGATTTCTTCCGCCGACTTCAGCTGGATTAGGCATAAGATATGGGAATTACTCCAGAATGAAGAAAAAGAGAGTAGAAAGATTGTCAAGCCGGAAAAAGATTTGGCCGAAGAAATTTCAACATATGCACAATTATGATTTTTAGTAATTGGACGAGGGGCTGTTATTATGAAATTTACTACACGAACGCAGTACGGGCTGCGCATCATGGTAGATCTGGCGCAAAAATATGAGCAATACAATAGGGATTGATTTTGACTGTATGAGGAAAGGGCGTGGATGTGGGCAAATACAAGAAAAGGCTACTGGCGAACCGCCCATAGCCCAATCTTGTTAAGAGCCCTATCCAACGAGAGGTTCAAACGTGCCGGATACCTCAGCCTGATGGAATGTTACTCTGCGAAATAATGTGTAAACTTTGGAAGCGCCGTATACCGAACGGTACGTACGGTGCTGTGGGAGGTCGGCTACTTAATTAATGGGTAGCCTCCTACCCGATTAATAAGTTGTATCCTTATATAGTGTTATAGTAAACATCATTTTACTGATTACACATATAATGTTATATAAAGCATTTATTATAACACTAAAAAAGGGGGAGTTGCCGTGTCCGGATCAAAATTTGTGATCTCCCGGGAAGACTGGTCGCTTCACCGTAAGGGGGAGATCGACCGGGAGCGGCACCGGGAGAAAGTAAGGGAAGCTATTAAGAAGAACCTCGCCGATATTGTCAGCGAGGAAAGTATTATAATGCATGATGGACGCAAGGTGGTCAAAGTGCCCATCCGTTCCCTGGATGAATTCCACTTTCGTTTCGACTACGGCAAGCAAAAGCATGGAGGTCAGGGGGAGGGCAACAGCAAAAAGGGCGATGTGATCAATACCGACCCTCAACAGGGCCAGGGTAAGGGCAAGGGGGCCGGCGAAGAGCCGGGAATCGATTACTATGAGGCTGATATAACAGTTGATGAATTGGCGGAGATGATCTTTGAAGATCTTGGCCTGCCCAACTTGGAGCAGAAAAAGAAACCTGAGCTTGCTTCGGAATCGTTAGAGTTCAAGGATGTGCGGAAAAAGGGGGTAGCGAGCAACATTGACCGCAAACGTACTATCATGGAAGTTATTAAGCGGAATGCCTTGACAGGTAACCCGGGGCTGCACGGGATCATTCCTGAAGACCTGCGCTTTAAAACATGGGAAACAACTTTTAAATTTGAATCAAATGCCATAGTCCTTGCTATGATGGATACTTCCGGGTCAATGGGTCCTTTTGAAAAGTATATAGCCCGCAGTTTTTTTTTCTGGATGGTACGCTTCCTTCGTACAAAGTATAACAATGTCCAGATTGCATTCCTGGCCCACCACACTGAAGCCAAGGAAACAACCGAAGAGGAATTCTTTACTAAGGGGGCCAGCGGTGGCACCCGCTGCTCTTCGGTATACAAATTGGCCCTGGATATCATAGAAAAGCGGTACAGTCCTCAAGATTATAATATTTATGCTTTTCATTTCTCTGACGGCGATAACCTGGTTTCTGACAATGAAAACTGTGTCAAGCTGATTAACGAACTTCTGACAGTCTGTAATATGGTCGGGTATGGTGAGATTGAAGGTTCATATTATTATACAAGTACTTTAAGAACAGCTTATAAACGTATTAATAATCCGAAGTTTACCAGCGTTAACATCAAAGACAAGAGCGGGGTTTACCCTGCGTTGAAAAAATTTTTTAATCAAACACCGGCTCAGGGAACAAATTAAGGTAATTTTGGCCAGTATACCCTAGAGTGGGGAAAGGGGCCGCGGGCGAAAGTCCGCGGCTTTGTATAGGAGGTATGAATATGAACCCCAAGGATGAACTAATGCTGTTAGAAGATGAATTGGTAAAAATCACTGCAAAGGCTAAAGAATTTGGTCTGGACTTTTACGATATGCATTTTGAAATTTGCCCTGCCGAAATTATTTATACTTTTGGCGCCTATGGTATGCCTACTCGTTTTTCTCACTGGACTTTCGGCAAGGCCTATCATAAAATGAAAACACAGTACGATTACAACCTTGGCCGCATTTACGAAATGGTAATAAACTCTAACCCCTGCTATGCCTTCCTGCTGGAAGGAAACAGCTTCATTCAGAACAAACTGGTCATGGCCCATGTCCTGGGACATTGTGATTTCTTTAAAAACAACGCTTTTTTTAAAGCCACCTCGCGTGATATGGTGGAATCCATGGCCGCTGCGGCTGAACGGTTTCGTGAATATGAGTTCGAATACGGCAGGACCGTAGTTGAATCCTTTATTGACGCCGCTATTTCCATTCAGGAGCATATTGAACCGAGAGCGCTGGTCAAAAGAGGAAAGGCTACAAAGAAAGACGGTCAGAAAGGAAAAAAACACAATTGTCATTCTGAACGTCCGGAAACACCTTATGATGACTTGTGGGATCTTGAAGGGATCCCAGAATGTGAATGCGGCAGTTGTAAAAAAGTAAAAAAATTTCCGCCGGAGCCTGAAAAAGATCTGATGCTGTTTATTACCCAGCACAGTATGGAATTAGAAAACTGGCAGCGTGATATTATGTCGGTGATCAGGCAGGAAATGCTCTACTTCTGGCCTCAGATGGAAACAAAAATTATGAACGAAGGGTGGGCTTCTTACTGGCACCTCCGCATTATGCGTGAAATAGAGCTGGATGGATCTGAAACTATTGAGTTTGCCAAGATGCACTCCGGTATCATCCAGACCTCCCGCACCCGTCTCAATCCGTATACTCTGGGTCTGAAGATCTTCGAGGATATCGAAAAACGTTGGGATAAGCCAACGCCTGAGGAAAAAGATAAGTACGGCCGGCCCGGCGGTGAAGGAAAACAAAAAATCTTTGAGGTCCGGGCCACTGAAAATGATATATCTTTTTTACGTAATTATCTGACAAAAGAATTAATTGAAAATATGGATCTTTACCTATATAAAAAAATTGGTCATGAATGGAAGGTTGTTGACAAGGAATGGGAAAGAGTCCGGGATGGCCTTGTTTCTAGCCTTACAAATTGTGGCCACCCTTATATTACCGTTCAGGATGGGGACTTTAACAAACGCGGGGAGCTTTATCTGAAACATCATTATGAAGGAACAGAACTGGATGTTTTCTACATGGAAAAGACGATTCCATACTTATATAAGCTTTGGGGACGTCCGGTACACATGGAAACCGTCCTGGATAACAAAGCGGTCCTTTTCTCGTATAATGGAGAAAAGGGGAGCAAGAAGTTTTTGTAAAGATATAATGTTTTTGGGGGTATTGAAAATACAGGAAGTATACAGGGTAATGGACGCTAATTTTAACAGGGCAAGAGAAGGCTTGAGGGTATTGGAGGAAATTTCCCGTTTTGTCCTTGAAGATAAAGATCTGTCCGGCACAATTAAAGATTTACGCCATAAGCTGGCTAAAACAATAAAAGAGCTGCCCGGTGGAATGCTTGAACTGGTCCAGGCAAGGGACGCGGCGGGGGATGTGGGAGCCGGTTCCTGGACACTGGGCGAAAGGACCAGGAGCGACTTATTTGCTCTTGCCGTGGCGAATTTTAAGCGGGTCCAGGAGGCCGCGCGCGTACTAGAGGAGTTTAGTAAACTAATAACGCCGGGAGTGGAAGGTTTTAAGAAGATACGTTTTGAGACTTACGTTCTTGAACAGGAAATGCTTATAAAAATAGCCTTGAGAGAACCTTCATAAATTAATCAAAATGATTCGGCTTGTTGTCTTTCTAATCTCGAATTTACATTAACAAACCGATCAATGTATCGTTCGTAAGTTGGTTCAGGTACTATTATGGAACTTAGTAACTATAGATAACCCCCGGCCCCCGGTATAGGTAAGGCCAGGGGTTTCATTATTAAAAATAGTTTTGCAATGTTTTATCTGCATGTTTTTTATAAATAATAGCATTTACATAAATTTGGTTGTATTTTTATCGGAGAAAAAGATGATGTATTTTTATTGACCGTTAACAGCTGTTTGGTATGGCAAAGGCAAGGCTGCACCAAACAGACTATTTAATTTACAAAGTATGGAATATAATAGTTATTAACTTGCCCATAACACTTACTACAAGTAAAACTAAGCCTAGTATAAATAACATAGCTCCAAAGATTTTAGTAATTTTAGTTAAATTTTTACCTTGCTCCTCAATAAAATAGCTAGATATAATTAGCAAAATTCCGACACCTGAACTTAATAAATAAAAAACAATCTCTTTCAATAATTCCACTTACAAGCTCCTTTCATAGAATAATCGGTTTGAAATAGCCTCAGTTTTGTCTAAAGGTCCACCTAAATTCAACTAAGGCAGGTCAATGGGCAGTACCGCACTGTCAATATTCTATGTAGATAGCGACAGCGAGTGGCATTTCCCCCGTGGATTAGTGGCTTCCATTCTCCGCAATGGCTGACTCTGACATATCGGGATATACACCTTATTTTGTTTATTAATAAATAATATCATTTTAATTTATATTTTCAATTAAAAAAATATTTTAAAAAATATTGGTCAACCAAATAGTCTTGCTCTTTCATTGACAACAGCTTGTATATGAACTATAATCTACTAAAATTCTAAAACTAAATAGTTGGCTAGGGGTGCCGTAAGGCTGAGAGAGAATAATCTCAACCCTCTGAACCTGACGCGGGTAATACCGCCGTAGGGAAGCAGAAGCTGTGTGTTGTTATTTGTACCCGCAGTTTCAAAAAAATAAGCTTACCTCCGGGGTAGGCTTTTTTATGGGGGTGGCAGGCCGTGAGAATCACCTTGAACGGGAAGGAAACCGGTTTACCGGAAGGTGTTACAGTGGCAGGGTTGATTGCTTTAAAAAAACTTAATCCCAAAACTGTTATTGTGGAATATAACCACGAGCTTGTAAAAGAAGAAACCTGGGCGGACATCGTTATCAAAGAAAATGACAAACTTGAGGTTTTGAGATTCGTGGGAGGAGGCTGACCAAATGGAGGACAAATTAATAATTGGTGGACAGGAGATAACCAGCAGGCTGTTTCTCGGGACCGGCAAGTTTTCTCCAAACAGATTAATCAAAGAAGCCGTCCGGTCGTCGGGTGTGCAAGTGGTTACGGTGGCGCTCAGGCGGGTCGATCTGGAATACGAAGAGGAAAACATTGCCTCCTTTGTGCCTAAAGACTGCATCCTGATGCCCAATACTTCCGGGGCCAGAAACGCCGGGGAAGCGGTGCGGATAGCCAGGCTGGCCCGGGCGGCGGGGTTGGGCCACTGGGTAAAGATCGAAGTGGTTACCGACAACAGGTACCTGCTGCCGGATAACTTTGAAACCATAAAGGCTACCGAGATCCTGTCTGCCGAAGGGTTTGTGGTCCTCCCGTACATGAGCCCGGACCTGATTGTGGCAAAGAAACTGCTGGAGGCGGGAGCGGCGGCAGTGATGCCCCTGGGCGCTCCTATCGGCAGCAACCGCGGTTTTAAAACCAGAGAACTGGTGCGGATATTAATTGATGAGATTCCCCTGCCAATTATTGTGGACGCCGGTATCGGCCGTCCGTCAGAGGCGGCGGAGGCGATGGAAGCAGGGGCGGCGGCGGTATTGGTTAACACGGCGATTGCCACGGCCGGCGACCCGGTGGCTATGGCCCGTGCCTTTGGCCTGGCGGTTGAGGCCGGGCGCG
Source organism: Pelotomaculum sp. PtaU1.Bin035 (assembly GCA_002067965.1). Classification (GTDB taxonomy): domain Bacteria; phylum Bacillota; class Desulfotomaculia; order Desulfotomaculales; family Pelotomaculaceae; genus MVRN01. Next base: position 17,368 of record MVRN01000036.1, read on the forward strand.
CGGCTTACATATCCGGGTTCGGGGCGACTCAGGTGTATGCCAGCGCTTCATCACCCCTAACGGGTTTTTTGAGTGATTAAGAAAAGAGATGGCTTATGAGTTTTTACATAGAACGTAAGAACTACGAAAAATTTGATTTTTATAATTTTTTTGAGCGGGTTGATGATGCAGATATCGAAAGAGTTATCGCCAAGGACCGCTTGTCGGAACTTGATTATCTTACTTTATTATCTCCAAGGGCGGAAGGGTATTTAGAAGCTATGGCCCAAAAATCCCTCCTTCTTACAATCCGGCACTTCGGAAGGGTAATACTGCTTTATACTCCGCTGTACCTGGCGAATTATTGTGTCAACCATTGTGTTTACTGTGGTTTTCAGGTAAGAAACAGGCTGAGCAGGAAAAAACTTTCGGTGGATGAAGTTGAGGCGGAGGCTAAAATTATAGCTGCTACCGGGCTGAAGCATATCCTTATACTTACTGGCGAGTCGAGAAAGAAGTCGCCGGTATCGTATATTAAAGAGTGTATTGAAGTACTGAAGAGATATTTTACCTCAATCAGCATTGAAATATATCCGTTGGAAGAGTACGAATACGCTGCTTTGATTTCTGCCGGGGTAGACGGGCTAACCATTTACCAGGAGGTCTATAATGAGGAAGTGTACGCTGACCTGCACCCGGCCGGGCCGAAGCGGAACTACCGTTTCCGGCTGGAAGCTCCGGAGCGCGCATGCCGGGCCGGGATCAGAACAGTAAATGTAGGAGCTCTTCTGGGATTGCATGACTGGCGTTCGGAGGCTTTTTTCACAGGTTTGCACGCCAATTATCTCCAAAACCTGTTTCCTGAGGTCGATGTCAGCGTCTCTCCGCCACGAATACGGCCACAACTTGGCGGATACCGGCCTGATATCGAGGTAAGCGATAAGAACCTGGTCCAGTATATGCTGGCTTTCAGGCTGTTTATGCCTAGAGGGGGAATTACTGTATCCACCAGGGAACGGGCAGAGCTGCGGGACCACCTGGTCAAGCTGGGAGCGACTAAAATGTCTGCCGGTTCCAGCACTGCTGTAGGTGGCCGCTCCAACGGCGGAGCTACCGGTCAATTTGAGATATCGGACGGGCGCAGTGTTGCCGAGATGGCTGCCATGCTGTATTCTATGGGCTACCAGCCTGTGTATAAAGACTGGCAGTAAAGTTTCCGTTATTGCCGGGAAGTTTTAAAGCTTATATTCCGGGATATCCGGGAAAGGGGGGATAAGGTGGCGATTAAGCGTGGTTTGGCCACTCTAATGAAGGCTGATATCTACGGGATAACCGCTGAGGAATATTCCCTGGGCAGGAGTAATATCGAAGTGGCAGGTCTGATGATCGCATCCGGTATTAAAGTAATCCAATACCGGGAAAAGGAAAAGAAGCTCCGGCAGAAGTACGATGAGTGTCTGGTGATCAGGAAAATGACCAGAGTAGCCGGAGTTACCTTTATAATAAACGATCATGTCGACCTGGCCCTCCTGGTGGATGCCGACGGCGTACATCTCGGGCAGGACGACTTGCCCCCCTTAAAAGTACGGGAACTGGCCGGCGAGGAAATGCTCATCGGTCTCTCCACTCATTCGCCTGTTCAGGCGGAAGCCGCTGTAAAGTCCGGGGTCGATTACATCGGAGTGGGCCCGATCTTTGCCACGCAGACCAAGAAGGACGTGTGTGAGCCGGTGGGCCTGGAATACCTGGAATATGCGGCAAAGAATATTAAGCTGCCTTTTGTGGCCATTGGCGGGATCAAGGAGCATAACCTTGCCGAAGTAAGCCGCAGGGGAGCTGCTTGTGTCGCCCTAGTAACTGAAATAGTAGGTGCTGAGGATATTGCCGCCAAGGTGTGCGCTCTCAAGGCAATACTCAGCCGGAAGGAGGTTTGAGCGTTTGAATTTCACCACCCAGATGGATGCCGCCCGTAAAGGAATTATTACAAGGGAAATGGCGGTGGTAGCTCGCAAGGAGTGCGTGGAGGCTGCATCTTTACGCGGACTGGTTGCCGAAGGGAAGGTGGTCATCCCGGCCAACAAGAACCACACCTCGCTCGACCCGTGCGGTATCGGCCAGGGACTCAAGACCAAGATAAATGTCAACCTTGGCGTATCCAAGGACTGCTATAATATTGAAGCCGAGTTGGAGAAAGTGAGGTGTGCCGTAGAACTACAGGCTGACGCCATTATGGACTTGAGTTGTTACGGAAAAACCGCAGAATTCAGGCGTAAATTGCTTGAAGTTTCCCCTGCGGCCATCGGTACCGTACCGGTTTATGACGCAATAGGCTTGTACGATAAAGAACTGGAAGCGATTACAGCCGAAGAATTCCTTGAAGTGGTCGAGCAGCATGCTAAAGATGGTGTGGATTTTATGACTATTCACGCCGGGATCAATAGGGAGACCGTTGCCAGATTTGAGAAAAACAAGAGGCTAATCAATATTGTCTCCAGGGGAGGCTCCCTTCTCTATGCCTGGATGAAATTGAATGACCGTGAAAATCCCTTTTATATGTATTACGATGTGCTTCTTGATATATTCAGGAAATATGATGTAACGATCAGCCTCGGTGACGCCTGCCGCCCCGGCAGTCTAAAGGATGCCACCGATGCCTCGCAAGTCCAGGAATTAATTGTCCTCGGCGAACTGACCAGGGCGGCTTGGGAAAAGGACGTCCAGGTGATGATTGAGGGTCCGGGCCATATGTCATTAAATGAAATTATTCCGAACATGCTTCTTGAGAAAAAATTATGTCACGGTGCGCCATTTTATGTGCTGGGACCGCTGGTCACCGATATTGCTCCAGGCTACGACCATATCACGGGCGCTATCGGCGGGGCCATCGCCGCCGCCAACGGGGCCGACTTCCTCTGCTATGTCACGCCGGCGGAGCACCTGCGCCTGCCGACACTGGAAGATATGAAGGAAGGCATCATCGCCTCCCGTATCGCCGCCCACGCTGCCGACGTAGCCAAAGGCATACTAGGGGCGCGGCGGTGGGATGACGCAATGAGTGAGGCCAGGCGCGACCTGGATTGGGAGCGGATGTTTGAACTCGCCTTGGATCCGGAAAAGGCCAGGCGTTACCGGGCTGAGTCCCAACCCGAAAACGAGGACACCTGTACCATGTGCGGCAAATTGTGCGCTGTGCGTAATATGAATAAAGTGATCAGCAATGTAATAATTTAATTTATATATTTCCATTATTTGTACTATTTGTCCACCCCGTTTCATAGAGTAACAATATAACTTTGCGTGCGGAGGTGGCGATATGGTTAATCTTGTCTGGCTTGGCATGATTGTTATGGGAATTTTAGTGTCCGGGGTGAAGGGCAATATAGAAGTAGTTACCAAGGTGGCGTTGGACAGCGCCAACGACGCGGTTAAAATTTCAATTAGTCTTATTGCCATAATGACTTTTTGGCTGGGGATTATTAAGCTGGCCGAAGAGGCGGGGCTGATTCGAGCGCTAGCCTGGCTGGTACGGCCGGTGATGCGCTTTCTTTTTCCGAGTGTGCCTAAGGATCATCCGGCTATGGGTGCGATTGTCATGAATCTTAGCGCCAATATCCTGGGTCTTGGCAACGCGGCAACGCCGATGGGCCTGATTGCCATGCGGGAGCTTCAGAAACTGAACAACGGCCGGGAGGACACCGCATCAGACGCCATGTGCACTTTTCTAGCCTTGAATACTTCCTGTGTCACGCTGATTCCAACCACGATTATTGGCATCCGCCTTATATACGGCTCGGTCGACCCGACAGATATCGTAGGGCCGACAATCATGGCCACTGCTGTCAGTATGGCCGCGGCAATTATAGTGGACCGGCTGCTGCGCTTTTTTTACACGGACAGGAGGAGATAGAGGGATGCTTGAAATAATCTCCGAGTTGTCCCGCTGGGCCATCCCCGTGGTCCTCCTGGTAGTGCCCTTAATTGCCGCCCTGCGCAAGGTAAAAGTATATGAAACCTTTGTAGACGGAGCTGAAGCCGGGTTTGCCACAGCGATCAAGACTATTCCCTACCTCGTGGCAATGCTGGTGGCGATAGGCATCTTTCGTGCGTCGGGAGCTATGGAAGTACTGGTAAAGACACTGTCCCCGGCACTCAATATTATCGGCCTGCCGACTGAGGTCCTGCCGCATGCCATCATGCGCCCTCTTTCGGGCGGGGCGGCGCTGGGTATAGCTTCAGACATCATTAAAACTTACGGTCCGGACAGCTTTCTTGGGCGGCTGGTATCTACCATGCAGGGAAGCTGCGATACAACTTTTTATGTTCTGACCCTTTATTTCGGGTCGGTAGGCATAAGGAAATACCGTTATTCGGTCATTTTAGGCCTGGTTTCCGATTTGACTACCCTTGTTGCATCAGTATTAATCGTGCGAACTATTTTTTAGGATAACATTATGTCCTGTTTCACATTTATCTTTATGGTTATGCTCCGTTTTATTTGACAATATTTTATTAATTATATAAACTCATTCAAAAGGACGTTCTGGATGTCCTTGTTTTATTAATGGTATATTGGACGGTGAACATATGGAGCGCTTACAAAAAGTAATGGCCCGGGCCGGAGTTGCCTCCCGGCGGCGCTGCGAGGAAATGATCACTGCCGGTATGGTTAAAGTCAACGGAAAGGTGATCACTGAATTGGGGACCAAAGTTGATCCGGAAAGGGATAAGATCGTAGTTGGCGATGAAACGCTTTTCCTTTCCGATAAAAAGTATTATTTGGCGTTATACAAGCTGCGGGGCTACATTAGCACGTTGCACGATGAAAAGGGCAGGAAAAAAGTAATCGATTTGCTAAAAGGCGTTGACGGACGTGTCTATCCGGTGGGGAGGCTGGATTATGACAGCGAAGGCCTGCTCCTGCTTACCAACGATGGCGACTTGACATATGCTATGACTCATCCCAAGCGCCAGATAAAAAAGACTTACCTGGCACGGGTACAGGGAGTGCCTGCGCCGGCCAGGTTGGCTCAAATGGCTGACGGGCTCATCCTTGAAGATGGGCCGACAGCACCGGCCCGGGTTCGTCTTGTTAGTGAAAGGGAGGGAAATGCCCTCCTGGAAATAACTATCAATGAAGGCCGCAACCGCCAGGTAAGGCGCATGTGCGAGTACATCGGTCACCCGGTTCTGAGGCTTCAGCGCACCCGCATGGGAAATATCAGTCTTGATGCTTTGCGTCCCGGACAGTACCGCCATCTGGCCGAAGAAGAGCTGAAAAGGCTAAAAGAATTGGCAGGTGTGGACTAGCGAGTAACAAAGATTGGCCGGACAGAGCAGGATTTTATTTGTGGGAGTAGAATAATCTATACCATTGGCACCCAAAGATAGTAGGAGGAGATTTTTTTGTCAAATATTCAGGGTGGGGACGGCCTAAGTGACAGAAATGGAATTCTTGCCAAGGTCCGCCTTGATTTTAGGGGCGCCGGAAAGCCTGGACGCTTTCTGTTCGGAGGCAAGTCAACCGATAAAGCGGCTGAGGAGGCCAGGGAGCAGCAAGTTGCCGTCTTTCGTAATGTGCCCATTCAGGGTATTCAAATAATTGACATTGATGTCAGCACAGAGGTTTACACTGTTTACGATGATATCGCCAATGCCGAAATAGCATATGCCCCTCTGGTACTGACAGTGAAAGCCGACGGTCTGGAAAACATAATTCAGTTTGTTGCCAGGGAGGACTTCAGGAAAATTGAAATACTTGATCCAGCTTCCATATCGCAAAGCCATAGTGAAATAGAAAGGCTTTTCTTTAAAATACACGAGGAAATGAAAGAGTTTCGTTCGTGGCTGGAAAGAAAATATAATTTAAAATAGTTGGTATAATGTTATACCTCCCCCAAGAATATTTTTCCAGGGATGTTCATAGATTTTTATTGGATGTAATTTGGGGGGGAATCATATTGAAGGTACCTGTGCGAAGGCAATGGAGGGATAGGCTGGAACAGGGTTTGATCAGGCTGGTGGCCGCAGCCGCCGGGCTGCTGGTTATCGTTCAGGCTCTAATGGTCAATGGCCCTTTGAAACAAGTATCGTTTCCACTGGCCTTTCAGGTATGGCGTCAGTCCGACTTAATAAATCCGCCGGGAGTACTGCATAGCCCGTTAGTGACCTTGCAAATTAATAATTTCTCATCCCTTCCGCTGGCCAGGGTGCTGGTAAATGGCGAGCCCCGCGGGGAATTTTACAACCGTTACGTTACTGTATTTGTGCGGGGCGGAGATATTTTGGAAGTGGACGGCGCGCGTTGCAACCAGCCGTTCAATATCGAAGTGTTGAATGTCTCAGAAGAAGTTGGTTTCCCTGTTTGCGGCATGGAAATCAAGGTTGATAGACACGTTGGCCGGTTGGGTAAGGTCCAGCTGAAAGATAAATGAGCAAATTATTTTCTAATTAGTATATTGCCTACCCCGGCAATCTTTGCATTGGACAGGAGTGATCTGCTATTCACCTTCAAGGAAGCCGTAAAATAGCGCGGGTTGCGATTGAAATGGCGATGACTGAAAGCAGGGAACAAGAAAAGGAATATAAATCACGTTTCTTCAATGAAGGAATCAGAACTGCGGCTGTTGATTGCGGGGGGGATTTTGTATCATCGTTAAACAAGATGATTGAGCGGGCTGTGGTGGCGTCCAAACGTGAGGGTGTGATCAAGGAGGTGCACTCTGATGAAGGCGCGATAGCAGGGGCGACCAGAGAAGCTCTATCCCAGTTGATACCTAAGGCTGTCGGTTTTAATGTCGGCGGTAAAATTGGAATCGCCCGGAAGGACGACCACATCAGCGTGGCCGTATTTTTTGGCGTAGGTCTCCTGCACCTGGACGAGGTGGCCGTTGGCCTTGGACATAGGGCGGTTTCAGGTATAAAATAAGTGCTGAGCAAAGGTATCTCAAATAAGGAGGACGGCAGCATGGGTAATATTGTTACAAGAGGAATCCGCGGGGCGATCACAGTAGCACGGAACACCCCGGAAGAGATACTTGCAGCTACCAGGGAACTATTGGAAGCAATTATTAAAGAAAATGATTTGGATCCCGAAGATATAGCCAGCGCGTTTTTCACCACTACCGCAGATCTGGATGCTGAGTTCCCTGCCTCGGCAGCACGTGAGATGGGGTGGAAGTATGTACCCTTGATTTGCGCGACCGAGATAAATGTTCCCGGCAGGCTTGATAAATGTGTCAGGATCCTGGTACACGTAAATACGGAAAAATCCCAGCGAGAATTAAAACATGTCTACATTGGGGAAGCTGCCAAACTCAGGGTGGATCTGCTGCCCCAGTGAGCATGCCGGAAAAATCTTGAGGTTTTGGGGGAGTGGCTTTTTCCCCGCGAAACTCGAAAAAACGGTGTCGGTTATCTGAGATAATAGCATATATTAATATCGATATCGAAATAAATGAGATGAGTAAAAAATGCTTGACACCTTTATGTCCGTTATGCTATTTTAATTCTAGGTTTTAAAGAGCAGAGTTAGCTGAGAAGAGTAGAAGATGAGCTGAGGTGAGTTGCGGGTTTACATTTGAGAAATTAACCGGTACTCATTTGAGTGCCGGTTTTTGTCTTTTTAAGGGGGGGGAGATGAATTTGAGCATTCCGAGCAGGCAGGAATACCTGTTGTTAAGCAAAAAATACGACCTGATCCCGGTTTGCCGTGAGATTAATGCCGATATGGACACGCCCATCAGCATCTTTAAGAAAATTTCCCCGCGGGGACCGGCCTATCTGCTGGAAAGTGTTGAGGGCGGTGAAAGCCTTGCCCGCTATTCATTTATCGGGTTTGATCCTTTTCTTAATTTTACTTCTAAGGGGGAGGAGTCACGGATATCCGGCGGAGGAGGCAGTAAAGTTGTTTCCGGATCGCCTTTGGAAAACCTGGCAAAGCTTATTTCAGGTTTTCATGTCTACAATGGGGAAGAATTACCCCGCTTTTTCGGAGGTGCTGTGGGATATCTCGGCTACGGAGCAGTCCGGTTCTTTGAAAGAATTAATATTTCAAGAAAAAACATTCCCGATTTGCCGGACAGCAACTTTATTTTTGCCGGCACTGTGCTGATTTTTGACCATGTTAAGCATAGTTTGAAAATTGTCATTAACAGCTTTCCAGGAGAGAATCCGGAAAGTTCATATGATAATGTTGAATACCGGTTTCAGAAGGTTATTGAGTCAATCAATAGGACTGTTGCGCTTGAATACGGCAACCCGGGCCACGGGGCCTTCGCTCCTGTTGAAACAAATATGACCAGGGAAAATTTTATCAAGCAGGTTGAACGGGCCAAGGAGTACATTAAGGCGGGAGATATCCTTCAAGTGGTTCTGTCGCAGCGTTTCCGGACACCTTTCCAGGGAGAACCGTTTAATGTTTACCGGAGATTGAGGGCGCTAAACCCTTCACCCTATCTTTATTACCTTGACTTCGGCACAGCTCAAGTGGTAGGTTCTTCGCCCGAGATGCTGGTAAGGGTTGTCGGCGATACTGCCGAAACCTGCCCCATAGCCGGTACCCGGCCCCGCGGCAAAAATTTGGAAGCAGACAGGCGTATGGCGGAAGAGTTGTTGGAAGACGCCAAGGAAAGGGCTGAGCACCTGATGTTGGTGGATCTCGGCCGTAATGATCTGGGAAAAGTTTGTGAGCCGGGCAGCATAAAAGTGAGCCGTTTTATGGAAATCGAAAGATTTTCTCATGTTATGCACTTGGTTTCAAATGTTAAGGGCCGGATGTCTTCGGGAAGGGACAGTTCCGATGCCCTGCGGGCCTGTTTCCCGGCCGGAACAGTCACGGGAGCCCCAAAGGTGCGCGCTATGGAGATTATTGATGAATTGGAGCCTGACGGAAGAGGCGTTTACGCCGGTGCTATCGGATATTTTGGATTTACTGGGAACCTGGATACCGCGATAGCAATCAGGACTGTGATAATACGGGAAGGCAATGCTTATGTTCAGGCCGGGGCGGGGATAGTGGCCGACTCCGACCCTGAAAGGGAATATGAGGAAACGATAAACAAGGCCCGCGCGCTGTTAAATACCATTGGGGAGGCTGGGTAGAATTGGTATTAATGATCGATAATTATGACTCGTTTACTTATAACCTTGTGCAGTATCTGGGTGAACTGGGTGAGGATGTGCGGGTTTTTCGCAATGATCAGATTACTTGTGATGAAATCGAAAAGATGGATCCCTCGCACATTATCATCTCCCCGGGCCCCTGTTCCCCCAATGAGGCCGGTGTATCTCTGTCTGTTATTGAACGCTTTGCAGGTATTGTTCCTATTTTAGGGGTATGCCTGGGGCACCAGGCCATCGGTCATGCCTTTGGAGGCAAGGTTGTCCGGGCGGACCGGCTGATGCACGGCAAAACCTCACCTATCCACCACTGTGACGGTGGTTCGGTTTTCCACGACATACCATCACCTTTTATTGCTACCAGGTACCATTCACTGATTGTTGACAGGGAAAGCTTGCCGGAATGTCTTGAGCTTACTGCATGGACTGAAGAAGGTGAGGTTATGGGAATTCGCCACCGGAAATATGCTGTGGAAGGGGTCCAGTTTCATCCCGAATCAATCCTAACTGAACATGGCCACAAAATACTGCATAATTTTTTGACACGTAATGGAGTTGTATAAATAAAGGCAGGATTATATGGAAATAAACAATTAAAATAAAAAAATAGCTGAGGGGAGTAGAGAACAGTGATGAAAGAAGCGATCAAAAAGGTAGTAGCCGGCAAGCATCTGAGTGAGGGAGATGCCAGTGCGGTTATGGAGCAAATTATGGATGGGAAAGCCAGCCCCGCTCAGATTGCTTCACTCCTTACCGCAATGCATTTAAAAGGTGAAACTGTTGATGAAATAACCGGTTTTGCCAGGGTGATGAGACAGAAATCCACCCTGGTGAATTCAACCCATCCGTTGCTGGTGGATACCTGCGGCACTGGCGGAGACGGGGCCGGCACTATAAATATTTCAACTACTGCCGCGTTTGTGGTGGCCGGCGCGGGGTTACCGGTGGCCAAACACGGCAACCGTTCGGTTTCCAGTAAATGCGGCAGCGCTGACGTATTGGAAGAATTGGGAGTAGCGGTTGACCTTGAACGGGAAGCGATGGAAGATTGTTTGGACCAGGTGGGGATGGCCTTTCTTTTTGCGCCGTTGCTGCACAAGTCGATGGGGCATGCTGCGGTGCCCCGGCGTGAAATTGGCATTCGTACTGTTTTTAATATCCTTGGCCCTTTGACCAACCCAGCGGGAGCTAAAGCCCAGGTACTGGGTGTTTATAGCTCTTCATTGACAGAGACTTTGGCTAAAGTGCTTGCCCGCCTCGGATCGTCACGGGCTTTTGTGGTCCACGGCGCGGGTGGCCTTGATGAAATTTCCCTGGCAGGCGTTTCTGTCTTGTGTGAAGTAAAAGATGGATCGGTTCGCAAGGGGACGCTTGATCCGGCCAAATTTGGTTTTGCCCTTGCCCCTATTAGTACCCTGGCGGGAGGTTCACCAAAAGAGAATGCGGCTATTACCCGTTTGATCCTGGAGGGTGAAAAGGGTCCCCGGCGCGACGCTGTTATTCTGAACGCCGCTCTGGGGCTGGTTGCCGGAGGCAAGGCCCATGGGATAAATGAAGGGATAAGTGCCGCCGCGGCTAGCATAGATTCAGGTTCCGCCCTGGCAAAGCTCAATGAGTTGGTGGATTTTACCCGGCGTCACGCGCCGAAAAAGGCGGCTGTTCAATGATTTTATCGAAAATTATTGCCAACAAGATGCTGGAGTTGTCAATACAAAAGGAAAAAGTGCCGCAGGAAGCACTGGAATCTGAAATACCGGGTCTTTCCCCGCCTCGCCCGCTGGGCCTTGCTTTGCGCTTGCCGGGGCAAGTTGCGATAATAGCCGAGGCTAAAAAAGCCTCACCGTCGAAAGGTATTATTTGCCATGAGTATGAACCTGAACAGCTTGCCCGGACATATGAGCTTGGTGGAGCTGCCGCTGTATCTGTGTTGACCGAAGAAAAGTTTTTTCTTGGGCATCCATCCCACCTTACCGGAGTGAAAAACGTAACTAACCTTCCTGTTTTGAGAAAAGACTTTATCATTGATCCATATCAGATTTATCAATCCCGCGTTTTGGGCGCGGACGCGATTCTCCTGATCGCTTCGGCTCTTACAAGGGAGCAACTGGTTGAGTTCCAGAAACTGGCCGCCGGGCTGGGGTTGTCCTGCCTGGTGGAGGTGCATACGGAACCTGAGCTAATTTCTGTCCTTTCGGCCGGTGCAACTATAATTGGCATCAATAACCGCGACCTCCGGACTTTTAATACTGACATTAACACTACTTTTAACCTGAGAGGCCTGATCAAGGACGACCGGATCACTGTTGTTTCTGAAAGTGGTATCAAAAGCCGCCAGGACATATTAAAGCTGCGGGAAAATGGGGTTCACGCCGCGCTGGTGGGCGAAGCCCTGGTTGGATATAAGGATCCTGGCGCAGCCCTGAATGAACTAAGAGCGACGGCTGCTAAGCGTGAAAAAGGAGGTTCTTTGTAAGAATGAAAGACTTATCGGATATAACAGGCAAGGGTACTTCCATGCCGGATGAAAGGGGGTATTTCGGTTCTTACGGGGGCCGTTTTATACCGGAGGTATTAATGCCGGCGCTGGAAGATTTGGAAGAAGCTTACCGGTTTGCCAGGGATGACCCGGAATTTTACGAGGAACTGGGGAATTATCTTAAACATTATGTGGGCCGTCCTTCTCCCCTCTATTTTGCCGAAGGTCTGACCAGGCATTGCGGTGGCGGAAGGATATATCTTAAAAGAGAGGATTTAAACCACACTGGCGCCCACAAAATAAATAACACAATCGGCCAGATTCTCCTTGCCCGCCGTATGGGCAAGAAAAGAGTAATAGCCGAAACAGGCGCCGGCCAGCACGGGGTGGCTACGGCTACGGCTGCGGCTTTGTTCGGTTTTGAATGTGCAATATATATGGGTGAAGAAGATATCGTCCGTCAAAGCCCCAACGTTTTTCGAATGCGCCTGTTGGGTGCGGAAGTTATTCCGGTAACAAGCGGGAGCAAGACATTGAAGGACGCGATGAACGAAACCATCCGGGATTGGGTGACAAATGTGCGGGATACTTATTACCTGATTGGCTCGGTGGCCGGCCCGCACCCCTACCCGCAGATGGTCAGGGATTTCCAATCTGTTATTGGAGAGGAAGCAAAGCGGCAGGTGATTGAGCATGCCGGACGGTTGCCTGATTACATCCTGGCCTGCGTCGGCGGCGGGAGCAATGCGATGGGCATATTCTATCCCTTCCTGGCTGACCATGAGGTAAAGCTGATAGGGGTGGAAGCTGCAGGGCGCGGGTTAGATACTGGAGAGCACTCCGCTACCCTTGGCCGGGGCAGCCCCGGAGTGCTGCACGGGTCATTAAGCTATATTTTGCAGAGTGAAGACGGCCAGATCAATATAGCTCATTCGATTGCTGCCGGACTTGATTATCCCGGTGTTGGTCCGGAGCACGCATACCTCAAGGACTCTGGACGGGTAAAATATACTTCGGTTACTGATCCGGAAGCCTTGGCAGCTTTTCAGTTGCTTTGCCGTACTGACGGGATCATTCCGGCACTTGAAAGTTCGCATGCCCTGGCTGAAGCCATCAAGCTGGCGCCGGCTCTTTCAACTGAAAGAATAATAGTGGTTAATCTCTCCGGGCGGGGAGACAAAGATATACCCGCGGTAGCGGGCGAACCGGGGGTGAATATATGAACAACCGCAGCTTGATTGAAGAGTGCTTAAATAAACTACGGTTTGCCGGTAAGAAGGGTTTGATTACATATATTACAGCCGGGGATCCCGACCTGTCCGGCACGGTCGATCTGGCGCTTCGGATGGATGCGGCCGGCGCGGATATAATTGAATTGGGTGTACCGTTTTCCGATCCCCTGGCAGACGGGTCGGTGATCCAGCAGGCTTCCGGCCGGGCGTTGGCAGCCGGGACGACATTAGCCAAAATCTTGGAGGCAGTAATAGAGATCAAAAGAAATTGCCGGGCGCCCTTGATTTTGATGGGTTATTACAATCCTTTTTTGCAATACGGCCTTGAGCGGCTTACAGCTAAAGCGTCTTCAGCAGGGATAAGCGGCCTGATTGTGCCTGACTTGCCTTTGGAAGAATCTGTTCCATTGATGAGACTGGCCTCAAAGGCAGGGTTGGACATAGTTCCTCTTGTGTCACCCGTAACTACCGACCGTAGAATCAAAGGTATTGCTGCAAAGGCGCAGGGTTTTGTTTATTGTGTATCTGTTACGGGGGTTACCGGCGTCAGGAAGGAAATAGGCACAGAAATAGAGAGCTTTACCAATAGAGTTCGCCATTATACATCACTGCCGCTGGCCATAGGCTTTGGCATAGCTGACCCGGATCAGGCCGCCCGTATGTCAAGATACTGCGATGCGGTTGTTGTGGGAAGCGCGATTGTAAAAATAATCGCCGACAACGGAAATACCCGTTCTGCCGGGCCGGCTGTAGAGCGCTTGACGAGGAATTTAAAAGCGGCGCTGGATTAACATCGGATTAAATAATGTGTCGCTTTTGCACATTATTTAAGGAAATACTGCAGCGGTGTTATTAGAATCTATATCTGTAGGCAGAAATTCTGTTGCGGTAATGAGATCAATGTGCTAGTATAAAAAATATTTCGTAGTACAGTTTTTATGGTAGGAAGGTTTTTCTCTGGCGAACATATCGCAGTGGGTGCAAAGAAGTACGGTAGGACGGTAGAGGAGGCGGTAAGAAATGCTCTTATGGTCTGGTTAAGCATTCCTTTCCGGAAGTGCTTTATCTTTTTATATTTGGGTCATTTATAACTAAATTATGGAGATTATTATGTAGAAGTGGAATATTTAGAAAAACATTAGGAGAGGTATTAAGAGGAGGCATATAAATGATTATCATAATGGATCATCACGCTAGTGATGATAGTATAGAAGCAGTGTTAACCCGGCTGGATATGGCAGGTTTTCAGATTCATCTTTCCCAAGGCGTCGAGCGTACTATTATCGGGGCTATTGGGGATAAAACCCGCCTTGGAGGCCTCGGATTGGAGGCTATGCCGGGCGTGGAAAAAGTGATTCCTATTCTCCAGCCGTATAAGCTGGCCAGCAGGACTTTTCATGAGGAAGGCACTATAATTAAAGTAGGCGACCAAGAAATAGGCGGCGATACCATTCATGTTATGGCCGGTCCTTGTGCGGTGGAAAACCGGGAACAGGTCATGGAAACGGCGGAAATTGTTAAAAAAGCCGGCGCTACCATACTGAGGGGGGGCGCCTTTAAGCCAAGGACATCGCCATATTCCTTTCAGGGCATGGAGGAGGAAGGCTTGAAGCTCCTGGCCGAAGCCCGGGAGGCAACCGGCCTGTTGGTTGTGACCGAAGTGATGGATGTGCGTGCCGTGCCTATGGTTGCCGAATACGCCGATATTATACAAATAGGCGCCCGCAATATGCAGAATTTTTTCCTATTGCGGGAATTAGCAAAAGTAGATAAACCTGTGTTGCTGAAGAGAGGTCCAGCAGCCACCGTTGAAGATTGGCTGATGGCTGCCGAGTATATTATGTCCGGTGGCAACTATAACGTAATCCTGTGTGAGCGCGGCATTCGCAGCTTTGAGAACTATACCAGAAACACGCTCGATCTGACGGCAGTTCCTGTAGTAAAGTATCTTTCTCACCTTCCGGTGATAGTGGATCCTAGCCATGCCATCGGTAAATGGCGCTTTGTTCCCGCGATGTCCAAAGCAGCTATTGCTGCTGGAGCTGACGGGCTGCTGATTGAAATACATCCGAATCCTCAGGAGGCGCTGTGCGACGGTCCTCAATCGCTTACCCCGGCAAATTTTTGCTCGATGATGACTGAGTTAAAGCAAATAGCTGCGGCGGTCGGGAGGAGGATGGATTGAACCCTGAGTTTAACCGGGTGGCAATCATCGGTGTCGGTCTGATCGGGGGTTCCCTAGGTATGGCTCTATGCGCGCGAGGCTTGGCCAGGGAAGTGGTCGGCTCAGGTTCGCGGGTGGAAAATTTACGTCTGGCAGCCGAACTGGGCGCCATTCACCGTTTTGCCGGTTCAGTCGCGGAGGGAGTGGCCGGGGCTGAATTGGTAATTATCGCTACACCAGTTAGCGCGACGATACTGGTATTAAAGGAGATTTTGCCTTACCTTTCCCCGGGGTCAGTAGTTACTGATGTGGGAAGCACAAAAGCATCAATTGTGAGTGCAGCCGGGGAACTTTTACCGCCCGGGATAAGCTTTGCGGGCGGCCACCCAATGGCCGGCTCAGAACGGGCCGGTGTTCGGGAAGCCGACCAATATTTGTTTGAGAACGCTTTTTATATTGTTACTCCTACTCCCGAAACTCCGCCTGCAGCAGTTGATACGGTTAGTAAGCTGGCCGACGGGGTGGGTGCGAGGTTAATCAAGATGGAACCTGAGCAACACGACCTTGCGGTTGCCGCAGTAAGTCACCTGCCCTATATAATTGCAGCTTCATTGGTTAATACTGTGGCGCGGATACCTGAAAGTGAGAAAATTTTGCCTCTTGCCGCGGGGGGGTTTCGGGATACCACCAGGATAGCATCAAGCAGTACGGTTATGTGGCGGGACATTTTACGGGCTAACAGGGAGCAGGTGCTTTCCATGATCCGGTGTTTCCGGTTGGAGCTTGACGTGTTTGAAAGTGTAATTGCCGCCGGCGAAAATGAAGCTATACAAAAGAACCTGGAAAGTGCTAGGGAGGTCCGTTCTTTACTCCCGGCCAAAGCCAGCAGGTTTCATTCCAACCTCTACGAAATTGTAGTTACTGTACCCGACCAGCCTGGTGTGATTGCGTCATTTGCCGCCCACCTGGCGAATGCCGGTATCAATATCTGTGACATTGAAATTATGCGGGTGCGTGAAGGGGAAGGCGGTACCATCCGGGTGGGTTTCACTACTTACAAAGAACAGGACGAGGCAATCCGGACACTCAAGAATAAAGGATATACTGTAAGAAAAAGGTAAATCGGCGGGAGGAGCAAATGACCGACACAATTGACTTACATGTTTTACCTGCGGAAACGCTGAGAGGCACAGCAGCAGTACCCGGTGACAAGTCCATCTCCCACCGGGCGGTAATGCTGGGGGCCCTGGCAGAAGGGGATACTATAGTAGAAAATTTTCTACCGGGCGAGGATTGTCTTTCTACGATTGACTGCTTCAGAAAGTTGGGTGTAGAGATTGAAGGCCCGGATAACTGCATGGTAAAAGTGCATGGGCGGGGCCCGGGCGGTTTGACCGAACCTGAAGACGTTCTAAACGCTGGCAATTCCGGTACCACTATGCGGTTGTTGCTGGGTATTTTGGCCGGCCAGTCATTTTTCAGTGTAATTACTGGTGATGTCTCACTGCGGAGCCGGCCCATGGCCCGGGTCATCGGGCCGCTTGAACAAATGGGGGCCAGGATCGGTGGCAGGCAAGGCGGTAATTTTGCTCCTTTAGCTGTGCGAGGCGGCCAATTAAAACCATTTATTTATAGTAGTCCAGTTGCCAGTGCCCAAGTTAAATCTTCAGTGCTTTTGGCAGGTCTCTTTGCGGACGGTGTAACCGCGGTAATTGAGCCGCATCGCTCCAGGGACCATACAGAAAGAATGCTGAAGCACTTCGGCGCCGCGGTGGAAATTTCCGGCAATACTGTTCAAGTGAGTGGTCACCCCCGTCTAAAGGGGCAAAGAGTAATTGTTCCTGGAGATATTTCGTCGGCAGCCTTCTTTATTGTAGCGGCTTCTATAGTACCCGGCTCGGATATTACCTTGCCGGGGGTCGGAGTAAACCAGACCAGGAGCGGGATCCTGGACGTGCTATTAGAGATGGGTGCCGGAATTGAACTGCTTAACCAGCGGGTTGAGGGGGGAGAGCCGGTAGCTGATATTAGGGTGCGTTACAATGGAAGACTTACCGGTGTGACAGTCGAAGGGGATACGATTCCCCGCTTGATCGATGAAGTGCCTGTCTTGGCTGTAGCCGCTGCAACGGCTGAAGGTGTTACCAAAATAAGAAACGCTGCTGAGTTAAGAGTCAAAGAGAGCGACCGTATTGCTACTGTTGCAGCAATGCTGGGCAAGTTCGGGGCCGATGTGGAGGAGCTCCCCGACGGTTTGCTTTTGCGGGGGGGGCGGCCCTTAGAGGGCGTTATATGTGAAAGCCACGGCGACCACCGTATTGCGATGGCAGCGGCGGTCGCAGGTTTGATCGCTTATGGAGAAACAGTGGTACGTGGGGCGGAGTGCATAGATATATCCTTCCCCGGATTTGCCAGTGTATTAAAAATATTAAGGTAGAATAATATAGTCTGATGTAAATGATTTTGTTATATAAAAGGAAAAATGTTTATTGTGTAGAATTAAACAAAACATGTATATTATAATATAGAGTATTAAAAGCGATGGCAATAACCAGTTTTTGCCATCGCTTCATGGGGTATAGTATGAATTTAAAACCAAATATTGCAATAGATGGGCCGGCGGGAGCCGGTAAAAGCACTGTTGCAAAAATGGTGGCAAAAAAACTCGGCTTTTTATACATAGATACGGGTGCGATGTACCGGGCGGTCACTTTAAAGGCGTACCGTGACGGAGTTAATCTGGATGATACGAAGGCGCTTGGTGAGATGGCGGCAGCCGCTTCGGTGGAACTTGTGGCAGGGCATGATCAAAGCACGAAAGTATTTTTAAACGGTGAAGATGTTACCGAAGAAATTCGCAGCCCGGACATATCCAGACTCGTTTCTCTAGTTGCCAGGGTACCTGAAGTGAGGAAACGCCTGGCCGAGCTGCAACGGGCCATGGCTAAGCAAGGCGGGGTTGTAATGGAAGGGCGGGATATCGGGACTGTAGTACTGCCTGACGCTCGAATCAAGATTTTTCTTACCGCTTTACCAGAGGAAAGGGCCAGAAGGCGCCGGATAGAACTGGCGGCAAAGGGCTACTATATTAATCAACGCCAGATGGAAAAGGAAATTTTAGAGCGGGACAGGATCGATACTTCCAGGGAAACGGATCCGCTGGTTTCTGCTCCCGATGCCGAAATAATTGACAACTCTTCGTATTCCGTTGAAGAAGTGGTTGGGATTATTATTAACCGGGTCTTGGCGGGGGGGTAGAAATATTATGTTCTACTGCTTTGCCAGGTTTATTTGCAGGGTGATTTTAGCTGTCTTCAGGCGATGGGAAGTACGGGGGGCAATGAATATCCCGGCGGAAGGCGGGTTGATCCTGGTTGTAAACCATATAAGCTACTGGGATCCGGTTGTGGTCGGCTGCGCCATTGACCGGAAAGTTCATTTTATGGCTAAATCAGAACTTTTTAATGTTCCCCTTCTAGGACCGGTAATACTTGCTCTGGGTACCTTTCCGGTCCGGCGGGACAAGTCGGATCGCACGGCGGTCCGTACTGCAATTAAGCTTCTGGAAGAAGGGCATGTCGTAGGGGTTTTCCCCGAGGGCACCAGAAGCCGTACCGGGGAATTGTTAAAGCCGCACCGGGGCGCGGCTATGCTTGCCATGAAAGCGGGTGTGCCAATGTTGCCGGTTGCGGTTAGCGGTACCAAGGGATTTTTCAGCAAAATTATAGTAAATATGGGCAAGCCATTGCTATATGGAAAACGCGAAAGGGTCTCACGGAATGAATTGGAAAACGCCGGTGTTCATGTTATGACCCTAATAGCTGGTTTACTTGAAGAAGCTGCCGGGAGATAACTTTATAATTAATATTAATATATTGAAGGAAATTTAAGGCTATATAGAGAATATTCATGATATAATTAGACGGTGGTAATGTGTTATATGGAAGTGCGGGTGGCCGGAAAAGCCGGGTTTTGTTTCGGTGTAAACAGAGCGATTAAAATGGCGCAGGCTACGGTGAATGAGGCGGTTGGCCCCATTTACTGCCTGGGCTCTCTAATTCACAACCCGCAGGTAGTGGCTTATCTGAATGAAATGGGCATAAGGGAAATTTCGAATCTGGAAAAGGTGAACGGCGGCACATTGTTGATCAGGTCCCACGGCGTTGAACCGGCTGTTCTGGATGCAGCGCGGGCTCGAGGTTTAAATATTGTTGACGCTACATGCCCATTTGTCCGCAGGGCGCAGATTCTCGCCCGGGACCTCACTGACGAAGGTTTTCAGGTAGTGGTTGTGGGAGACAAATGCCATCCGGAAATACGCGGAATAATTGGTTGGACCGGCAATGTGGCGCTTGTTGTTGAAAACCCCGGCGAAGCAGGTCTGATTAAAGCCGGCAAGCTCGGGATAGTTGCTCAGACCACGCAACTCCTGGAAAACTACAATTCAGTTATTGAGGCTATCAGCAAGACTGGTGCGGAGCTAAAGGCGTTTAATACGATTTGCAACGCTACAACCGAGCGGCAGCAAGCCGCCCTGGATCTTGCCCGTCAGGTTGACGTCATGATCGTGGTCGGAGGCAAAAATAGCGCCAACACCAGGAAGTTGGCAAGCATCTGCCGCGAATCAGGGACAACTACTTATCACGTTGAAACCGCCGGTGAACTTGACCCGGCTTGGTTTCGAGGAGTGAAAATAGCAGGGTTAACAGCGGGTGCATCTACACCTGACTGGATTATAGAGGAGGTTAAGAGACGAATGAGCGACAATGAAGAAATGAACGGTTCTGAAGAGGGAATGAAGGACGCGGTGGAGGTCAAGGCGCTCCGGCACGGTGAAATCGTAAAAGGAGTGGTTGTTCACGTAAGCCAGGATGAAGTAATGGTTGACGTGGGCGCGAAATCGGAAGGAGTTATTCCCATCAGGGAACTGTCCTGCTGTGAAATTACTTCCCCCCAGGATATTGTCAAGGTGGGTGATGAAATAGAAGTGTGTGTTTTGAAGGCAGAGGACAACGAAGGGAAGCTAATCCTATCCAAAGAGAAAGCCGATGCTGAAAAGGCTTGGACAGTTTTGGAAGAAGCTTTAAATACTCAGGAACCTGTTGAGGGGACGGTCCGTGAAGTAGTAAAAGGCGGGCTTCTTGTGGATGTGGGAGCGCGTGCGTTTTTACCAGCTTCTCTGGTTGAAAGAGGCTATGTTGAAGACCTTTCCAAATACCTTGGACAGGTGATTGTTGCCCGTGTTATTGAAATTAACCGGGGTAGAAAGAAAGTAATTCTGTCCCGCAAAGCGGTGTTGGAAGAAGATTTTGCGCGTTTGCGCCAGGAAATGCTTGAGAACTTGCAGGAGGGTCAGATTGTTAAAGGTATTGTGCGCCGCCTGACCCAGTTTGGGGCTTTTGTCGATATCGGCGGAGTGGACGGCTTGCTGCATATATCCGAAATGTCCTGGCACAGGATCAGCCATCCCTCGGAATTAGTAAAAGTGGGCGATGAGATTGATGTGATGGTGCTGAAAGTTGACCGCGAAAATGAAAAGATATCTCTGGGCTTAAAACAGGTGCTTCCGAACCCATGGGATAATGTCGAAGAAAAATACCCCGTGGGCGGTATCGTCGTGGCAAAAGTGGTCCGCATTGCTCCGTTCGGCGCCTTTGTTCAACTGGAGCCTGGTGTGGAAGGTCTGGTCCATATCTCTCATCTGGCCGACCGTCATGTTGCCAAGCCAGATGAAGTGGTGACAGAAGGTGAAGAAGTAAACGTCAAGGTCCTTAGTGTAGACAAGGCGGAGAAGCGCATACGGCTCTCAATCAGGGACGTAGTAAAAGAAAAGCAGGACAGGGACTTCCGGGATTTTCACGGTAACGCGGGGCAGGATACCGGGAGTGAGGTTATTACTATTGGTGACATGGTTGGTGATGTATTTGATAAGAAAGAATAAAAATTTATTACTTTTCTAATTGAACCTTGATGTAGATAGGTTTTTGCTGAATATTTGTGAAACTCCGGAAAGTGTTTTATATCTGTCTGATTAAATCAGGGTGGTATTGATAACCGTTACGGTATACTGTTGTTGAAAGAACCGGGAGGGAATAGGCTGCAGCAATGGTGTTAACCAGCGCTTCTTTTATAGGCGCTGGTTTTTTGGTTGGGCCGGTTATGAGCATCTTCAGGTTTAAATAAAAATATAGGTGAAATATCACTATTATTTGTATATTTTTAGGGTAAACGGGAAATCTAATATTTGTTATTTTTAATTATTGGGAGGCTGATTTGTGTGGAGCGGTTTCCGGTTGGTATTATCTTTTTACTGCTTGCATCAGTAATTATTTACCTTGGGCTGGCCCAACGGGCTCTTGACCGGATGAGACTGTCAGACCGGGGCGCGCTGGTCATCATTGCTGCGATCATTATCGGCAGTTTTATCAATATTCCCGTACCGTTTGTTCCTTTCAACACGTCTATAAATGTGGGAGGCGCTTTGGTGCCGGTAGGGCTGGCTATATACCTTCTTTCCAAGGCCGGCACTGAGAAGGAATGGGGCAGAGCGATCATAGGCGCGGTAGCAACGGCGGTAATTGTCTATGTTATCGGCTCGCTGGTGAACTCCGGTGCCACAGTTGAGCCGGCCGGGCGTTATGCTGTGTTAGATGCGATTTACCTATATCCCCTGGTAGGAGGAATCGTAGCTTACATTTTTGGCAGATCCCGCCGGGCGGCTTTTATCTCCGCCACTTTAGGCGTATTACTGGTTGATATCTACCATTATTTTTGGCTTCTCAGGAACGGTGCGCCGGGCAGCTACACTGTGGCCATCGGCGGTGGCGGGGCTTTCGATACAATTATTTTAGCCGGTATTGTGGCTATTCTCCTGTCTGAGGTTATCGGCGAGTCTTTCGAGAGATTGTCAGGTGGCCCAAGTGTTGAAGGACGTTCGGCAGAACTGTTGGAAGGGTTGAAAAGACCGGGGGCAGATGCTGCCGGTATAGCAGACAAGCATGTGGGAACAGATCCTGCGACGTTAAATGATGGCCGGGGAAAGGTGGATATAGACGAACATGAAGAGTAAGGGCAAATTCATCATTTTATTAGGCGCTTTGGTTGTGCTGGCGGGAGCATCCCTGATATATTACAAAGCCGGCTATTTACATTTGAAACCTGCTTTCACGACGGCAGGAATTTTTGATAAAGGAACTCCTGACCACTTGACCGGCAAATACACCACTATCGTTGATGATCAGGGGAATACAATCAGCATGATGGCCAGGTTAACTTCACCAGGTGATGAGATATATACCTCGGAAGGCAGACGCTACCGGGTTGAACGGGTTCAAGGCGACCAGGCCGAAGCAAAATTCTTGGGGATGGACTCCCAGATTGTAGCTTACAATGAATTTTATGCCGGGCAAAGTATTTCCGTGGCTAAGGACCTGGCTGAGAAGAATCCAAGCACTTTTGCAGTCTACCACACCCATACCGACGAATCTTATGTGCCTTCGGACGGCACCGAAGCAATTCCTTTTAAGGGCGGTATTTATCAGGTCGGCAAATCACTGGTGGACCGTCTTCAAGGAAAAGGTTTTCAGGTCAACTACGACCAAACGCCCCATGACCCGCACGATAACAATGCCTATACCCGCTCCCGCCGGACAGCGGCTAGTTTAATGAAGGCAAACCCGGCGGCTATGTTTGACGTTCACCGCGACGGAGTGCCGGACCCCGGCTATTACCGGGCAACTGTTGATGGTAGATATGTAGCCAAGCTTCGCCTGGTAATCGGCCAGGAAAACCCGAGGATGTCTGCCAATATGGACTTCGCCAAGAAGATGATGGCTTCGGCCAATAACCTCCACCCGAAAATAGTAAAAGAAATATTCGTAGGGAAAGGCGATTATAATCAGGATTTGATGCCAACGGCGCTCCTTATCGAAGCTGGCACTCATACCAATACTAAAGAAGAAGCTGAGTTAGGTGTGTCGATGTTCGCGGAAGCTATTCCTACAGTGCTCGGAGCATCTCCGTCTGCGCCTGCACCGGCGCCTGCGGCGCCTACTGTCAATAGACCAGCCGGGACAACCGCCGGATCATGGAAAGCGCTGGGTTGGATCCTGGGACTGACGATCATCGGAGGTCTGGGCTTTTTGTTAATCAGTTCCGGTAGTCTGTCCAACGCCGGGAAAAGGCTGGCCGGTTTCGGGAAGGAGTTTTACAGCTTCCTGGGGCCCCGTCCGGCTGCCCGCAAGACCGGAGAACCGGATACCAACCATAATAAAGGCAAAGCTGCTTCAGCAAGGAAATCATTTAAGGACAGAAAAGATGAACTGACAAAAGACTGATCTTTGTTCTAGAGTAACATGGCGGGATAAACCAGGTAGTTATATTTATAAAGCGAGGAGAGGCTGTTTTTTTACCCTCCTTGCCGCATTATTGCTGAAATGTGGGTGATGGTATGCCCGGCTTTCAACTTGATTATTTGAAGGTCATTTTGATCGGTGTCTTGGCCGGTACTGCCACCAGAATAAATTTGCTTCGCATCGATTACCGGCAGTATCCTGGCTATCCACACGGCTACCTGGCGCATGCAGCCCTCGGCTTTATCGCCTCGGCACTGGGCGCTGTCGCGGTACCAGCGATAGCAAAGCCCGATTATGTTGCGGTGACTTTCCTGGCCCTGGCGGCGCAACAGTTCCGGGAAATCAGGAATATTGAGCGCCGGACGCTGGAAAGTCTTGAGAAAACCGAACTGGTTAAGAGGGGTATGGATTATATCGAAGGAATAGCGAGGACGTTTGAAGCCAGAAATTATCTTGTGATGGGGACATCTTTTGTCACTGCTCTGGCCGCCCATTTAAGCGGTCTGCCCGCTGCCGGTGTCACAGCTTTCCTGGCGCTGCTCGCCAGCCGTTATTTTATGTCCGGCGGGGTTATCGGCGATATTTGCGACGTGGTTCCGGCGCGGCTAAATTTCGAGTATGCTATCTTGAAAGTAAACGAAATCGGGATTATAAACATAGGTCTAAAATCTATGCGGGAAAAAATATTGCGGGACGGGCTGGCTGTTATGATTAAGCCCAGGGACGGGAACGCCAGGGCTACCGTTCACGATATCGGCCAGCGCATGGCCATTGCTTTTACCGCATCAGTAATTTTAGGAACGAAAAAAGATATAGACATAGCCGAGTTTACGCCTATAGCCAGGAAGAATCCGGACACCGGCGAGGTAGGGCTTTATATCATGCCGGTTGAGAAAGATATCGAAAAGCTTATTGCGGCGGTTAAGCTTACGCCGGTGCTGGAAAGCGCCAGGAGCAAGCCGTTAAACGCCGTTTCCAATGTTAAGGCCGTCGAGGAGAAGGTGGTTTAGGTTGAATGGAATGCCTTCAGGCACAATTCTAGCTGTAATCACCCTTCAAATGGAGAAGGTTAGCGGGGGCGCGCCCATTTTTTTTGCCCGGGATGAGGAAGAACAGGAGAAGATCGCTCTCTATCTTTCAAAAATACTGGACGCGATGGTACATGATCTGGAGAATGGGACTTATGTAGTTGTCCGGCACTAGCCTTATTTAAAGCGCGCAGCTATGATATAAAATCCTGGTATATGAATATTTAAATGAGTATTTAGTGCAGGAACTTTTATGTGGCTGCACTTGAGGAGTAAGGCTTGATGAAAATAATCTATCATTGTTACGGCGGCGCCCATTCTTCAGTTACAGCCGCCTCTGTCCACCTGGGATTGTTACCCGTGGATCGGGTCCCCGGCCGGGAGATGTTCTGGGATATAACCTTCTACGACCGGCAGGAAAACGATGAACACGGGCATATATTTTTCATGGGTCGGGATGAAAACGGGAACGAAGTTTATTTCTCGGCGCGGCGGAGCAAGCCGGATGTTTTAGAAAACATTTTTAAAGACCTGGCCGGTATTTTTGATATCCCGCCGGATAGATACCTGCTGGTTAACGTCATGCATAATGTGAACTGGATAATGAAGTTGGGCGGGTGTCTTTCCCGGCGGTGGGGGTTAATCAAAATCGGGCGGCCTATAGTTACCATGGGGACACAGATAGCCTATTTCGGGATTGTTGGTTTGGTGCGGCAAATAAAAAACAAGGCGGGGAGGAATTGTGAAGAAAATACTGTATTTCAGCGACAGCAAGTTTCCCCTGGCTGGTTTAGCCGGTGCGATACGCACGGGGCGCCTGCAGGCAGAAGGGTTACGGGTCGGCAGAGAGCTATTGGATCTCCCGCTTTTAAACTTAATAAAGAGCAGTAGAGGTAATATAATCTCACTCGGAGACGACGGGCAGGGAAATAAAATATATACTCTTTCGGTTAAAGGTGACCGGGAGATGATCTATCGCTTGATTCACAGTTTTTTAAGTATTTATAGTTTGCCGGCGAACGCCCTCTGCCTGGTTGATATTGATGTTAGTGAGAACGGCTTCTTGATCGCGGGAGGGCTATTATGCCGTTCCGCTATGCTTGCACCCCTGGGGAGGCTGCTAGTTATTGCCGGAATCAGAAAAATATATAGTTTCTTATTGCTCCGGGTGGGCGATAATAAAACCTGATAGGAAAACTCCCTTGACTATATTCTGGAATTTATAGATAATGGTTTGAGAGCAGAGGCGGGGAGGTTTGCCCTGTGCAACGGGGGCTGGAAATATTTCAGGTGGAGCCGGGCAGTATTGCCGGCCAGTTGGGGCTGGAGCCGGGTGACCGGATAGTCCGGATCAACGGTGAACCGGTGCGGGACTTGATTGACTTTAGTTTTCTGGAAGCTGACGAAAACTTGAGCGTCGAAGTAAAAAAACTGGACGGCGCTTATTGGGAGTTGGATGTCGAAAAAGATTATGATGAACACTTGGGCTTAAATTTTGGCCGGAATGGGTTCGGGCGTGCTGTTCATTGCTCCAACAAATGTCTTTTTTGCTTTGTGGATCAAATGCCTTTTGATATGAGAAAGTCGCTTTATATTAAGGACGACGATTACCGGCTCTCTTTCTGGAGCGGAAATTTTATCACTCTCACCAACCTCGGATATGATGAATTACATAGGATAGCCCGGCAGCGACTCAGCCCCCTGTATATCTCCGTCCATACTACAAATCCGGTGTTAAGGGCGCGAATGCTTGGAAACAAGAGGGCGGGGCTAATCATGGAGCAGTTGAATTACTTGGCCGCCGCGGGTATTGAAATGCATATTCAGGTGGTACTTTGCCCCGGGTTAAACGATGGAAAAGAGCTCGAAAGGACTGTAGCCGACCTGGCCGGCCTGTGGCCGTCGGTCAACTCCATGGCAGTGGTGCCGGTGGGGCTGACCAGGTATAGACAAAGCTGTTATCCGTTGCGAGTGTTTAACGGCGGCGAAGCCGCTAAGCTCGTGCGGTGGGTAGCTCTGAAGCAGGAAGATTGTCTGTTTCGCCTGGGAGCCCCGTTTGTATATGCTTCAGACGAATTTTACATTTTATCCGGTGAGCGGGTGCCGCCTGCGGAAAGGTACGTTAACTTTCCCCAGGTGGAAAATGGAGTGGGCCTTGTCCGTCTTTTTATTGATGAATGGGAGAATGTAAAAACCGGGCTGCCGGCTAAGGTACCCTCGCTAAAGGCTACTTTAGCCACTGGAATGCTGGGGGAGAGTGTTCTTAAACCGGTGGTTTCGCGGCTGAACGCTGTGGAAGGGCTGGATGTATTTGTAAAAACTGTTAAGAACCGTTTTTTCGGTGAGCAGATTACCGTGGCTGGGTTAATTACTGGCGGAGATTTAATTGACCAGATTGACACTGAAAATATTGGCGATTTGCTTGTAATCCCTTCGGTAATGCTAAAAAAAGAAGAAGCGGTTTTCCTTGATGACCTGACTCTGGAAGATCTGACCCGGCATCTTAAGACCCCGGTTGCCGTTGTAGACGGTCCAAGGCAGTTAGTTGAAGTACTGACTTCAAGATTTAATTTAGGAGGCGCAGGCTGATGCCCAAACCGGTAGTTGCTATAGTGGGGCGGCCCAATGTGGGCAAATCAACCCTTTTTAACCGGATCGTAGGCAGCCGGTTGGCTATTGTCGAGGATGAGCCCGGCGTTACCAGGGACCGGCTCTATCAGGACGCCGAATGGGCCGGCCGCAGCTTTACTCTAGTGGATACAGGCGGGCTGGATTTTCAAGGAGACGGGGAAATCACCAGAGGAGTACGGCGCCAAATCGAACTGGCCATACAGGAAGCTGATGTCGTCCTGTTTGTGGTTGATGTCAGGGCGGGCTTGAATCCTGACGACGAGGACGCGGCCGTGATCGTCCGGCGGTCAGAAAAACCGGTAGTGCTTGCCGCCAATAAAGTTGAAAGATTTGATGCCAATGCACTGGTATATGAATTTTACCGGTTGGGTCTGGGGGAGCCGATCCCGGTTTCTGCGGCGGAAGGCCTTAATACCGGCGACTTGCTGGACCGGTTGGTTGAATTATTGCCGCCGGAAGAAAAAGATGACTACCCTGCCGATACTGTCAAGATAGCTGTAATCGGCCGCCCCAATGTCGGCAAATCTTCCCTGGTCAACGTTATTCTTGGTGAGGATAGGGTAATCGTAAGTAAAATACCCGGTACCACCCGTGACGCCATCGACACACCTTTTGAGCGGGAACGCAAGCTTTATGTCATAATTGATACGGCGGGAATACGGCGAAAAAGCAAGGTCGAAGGGCTTACTGAAAAGTATAGTACAATCAGATCGCTGCGGGCAGTAGACCGGAGCGATGTGGCGTTGATTGTGCTGGACGCTTTTGAAGGAGTTACCGAACAGGACAAGCGTATTGCCGGTTATGCTCACGAAGCGGGCAAGGCGTCGGTGATAGTGGTGAACAAATGGGATCTGGTCAAAAAAGACGGCCGTACCATGAACCGCTTTACCGAGAGCATCCGTCAGGAATTAGCCTTTATGCAGTATGCGCCTCTTGTCTTTATCTCGGCTCTGACCGGGCAGCGCGTGCCGAAGGTGTTGGCGTTGGTTGATTTTGTCGCAGAGCAACACTCCGCCCGGATCAGCACTCCGGATATAAACGTGCTGGTCAAAGAAGCTGTTATGCAAAATCCTCCGCCGGGTGACAAAACCAGGCGGTTGAAGATTATGTATGCTACTCAGGGCGGGGTCAGGCCACCTAAATTTATCCTATTTGTGAATGACCCTGAACTTATGCATTTTTCTTACAGGCGCTACCTGGAAAACCAGATCCGCTCGGCCTATGGATTTGAAGGAACCCCGATATGGTTTGGCCTGCGCAAGCGTTCAAAAGAGCAACAGTAAAGCGGCATATAAGCATAATTAAAAAGCTGGCGTATAAAGCAAAATTATTGACTACTATGACCGGAAGGAAGAAG
Organism: Pelotomaculum sp. PtaU1.Bin035; assembly: GCA_002067965.1. Classification (GTDB taxonomy): domain Bacteria; phylum Bacillota; class Desulfotomaculia; order Desulfotomaculales; family Pelotomaculaceae; genus MVRN01. The sequence continues at coordinate 45,706 of MVRN01000036.1, forward strand.
ATTGCCTTGTCACATTTATGGGTTGTGTTGGTTAGCTATTTGGTTGGTTCCATTCCTGTCAGTTACCTTGTCGCCCGTTATTGGAAAGGGGTTGATATCCGCATCATGGGGAGCGGTAATGTGGGAACCACTAATGTCTGGCGTAACGCCGGGCCGGTGGCCGGTATGATCGCCCTGGCGGGAGACCTCGGCAAAGGAGTATTGGCAGTTTTACTGGCAAAGCATTTCAGTGGGCCGCTACTGGTGGCTCTCTCCGGCATGGCGGCGCTGGCCGGGCATAGCTGGCCAGTATTTTTGGGTTTTAAAGGAGGGAAGCTGGTGGCCACCGGTGTTGGGGTTATTGCCGCCGTTTCTCTGCCTGTCGGCGCGTTGGCGGCTGTTATCTGGCTTGCCGCTGTGGGTATTACCAGGTACGTATCTGTCGGATCTTTGCTGGCGGTATCCTCGATCCCCCTTCTGATGCTGGCTTTTCACCTGGAGCGGCCGTACCTTGCGTTAGGAGTATTTGTCACCATCTTTGCCGTATATAAACATGTTCCTAATATAAAAAGGTTGCTGGCTGGAACCGAACCAAAAGTCAAGTAGAAAAAGGTAATATATTTATGTACGAGTATAATTATATGAAGACAAGGGTGGAGATCATTATTTAAGTAAAAGATGATTTACTGGAGGTGGGACGGTGAGCAGGGTCATTGGGGTTATCGGTGCCGGGAGTTGGGCTACAGCCTTGGCGGTGCTTCTGGCAAAAAAAGGTTGCTCGGTCAAAATGTGGGCCCGCCGGTCGGCTCTGGCGGATGAAATAAATACAACCAGGGCAAACAGCAGTTACCTGCCTGGTGTGGCGGTTCCACCTAATATCGAAGTTACGGTAGACCAGGAACGGGTTTTTTGGGGTGCGGAGGCCGTAATTTTTGGCGTGCCGTCCCACGCTTTCCGGGAAACTGTACGCAACACCCTTCCGTTTTTCACACGAGACGCTGTATTTATCAACACCGCCAAGGGTATCGAAGAAACAAGCCTTTGCCGCCTGTCTGCTGCTTTTGCTGAAGAAGCCGGCCCGGAAATGCTCGAACGGTATGTGATCCTGTCCGGTCCCAGCCATGCCGAGGAAGTTGGCCGCGAACTTCCCACCGCGGTGGTGGCGGCGTCCCAGCGTGCGGAAAGCGCAGAGCAAGTCCAGGATTTATTTATGGGTGAGCGTTTTAGAGTTTATACTAACCCTGATCTGGCTGGAGTGGAACTGGGTGGCGCATTAAAAAATATAATTGCTCTGGGGACCGGTATCGCCGAGGGGCTCGGCTTCGGTGACAATGCCAAGGCAGCCCTGATGACGCGGGGTATGGCCGAGATCACCCGCCTGGGCATAACTTTAGGCGCTAACCCGCTCACTTTTGCCGGACTGGCGGGAGTAGGCGACCTGATTGTTACCTGCACAAGTATACACAGCCGCAACCGGCGTGCCGGGATCGCCATCGGCGAGGGAAGTTCCCCGGAAGAAGCCTTGGCCCGGGTTAAAATGGTCGTGGAAGGTGTCCGTACCACCCGCGCTGTATACCAGCTTTCCTCCCGGTGTACTGTTGAGATGCCCATTACCGATCAGATTTATAAAGTGCTCTTCGAAGGGCTTTCCCCGGAAACTGCTGTAAACAACTTGATGAACAGAGGCCGCACGCGTGAGATGGAAGAAGTGGCCCGGATGACCGTAAAGGTGCTGACAAATATTTAATAAATTTAACTGACGGGCCCCCGGCTAGCTAATAAACAAAGCCGGGGGCTTTATAATATTTATGCAGAAAAATTTGGAATATTATTTTAAATTTTTAAATTAATAAGTTATATTTACTTAAAAGGTTCATATATATATATTGTTATTATATGCCATTGGAAAAAAATAGCCGTGGACTAGGCTTCACGACGGAATTTAATATTCTATTTTTTTCTTTTGTGGAGGAGGGATGCGCGCGCTTTACATGTATTTGCCTTTTAAATCTTTCTTTTTTAAATTTTTCATGGAGGGAGTGTGAACATGGAAAGGACAGATATCTTCCGCGATATTGCGGAGCGCACCGGGGGAGATCTGTATCTCGGTGTTGTTGGGGGCGTCCGCACCGGCAAATCCACGTTTATTAAACGTTTTATGGAGCTGATGGTGCTCCCCAATATGAAAAATGTTTATGACCGGGAGCGGGCCAAGGACGAACTGCCCCAGAGCGCAGCGGGGCGGACCGTCATGACCACTGAGCCGAAATTTGTCCCAAATGAAGCTGTGGAAATACAAATCACACCTAATTTGAATATTAAAATGCGGATGGTGGACTGTGTGGGATACCGGGTCGATGGAGCCCTGGGTTACGAGGAAGATAATGAGCCGCGAATGGTGTCGACTCCCTGGTTTGAGGATCCGGTTCCCTTCCAGGAAGCCGCCGAACTGGGCACCAGGAAAGTAATTTCCGAGCACTCGACTATGGGACTGGTGGTTACCACCGACGGCTCAATAACCGATATCCCGAGGGAAAATTATATTGAAGCGGAGGAAAGGGTTATTGAGGAAATGAAGGAAATCAACCGGCCTTTTCTGGTGCTCTATAATTCCACCGACCCGCATTCAGATGAAACTGTACAGGTGGCCGCGGAATTGAGCGAGAAATACGACGTGCCGGTAATCCCTGTTGACTGTTCTCAGATGTCTCAGGCAGATATACTTAATATACTCGAAAAGCTGCTCTATGAATTCCCTGTCAACGAGGTCAACATCAGCCTGCCGCCGTGGGTTGAATTATTGGAGCTAAAGCACTGGCTCCGCCAAAAGTTTGATGAGTCGATCCGGGAGACCGTTAAAAGCGTCCGCCGTTTGAGGGATGTAAACGGGGCTGTGGAATTCCTGGCAGATTACGATTTTGTGGACCAGACCAGCCTGCGGAGCCTGGACATGGGGACCGGATCGGCTTCCATTGATATCACATCCACCCCGGAAATGTTCTATCAGGTGTTAAGCGAGGAGTCCGGCTTCCATATCGAAGGGGAGAAAGAATTGTTCCGGCTGGTTACGGAACTGAGCGTGGCGAAGCGGGAGTACGATAAGGTGGCTCAAGCCCTTGGCGAAGTCAGGGGGGCCGGCTACGGTGTAGTTACTCCAACTTTAGACGAGTTAATCCTGGAGGAGCCGGAACTAATCCGCCAGGGCAGCCGCTTTGGAGTAAGACTGAGGGCCAGCGCCCCGTCCCTGCACATGATCAAAGCCGATATAACTACTGAGATCACTCCGCTCATCGGCACTGAAAAACAGTGCGAAGAACTGGTCCGCTATATGCTTAACGAGTTTGAGGAAAACCCGCAAAAAATTTGGAAGTCGGAAATATTCGGCAAATCGGTTCACGACCTGGTACGGGAAGGGATCCAAAACAAGCTCCAGCGCATGCCGGAAAACGCCCAGCTTAAACTGCAGGAGACCCTCCAGCGCATCGTCAACGACGGCTCAGGCGGGCTGATTTGTATCATTATCTAACAGGTATAACCGGTCGCCGGGCCGGTTTTATTTTTTAGATTTTTAACCGGTCGTCAGGCCGGCTATTTTTAGCACGGACATATTGCATTACATATGGATATAGAAGCCCGAGAATATCGATATTTGTATTATATATAGCCTGCTTGATCCCCGGCAGGGTTATCGCGCGGATCAGCCGGTCGAGACCGGTGTTGTCCATGGAGTTTAAGGCTTCTCTAAATGCAAACCGGCGTTTGACTTGTCTCGTAAGGTGGCTGACAAGCTGTTCGTAGTTCAGTCCCTCTGCGATAGCCTTGCCTGCGAGGGCTCCGCTGAGTATCCCTTCAAAGAGGCCCAGCCCGAGAAAGCTGTCGGTAAACCCGCCGCTGGCGCCGGCCAGCAGGATATTATCCACCTGCTGCCGGGCGGTGAAGCCGCCGGTGTGGTGTAATTCAAACGTTTCAATGATTTCCGGACGAAAATTTTCTTGTTCCATGAACTTATTCCAACATAAAGTTAGTTCACTATGGTCAATATAAGGCACGTGAAGCGCCAGCAGCGCCCGCTCCCGGCTGAACGGTATTATGCTGCCGAAGCCGTGTTTTGCATAATCCATGTTGAAATAGACAGCTGCGGCCTCGGTATCGAACCGCCCCAGTACTATTGCCCCTTTGACCCAAGCGGTGATGGCAGTTTCCCATATCTTTAAGTCTTTAGCGGCAAGATGGTTTCCTTCGGCTACCACCACGTAGTCATATTCACTTGCCAGCGCCCGGTAACCGGCGTGGATATTGAATTTAATTTTTGAGCGTAATTGCCTGGCAAGCTGTGTTTCAACCGCGTCCCGGCTTTGACCCCGCTCCATCAGGTAGCCGAGATCCCCCTTGATTGAAACGTTGTGCGGCAACGAATGTATGATATACCTGCGGATTTTGGCAAGGGGTTTTATTTTAAACCCGAAATGATCAAAGAGGTAGCGCAACTGATCCCGCTGCGGGCGCTGAAAAAGCTGCAGCAAAATATCCACCCTGGGAACGGTGAAACCCACTCTGCGCCCGCGCTCGAAGATATCTGGTTTAATACCCCGGCGCTCCAGCGCCAGGGCACAAACCAGTCCGCTGGGACCGGCGCCGATAATAGCTACCCGCAAGGAAAACCCTCCTTTTCAAAAACAATAAATAACATATATTTTTTACCCGGCGGGGAAATATTAATCAATGCAGGAGATACTTCAAATATTTATAAATTCAACGGAAGGAATGACGCGGAATTTGCCTGAATACGCCTGGCCGATCAGCGCGGTTATTGCCTGGATCATCTTTTTCCTGCTGGTGGACTGGTCCCGGCTTAGATACACAATATGGGGCGGGGTATTTGCCTCAGCCCTGCAGATACTGGTGGATGATGCGGCAATGAAGATGAATTTGTATCAAGTGAAAACTTTGATCTCCGTCCTTGGTTCTTCTGTTTTTTTTACCTTCGGGGTGGTCTTTGCTATCGGCGTTTTGTTTGCCCAGTCCCTGCCGGTGTCACGCTGGCTGCAAGTTTTCAATATCTTGGTGGTAGTTGCCCTATTTTCTGTGGAAGAGTATCTTTATGTAAAAATCGGCGTTTTGAAGTATTTGAATTGGAACCACCCCGCCAGTATTTTTATCGACCTGCTCGTATTTACAAGCTTCACATGGCTGGTTGAGGCGCTTGGCTTAAACCAGGCTGGCTGTGTGGGAAGAGGGGGATTATAATCATTGAGCTTGCTGGTATTCACTTTTTATTCACTGGTAATCGGCCTATTAGTGTTTGCCTGGTTTAAATTTTTATCCTTAACGCGATAAGTCCGGCATAGTGATTTATATTTCAGTTAGAATAAAGCATATTTACGCCTGGCGTATTTGGTTGGTTTGGTGGAACAACTGAATGTGGAAGGAGCTAAACTAATTGAGGGTTGCCATCATTGGCGCCGGGCCCGGTGGACTGTCTTGCGCTCATGAACTGGAACGGCACGGAGTCAAGCCTGACATTTTCGAGCAGCGGCCTCGCACGGGGGATATTATTAGTCATGTTGGCGCAGTTTTGCAGCTCATGAACAGGCCGATAAAAGACCCGGTCGAGGAGATTAAGGAAAGCTGCCACATTTCCATTAAACCATTGAATTTACTCAAAAAGGTTATTATGCACGCTTCACGGGTCTCGGGTTCTGTTAGCGGGAACCTGGGTTACCTTTTTGAGAGAGGGCAGGCGGAAAAATCTGTTGAAAGTCAGCTTCTCGCGCAAATTAAAACCCCCGTTCAGTATAATATAAGGGCTGATTACGCGGTCCTTTCCAAGGAGTACGATTATGTGGTTGTAGCCACCGGCGCTTATGATATTGCAAAAATTTTAGGCTGCTGGGAGGACATTTTTAAAACCTGGCTGATGGGAGCTACAGTTTTAGGATCATTTGACCGGAACACTATGAATATGTGGCTGAATACAGAATACGCCGGGAACGGGTACGCTTACCTTGCACCGTTTAACCACAGGAGCGCCTCGCTGGTTTTAGTGGTGCAAAACGCTGATAGAAAAAATATAGCTCATTACTGGAAAAAATTCTGGCAAGTCGAAAACTTTACCTATGAGGTAACCGCTCTTTGGGATTTGGAGCACGTGTCCGGGTTTGTTTATCCCCACCAGGTGGGCAATATTCTTTTTGTCGGCAACGCCGGGGGATTTTTAGAGGCACTATTAGGCTTTGCGCTGTTTGGAGCGGTTAGAAGCGGAGTATTTGCCGCCAGGTCAATAGTTGAAGGGAGGAATTATGAGGACTTTTTAGCTCATTTAAAAGAAAACATCATGGCTTCCATTAAGCTGAGAAAAGTGCTGAACCGTTTTACCAATAGAGATTACGACCACTTAATCGCTTTATTAACCACGCCTGGAATAAAACAGTTTGTCTACAATACCAACCTGGACGTTATTAAATATCTTGCGAGGATCATTTAACTAAAAGGCGCTGACGTAATAGTTAAAAAATTAAAACGTTTCATTCTTCGGCAGTCTGAAAACAGCTTATGGAGTCAGGCTTTTAACCTGGGGATGATTTTATTGAGCGGAAACGGCTTGGCCTCTATGGAGGCAATTTCCTTCTGGAGCACCTCAACATAGGCCATTTCTTCATCCCGCAGCCGGGTAAAAAGTTCCCGGGCTGCCGGGTTGGTCACCTTGACAGACAGTTCGTTATAATAAATCTGGCTGCTTGTTTTTTCATCAAGGGCCAGGTAAAGGTAATTCAAAGCGTCCAAATTGTTTTCACCCTTGTCAAGATTTAAGGTTTGATATTGAAATTATTCATTTCGCCGGTAAGCTGTTTAAAATGCTCCCGGCTGGATCTGGCAAGATCGTTGAACATCGCTTTGAGCCTGGTGTCCCTGACTGTTTTGGACAGGTGAGCAAACAGGGCCTCGCGCTGTTTTTCCCGGTGCGCGGCCTCTTTGAAAACGTTGTTCAGCAGTTCACCCTGAGTCAATTTCGGCATTGGACCACCTCACTTTTATTTTGCCCCCTTTTAATATAAAAAACCCGGAGCGCTAAAATCGGCCCGAAGAAAAATAGGAAACGGTAAGACTTATGTTTCTGGTAATTAATTACAGAATAGTGTATTCCAATCAGGGCAATATATTCACAAATAATTTAATATGGAAGGTACAGCATGAGTATCCTGAATAACTTACTAAAAATGATAACTTATCAGGAAAACACCGATCGGGAAGGGTTTGTGCTGGAGGAAACGGCAGACGACGGTCATGCCGCCCGTCAAAGCGAGCCCTCCCCTGAGAGTGAAGCCGTTCCGCAGTATGGGGAAAAAGCGTCTGCCGGCCGCCGTGCATTTAAAAAACCTGTCCGCCCCGCAAATAAAGCCGGATGTAAACCGCGGCGGATAGAAGACGGCAGCGTGGCAGGGGAGGGCCGGCCGGACCAAGCTTCCTGTCAAGCGAAAAGTGAACAGCCGGCAAACAACCTGTCTGTAAGCGCTTCCCTTGAAGAAAACCGGGAGATTGTCGGGAAATTATACGGTCTGCCGGTTAACAGAGATATAGTAGTCAGGGACATTGTCATCGGGGCAAGCCCGGCTATTAACGGCTTTATCGTTTTTATAGACGGCCTGGTGGACAAGTCAGTCCAGGACTTGCTTATTCAGGCGTTGATGTTTTTTGCCGTCCGCCCTGCCCCGCCTGAGAAAGGCAAGCTGGCCGCATATGTTAAAGATAGGCTTTTGCCCGGCAACCAGGTTTCAGTCCAGTCACGGTTCCGCGATGTTCTGGACGCCGTGAATTACGGCGATACGGCGTTATTTCTGGAAGGATGCGCCGAGGCGGTGCTGGTTGAAACTAAAGGCTGGGAGCATCGCAGTGTGGAAAGGCCCACGATCGAGCAAATGGTGCGAGGGCCGCAGGAAGCTTTCGGAGAAACCCTGCGCTCAAACACGGCCTTAGTCCGGAAGCTGGTCAAAAATGAAAACCTGACCACCGAGTTTTTAAATGTCGGTGCCCGCAACCGGGTTAATGTGGCGGTTATGTATATGCGCGACCTGGCTGACCCCGCCCTGGTAGCGGAGGTGAAAAGGCGGGTCGGCAGCATTAAGACGGATTTCATTGTTGACAGCGGGATGCTAGAAGAGTTTATCCAGGAAAACCCCTATAATTTAAACCCGACGATAATGGCCACGGAACGCCCCGACCGCGTAGCGGCAAGCATTATTGATGGAAAAGTTGCCCTTGCCGTTGACGGCAGCCCCTTTGTCCTGATCATGCCAGTCACTATGTACGAAATGCTGCACACAGGCGAAGAGATTTACAGCCGCTGGCAGTTCGGCACTTTCATCCGGTACCTGCGCGCCCTGGCCTTTTATCTCGCTTTTTTATTGCCGGGGTTCTACCTGGCTGTTATACTGTTCCACCACGAAATGATCCCCACCGAATTGCTCCTCGCCATCGCCGGGAACCGCGAGAAAGTCCCGTTCCCCTCTCTGATCGAGGTGCTCTTAATGGAAATATCCTTTGAACTGATCCGGGAGGCGGGGCTGCGCATACCCGGTGTCATGGGTTCGACCATCGGTATCGTCGGCGCGCTGATTTTAGGACAGGCTGCCGTACAGGCCAACATTGTCAGTCCCATCCTAGTGATTCTGGTAGCCGTTACCGGGCTTTCCAGTTTTGCCATTCCATATTACTCCCTGGCTTTCGCGTTGCGGATCTACCGTTTTTTTTACATCATACTGGGAGCGACATTGGGCGTTTTCGGGATCGCCGCCGGCCTGTTTACCCAGGCCATTTTAACAGCTAATTTAAAATCTTTCGGCGTGCCGTACCTCGCCCCAGCCGGGCCCAGGACTGTCGCCGGCGCGGACGTGGTCGCCCGGTTGCCGGTGTTTTTCCACGAAAATCGGCCGGACTATCTGAACCCGCAGGATATCACCCGCCAGCCGGAAGTTTCAAGAGGCTGGCTGATAAGAAAGGACGGTGGCAAAGATAATTAAAGAAGGCACATTCGGCCCGGGCGAGGCGATTGTTTTGCTGGCCATGAGCAACATGGCCAAGGATTTTATGCCCTACCCCAGGCAACTCTTGGAAATAGGCGGCCCGGCCGCCTGGATGACGCCGCTCGGGGGGCTGGTCGTCGCCCTGGCCGGGATATATTTGATGTCGCTGGTCCTAAAAAAAAGCCCCGGCAACACCATAATCGAGGCTACCGAGCAGGCCTTCGGCCCGCTTGTAGGGACGGCCTTGAATATTCTTATAATAGTAAGTGTTTTAGAAATGACCGGCGCCCTATTTATGAGAGAGTACAGCGATGCTATGCTAACAACCACCCTGCGCGGTGCGCCAATCAGCGTGGTGGGCGCTGTTTTTTTAGCAATGAGCGTGTTAGGGGCGTACCTGGGGATAGAAGCGGTGGCGCGGGTTTCCCGCCTTTTTTATCTGTACGTGCTGGGCGGAATCCTTATTCTGATTCTTTCCTTAACGCCATATTGGAACGTCCACAACTTTCTGCCAATTTTTGGGGAAGGACTGCCAAAAGTTATTTTTCAAGGCGCCTACAAAACTTCCACTATAACTGAGATAATTCTGGCCGCGGTGATAATCCAGGCTATGGGTGGTTCTGTAAAAAATTTCACCAAGATCGGATGTTATTCCATGCTAATTGGTTTTGGGATTCTCATTCTGATTTTGGCAACCGTTGTTTTAACTTATACATGGCAGGTTGGCGAGGAGTTTACCTTGCCTTTATTAAGGTTGGCCAGGACCATTTACCTCGGACGTTTTTTTCAGCGGCTGGAAGCTATATATATTTTATTCTGGAGTATAGTAGGCGCCATAAAAATCTCTCTCTGTCTTTACGGGGCGGCGGCATCCCTGGCCAGGTCGCTGAAACTGCCCGACTACCGCCCCTTGCTCTGGCCTCTGGGCCTGGCTATGTATATTTTGTGTCTCCTGCCGCCTGACATGTCTGACGCCATCAGACTGGAAGATTTTTTAAGGACGTTATTGCTGATCCCCAATTATTTTTTGCCTTTGTTTATCCTCGCGGCATACTGGTTCAAGGGGGGGCTTCAGCGTGCGGGCAGCTAAGTTTGGCGCTCTTTTTCTGACATCGCTGGCCTTTTTGCTTTTAACCGGCTGCTTTGGAAGCAGGGAGACTGACGAGACCGGCTATATCCTGGCCATGGGCATTGACAAAGGGGAAAAAGACAATATGGTGGTTACTGTCAGTATCGCCAATACCAAAGCAATTGCCGGAATGACCGGGCCGGGAGGCGGTATAGGAGGGGCTAGAAACACTCTGGTTCAAAGCGTGGAAACCTACGGCCCGCTTACCTCGCTTGAGCAATTTGATACGGCGGTAAGCAGGCACCTGTCGCTGCTGCATACGAAGGCTTACATTTTTTCTGAGGAATTTGCTAGAGAAGGCCTTGAAAGCTGGTTTGGCACCCTGAGCCGGTATTATGAACTGCGGGCAACGTCATATGTGTTTGTCTGCCGGGGCAAAGCGAAAGATTTTCTGGAAAAAAACCAGCCTCCTCTGGAAATAAGCCCGACTAAACAGTACGAGATTATCGGGAATCTGTATAAATCCCACGGGCTGTATCAAAGCAACATGTTCAAAGACTTTTATCAGCATATTAAAAGTTGGACGACCGGTCCCAGTCTGCCGCTGGTGGCAATCCACGAAGGCGGGTTGGAAACGGCAAAGCCGGGATATAATAAGGGAGGCGAACTGGGAGGCGGCAAATATGTCGCGGGGGAAGTACCGATTTCCGGGGAAAATAAAGCCCAGTTTTGCGGTACCGCCGTTTTTCTGAGTGATAAAATGGTAGGCACTCTGAACGGCGAGGAGACTAGGTATTACCTGATGCTGCGTGGCGAATTCAATAATGGTTTCATCATTATATCATACCCGCTTGTGCCGGAGAATGCGTTGGGTTTGATCGTTCACCAGGCGCGCAGCCCAAAATATGCAACCACCATTAATGATGACGGGACCGTGACAATTGATGTTGACATCTACCTGGAGGCTGATCTGGCGGGGACGTTAAGCAACGTCGATTTCGAAAGCACGGATGTCATACCAATCATTGAAGGAGCTTTCTCATCGCATGTCCAACAGGAGTGCCAGAGGTTGATAAATCGCACCCAGAAGGAGTTTAAATCCGATATATGCGGCTTTGGCGAACAGGTCAAGGGTCATTTTTGGACTGTGCAGCCCTGGCGTGAATTCAACTGGAATCAGAAGTATCCGGAGGCGGCGGTAAACGTTACGGCGCACACCAGGATCAGGAGAACCGGCCTCAAGTTGAAAACATCACCTGTTTGGGAAGGCGGGGAGTGAGTGTGAGTTGGCTGCTGTTGCTTGTTCCTCTGGCCGTTGCTTATTATACCTGCACCTACGGCTGGTGGGCGCTCAAAAACGGGTACCGGCGCGGCGGGATCGGGGCCATCGCTCTCGCTGCTTTTGTCATGGCCTTGGCCGTGTATGGCCTGTTTCTCAATTCGGAATTTTAACGGGCGCTAATCATCATAACCATAAAGTTCTTTATTTAAATACTGCCTGATTTTATCGAACGCTCTGTTTTTGATGTTCTCCAATGCATATATGTTAAATCTTCAGAGACACAGATCTTTATCTCCTCGTCAATTGATTCACCGGATTCTTTCAGTTGCTATGGCATAATCATTATTAGAGCTATTTGAAGCCTGTAGATCCACTTCTTGAAATTTACTGAAGCATTGTTTGACACTTGGAAAAAAGAGACGGTATAATGTCACCAGGGGGTGAATTCAATGACCGTAGCAAACCCGCATATTAAATTTAACTACTGCTGGTCAACGCGGGAGCTCAAGCCGTCGAGGTATTCTCCCTGCTGGAAGGGGAGGAAAACCCCCCCCCGCTTGTATGCCCGCGCCACTCGCCAACCATTGGTTTCACCCCTGCTGAACGGCTTGTCTATAAGCCTTGATCAAGTGTTTTGAAATATTATACTGTGTAATTTTTATTCGGCGGGAGTTTGAAAGTGCAATTGTCGGGAGCAGAGGAAGGCCCATTACGGGATAATCAGTCCCGCCGGGCTGCAACCTCGTTTAAGGAAAGAGGGAGTGAGAGTGTCTGACAAGGTGATTCGCGTTGGAATGATGGGCCTTGGTACTGTCGGCCGGGGCGTATACCGTATTCTTAAAGAGAATGGTGCGGGGATAGAGCAAAAAGTAGGCGCCCGGATTGAAATTAAAAAAATACTGGTGCGGGATCTCGAAAAAAACCGGGGCATCGATCCCGGGGAAGGTATACTGACCACCAATATCAGTGATCTTATTGAAAACCTCGGGATTGACCTGGTGGTAGAGGTCATGGGCGGGGTTGAGCCAGCTTTTGAATATTCGTTGCGGGCGCTGAACCAGGGTAAAAGCCTGGTTACCGCAAATAAGGATATGATCGCGTTGCATGGGAAAGAACTTTTTGAAGCCGCTGAGGCGAATGGCAGTGATGTCCTCTTTGAGGCAAGCGTCGCAGGGGGCATACCCATTATCAGGCCCTTGAAAGAGTGCCTGGCCGCCAACCGGATCCAGCAAGTAATTGGTATTATCAATGGAACAACCAATTATATGCTGACAAGGATGCATGAGGAGAGCTTGGATTTTGATCAGGTTCTTAAGGAAGCGCAATCCCTGGGCTATGCCGAGGCCGATCCGGCCGCTGATGTGGAGGGGTATGACGCGGCGCGCAAGCTGGCTATCCTCAGCTCAATTGCTTTTAATACCAGGGTGGCGCTTAATCAAGTATACGTAGAAGGAATTACCCATATTACCGCCGAAGATATAGCTTATGCCAATGAGCTTAATTATGTTATAAAATTACTCGGTATAACCAAGGAAACTGATGAAGGTATCGAGGTGCGGGTCCATCCGGCATTGTTGTCGAAAAAACATCCTCTTGCTTCTGTAAATGACGTTTACAACGCAATTTTTGTTCGTGGTGACGCGGTAGGGGACGTAATGTTTTACGGGAGGGGCGCCGGTGAAATGCCAACAGCCAGCGCTGTGGCCGCTGACGTGATGAGTGCCGCCCGCAACTTGCTAAGAAATGTGCCGGGTATGATCAGTTGCACCTGTTTTGAAGTAAAACCGGTTAAGCCGATGGGCTCTACTTTAACTAATTATTACGTGCGCCTGAATGTCGCAGATAAACCCGGGGTATTGGCTGGAATTGCTTTTATCTTCGGCGATAATGAAGTAAGCCTGGCTTCGGTGATCCAAAGGCATACTGCCGGACATTCCGCAGAGATAGTGCTGGTGACACACGAGGTACTGGAAAGGAATTTTCAGAAAGCTCTTGAGGCAATTAAAGAATTGCCTAATGTATACGAGATTACCAGCGTCATCCGTACTGAAGGATAGTAATGGGTGAGCACAGGAGGATATCCATATGATCCGTGTACAGGTGCCTGCCACCACAGCCAACCTGGGGCCGGGTTTTGACTGCCTGGGAATGGCCCTGGAATTATATAATATCGTGGAGATGTTGCCAACACCTGGTGGTTTGACCATAGAAGCAACGGGAGAGGGGGCGTCCGAAATCCAACGGGACGGGAGCAACCTGGTTTATCAGGCTGCGCAGCGCGTTTTCCGCCAAGTGGATTATCATCCGGACGGTCTTAAGTTGCGCCTGATTAATCAGGTGCCTGTTGCCCGGGGGCTGGGCAGCAGTACCGCTGCTATTGTCGGTGGGGTTATCGCGGCAAATTTGCTTGCTGGCGGGCGGCTTTCATTAAAAGAGATTATTTCACTGGCAAGTTCTGTTGAGGGTCATCCTGATAACATAGCGCCCGCGGTACTGGGCGGGATTGTGGTCTCAGTTCAGGCTGACGGAGACCTAAAGCACCTTAAAATACAGCCGCCCCCAGGCTTGAAATGTGTGGTGGCTGTACCTGATTTTCCCCTTGTTACCAAAGTTTCCAGGGATATTCTTCCTTCCCAGGTATCTTTTCAAGATGCCGTTTTTAATGTGGGCAGAGTCGCCTTGCTGGTAGCCGCACTGCAGCAAGGCGACCTCAGTATGCTGGGAACAGCGATGGAGGATCACCTCCACCAGTCCTTCCGTTCAGTCCTGGTACCAGGATTGAAAAAAGTCCTGGCGGCTGCCAAACTGGCCGGCGCCAGAGGTGTGACATTGAGCGGCGCAGGACCTGCCGTAATCGCTTTTACTGACAGTAATTTTGATTTAATAGCCCAGGTTATGGGCGATACCTTCCGCCAAAACGGCGTAAAATCTAAAGTAATGGTTTTAAAACCTAGCCCAATAGGCGCCAGGGCATTAGAGATTAAATAACTCCAATTTTATTATAATGATAAAGTCTGACTGCGCGTCCGACGACTAAAAAGGCAGGCGATTTATTATGCTGATAGTACAGAAATATGGTGGCAGCTCAGTGGCCGATGCGGAACGAATCCGGCGGGTGGCCCGGCGGGTAGCTGATGCCCGCGCCGAAGGCAACGGGGTAATAGTGGTTGTTTCAGCGATGGGCGATACAACCGATGATTTAATCCACCTGGTTAAGGAAATAACGGACAACCCGCCCGAAAGGGAAATGGACGTAATCTTGTCTACGGGGGAGCAGGTTTCCATTGCCCTTCTGGCCATGGCTGTTAAGGAACTGGGAGTGCCGGTAATATCCCTTACCGGGGCTCAAGTGGGGATTGTAACCGATAATGTTCATACCAAGGCGAGAATATTAAATGTAGACACTGCCCGCCTGCGAAAAGAATTAGACGGTGGCAACATTGTAATAGTGGCTGGTTTTCAAGGGGTCAATGATTGTAACGACATTACAACGCTGGGCCGGGGTGGTTCAGACACCACTGCCGTTGCCCTTGCTGCCGCGCTAAAGGCAGATCTATGTGAAATATATACCGACGTGGATGGAGTTTACACAACCGACCCAAGGGTAGTTGATGAAGCCCGGAAGCTAGATATGGTTTCGTATGACGAAATGCTGGAGTTGGCCAACCTTGGGGCAGTGGTGCTGCATCCCCGTTCGGTGGAACTGGCCATGCAATACGGCATACCATTGCATGTGCGCTCCAGCTTCAATTATAACTTAGGCACAATAGTGAAGGAGGTAGACAGTATGGAAAGGTCTCTTGTGGTAACCGGTGTGGCGTACGACTTGGATGTTGCAAAAATTGGTCTGTACGACGTTTTTGATAAACCCGGCATTGCGTATAAGTTGTTTAAATCACTGGCTGACGAAAAAATAAATGTGGATATGATTATTCAGAGTGCGACACGAGACGAACGGAACGATATTTCCTTCACTTGTTCCCGGGGCGACTTAAAAAAAGCGTTGGCTGTTGTACAGGGACTTTTGCCTGAAATCGGGGCCAATGGAGTCACCAGCAATGACAGCGTGGCCAAGGTTTCTATCGTAGGCGCCGGTATGGTCAGCAACCCCGGCGTTGCCGCTCTGATGTTTGAAGCGCTGGCAGGGGAAGGAATCAACCTGGAAATGATCAGCACATCTGAAATTAAAACATCCTGTATCATTAAAGCAGATCAGGCTGAAAAGGCCGTCCGGACACTCCATAAAAAATTTAACCTGGCAAAAAATATAATTTCCTAAGATTATAAGCAAGGATTGAGTATTTTCGAACTGGTGGGAAATACGCCGCAGTAAATTACTGCGGCGTTATGCAATTAAGAATAACATTTTTTTATAATGTGATCAGAAAATGAGTTTGCGGGCTGCAGGTGAGGTTCAGGTCTGGAACGCTGCCGGGCTGGATATACTTATAGTAAGTCAGACAAAGACCAACAAAGGCAGCTGGTGTGATACGTGATGAAGTACTCTTATAAGAGTGTTCTTTTATTATCTACCATGGCATTGCTGTTGATGACGTCATGCCGGTTTTCAGCAGGGCCGGATTCCGGCCTGTCCGAAATTCCAGCCAGACCGGCGGCTCCTGTTGATACTACAGGGACTGACGCTACAGCGACGGTTGACCCGTCCGGCGTTGCTTACGGCGCCGTTAACGAGCCGGTAACAGTGTTGTGGTCAAATCCCGGCCAATTACGTGACTATGACCGCCTTATTTTAAACAAACCCAGTAACCCGGCCGCCTGGGCCGGCGGTATGGATACTGATATGCGTTTGTGGCTGGTTGGTAAGGCGGAGACCCACGCTCTTTATGGAGAGCCGGTGGTAATTCTTGAACGCCGCGGTGACTGGCTGAGAGTAGCGGCGACAAAGCAGCGGAGTACCTTGAACGAATACGGTTACCCTGGTTGGGTGCCGGCATCCCATATAGTGATTGACCAGACATATATAAATGAGTTGGAAAGCCTCCCCAGTGTTATAGTTGCGAAACCCTTGACAAATCTTTATTCAAATAAAGAATTAACCGATATATCTATTGAAATAAGCTATCAGACAAGGCTGCCGGTGCTGGAAGAACAGGAACAGGTTGTTGCGGTCCGGCTTCCCGCAGGCAATACCGGATATCTTTCGCTTCATGATGTAAAAAAAGCAGGTGGATTAACCTTCTCACGGGGGGAAATGACTGCTGAGGCGAAGGACTTCCTTGGCTTGCGGTATATTTGGGCTGGAACATCGTCATACGGCTTTGATTGTTCCGGGTTTACGATGCGACTATACCAGTCACAGGGTGTATCCATTCCCAGGGACGCCGATGAGCAGGCAAGGGAGGGTATAATGGTTGCCAAATCGGAACTTTTGCCCGGTGACTTGCTTTTTTTTGCGGCGAAAATGGGTCAGGGGCAAATCCACCATGTTAGTATGTATATCGGAAATGGCATGATGATCCATTCCCCTGGCAGCAGCGCGTCCGTGCGGATAGATCCAATAGACAGCGGTATTTACAGGGAGGAGTTCTGGGGAGCGAAACGCTATGTTCCGTAATTCGGGTCAATTTGTCTTTGCTCCGTTATTTTGAGTTCCTCAATCTCTATATGATCTAAAACACTAATAATTGTTAAAGTGCTGTTTTCCGACATATCAATATCTAGAGGGTTCATCAACCGGTTACCGTTTGCATCGAATATTATTTTTATTTTTGGATACAACGAAAGTCCTTTTGTTGTTTCGGTTACCATTGCGACTTCGTTTGAGCTAAGACGTACGAGTGAACCAGCAGGGTAAGCGGCAATGTTCGAAAGAAAAGCCAGGACAAGCTCATAATCAAATAAGTAATCCCCGGAGCCGGCTAGCATTTCATAAGCTTCGTTCGGCGGCTGGGCTTTCCGGTAAACCCGGTCAGCGGTCATGGCGTCGTATACGTCCGCTATCCCGGCGATCTGTGAAAAAACGTGTAATTGAGATTTTTTCTCACCTTTGAGACCTTGCGGATAACCGTCACCGTTAAAACGTTCATGGTGCTGAAGGGCGATTAGGGCTGAAATTTTGTTGATGTATGGTTCATTATTGGATAAAATTGTATGGCCATATTCTGAATGTAGTTTAATTACATTGAATTCATCGGCTGTCAGCTGCCCCGGCTTGTTAAGCAACTGAGCCGGGATTAATGTCTTGCCTATATCGTGCATTAATGCGCCCATACCAAGGTTAATTAATACAGGCTTATTATAGCCTAGTGATATCCCTGTGATTAACGATAGTACACAGACGTTTACCGAATGGTTGAAAAGATAGTCGTCAAAGCTCCGGATGTCTACCATATTCACCATCAAGTTTGGATTTTCTAAAAGTTGATCGATTATATTTATTATATTCATTTGTGCTTCCATTAATAAGGCTTTATTTAGTGGTGATTTTGCAATGTCCGGGTTGCAGAGGATTTTTTTTGTTAATTGAATCGTCTGAATTCTAGTTCTTTCGTCAATTACATCATCCACGTAATAATCGGGCAGGCTTTCGTCCATAATGTAAATGGCAGGGATACCTAATTTCAATAAACTGTCAATATATTTTTTTTTAATAATAACGTTTTTATTTAACAGTGTTTCCCCGTTGCTGTTATAAATCGGGTGGCCTACTCTCATACCCGGCTGTAAAGCGATGGTGGGCACTCTGCGCATGTTGAACACCTCTATATGATAATTACAATATAAATGTCGGAATTCCTCCCGCCATACCAAAAAAACTGAAATATAGAGTCTAACAAGGCTGTATTGTAACTTATCGGAACTAGTTAAGCAATAACCTGTTCAGTTGTCCGTAACCGCGAGCTTAAGCGGCGAGTGATAGTGATCCAGGTGAAAGGTTGCATAATTAGAAAATCGCAAATTAATTATTAATTGAGTAGACAATATTCAATATATGATCCGAAATTAATTATTCCGCTTCCAAATTGTATATAGATTGACATTTGCAAATTTTATATTTATAATTAGTTATGAATGTAAATAATAGGAGTGAGATGAATGGCATTTGAAATTTATAAACCCCGCGGTGAGCGAGTGCCCAAATTGCCTTTAGTAACGATTTCAAAAAATTCTATGGTGCTAAACAAACATGCCCGTGAAAAATTATGTGCTGAAAAGGTCGAACTGGCTTATGATTCTGAAACTAATACAATCAGGGTAAAAGCCACTGAAGATGGACAAAACATTAAAAAGACCAAAGTGTTTAGCAGGGGGTTTTTCAATCATTTTGGAATTGCAGCCAAGGGTAAGTATCAGGCTGAATATAACGAAAAAGAAAGAGCTCTTTATGTAAATCTTGATAAAATGCAGAAAGGCCCACAGTAATATGGGCCTTTTCTATAGATTATTATCCTGGAAAGTTAGCTAATTAGTCGGTTTGAGGATATTATTGACCGCTTCTTTCATGTCGTTTCTGGATACCGTTCTCTGATGCAAAACAGTTTTTTTGTCAAGGTTCCTTAGCCCGTGGGGAATTTCCATGCCGCTGGCAGCTGATAGCGCTTCTAAAAGTTCAAACTCATCTTTACCCTTGACCGCGTCATCACCCAGGATTGCCCTGGTGACACTCGCGTTAAATTTAAATGGGCTGGCTGTTGACGCAACAATTGCTTTAGTCTTGTCGCCGGTTGCGGAGATATATTTATTATATACATTGATACCTACGGCGGTGTGAGTATCGGTCACATAGCCGTATTTGTCAAAGATCGAGCCGATGGTATCCATTGTCTCACTGTCTTCGGCGGAATCAGACCAAAAGAGCCTGTCAATCCTGGCAAGGGTTAGTTCGTCCACCTGGTAGCTCCCTTTATCTTTTAGGCTAATCATCCACTCCCTGGTCTTAACATCGTCACGTCCCGTCAAGTGGTATAGCAGTCTCTCCAGGTTGCTGGAGACAAGGATGTCCATAGAAGGAGAGATAGTCTTTCGGAACTGCCGCTCCCGGTTGTATGCGCCGGTCCGGATGAAATCGGTAAGGACATTATTGGCGTTGGCCGCGCAAATCAGCTTATTTATCGGCAGGCCCATTTCTCTGGCGTAAAAGGCCGATAAGATGTTGCCGAAGTTACCGGTTGGCACAACGAAATTAACTTTTTCACCAAAAGCAATATCACCTTTGGCTACTAGCTGGAGGTAAGCGGAAAAATAATACACGATTTGGGGCGCCAGGCGGCCCCAGTTAATTGAGTTGGCAGAAGAAAGCTGGTAATTTCCAGCAAGCATATCCTTGTTAAACCCTGTATCTCCAAAGATGTTTTTTACTCCGTTCTGGGCGTCGTCAAAATTTCCCCGGACGGCCACCACGTCTACATTATTCCCTTCCTGGGTGACCATCTGCACTTGCTGTACCGCGCTGACACCATGTTCCGGGTAAAAAACAATAATTTTTGTACCCGCCACGTTTTTAAAACCCTCCAGAGCGGCTTTACCGGTGTCGCCGGAGGTGGCCACCAGGATTACGATAGTTGAAAGGTCCCCGGTTTTGGCTGCAGCCTTGGTCAGCAAGTGGGGCAGAATTTGTAAGGCCAGATCTTTGAAGGCACAGGTGGGGCCGTGCCATAACTCTAAAATATACAGCGATTCATTGAGTTTACATACTGGCGCTATAGCGGGTGAGTCAAACTTTTTTGAGTTATAAGAAAGTGAGATACACTCGTTTATCTCTTCGCTGGTATAGTCAGTGAGATATTTTCTTAAAATTATTGCTGCCTGAGCCTGGTAGCTTAATCCGACCATTTCTTTTAACTGGTCCCTGGAAATCAGCGCTGTTTCATGAGGAACGAATAACCCCCCGTCAGGTGATATGCCCTGTTTAATTGCTTCTGCTGATAAAACTCGCTTGAACTGCCCCCTGGTGCTCTCGTACAGCATAGTAAGTCCCCCCAATAATACTGTTTGCTCTATTATGTAAGGAAATTGTAACCTAAATGACCTGATCTGACAAGTTTGGGTTATAATTATGTTACTTTTTCCACAAGATTGGGCAAAATTGTATTAAAAGAAACTGAGGTGCAATATTCGTGAGTGGTCATATTAGAGAGCCGAAAGAAGATACCAGAAGTGTTTTGGGGCGCCTGATTGACAAACTGGGCGGGTTTTTCCTGATTTGGCTGGTTAGTTTTATACTGCTGATAAATCTTACCGGGAAACTGGCAATTGCCTGGGTATTATCAGTGCCTCCTATTGTGGCCGGGGCGCTGGTGCTTAAAAAATTTTTTGGCATTAGAGAGCAGAAGCGGAAGCTCCAGCGCCAGCTTTGGCTGGCCAATCAAAAGCTGATGGAGGACATTTTAAAAATGGATCCCAAAAGTGAATTTAAACCCTATGTGCGGGATATCCTGGCTGAGTTGCCTGGTTTTCATGGGTTGATGTTTAAATCGGATTGGAAAAACGAAAAGGCCGGAGGGGAACATGGGATTGACCTGGAGGGTTTTTATAAAGGTGTGCCGGTGGCGGTTCATTGTAAACGCAACGAAGGAGATAAAAAAATCACCCCCGGTGACATCCGGAAATTTGCCGGTTCGCTTTATCTTGAGGACTATGAGAACGGCCTTTTTATAACTTCCGGAGAATTTGGTCCCGGTGTGACACGGGTTGTGACTGAGTTCTCCCGCAAGGGAACCAACATTAAATTGATTAACCGGTACGGGCTTTTGGATCTGGCCAGGCGGGCCGGCTTCAATAAACACCAAGGGAGAGAAGTTTCTCCCGGGAGGTGTTTAACGACTACCGGGGAAAGAAGGGCCGCGGCGATTGCCGCTCTTCGGGATTCCGCTTTCAGTTCCAAAAAGAATGCTAAGAGTTATTTTGGGCTTGGGATCCTTCTTTATGCAGGGTATATCCTTTTGCGCGGCACAACCACATTTGGCCTGGTTTACCTGTCCTTTGCAGTATTGAATATATTTATGGGCGCTTATTGCCTTCATCTGGGTAGAAGAGTAGGGGAGGTAGACCCGCTCGAAGGGCTGGTGCCGGATAGGCGGTAACTGTTTTAAATTTTTCCTTACCATGCGGGAGGCGTTTTTTCATCGACGGCGGCGAAAGTATAGCCCCTGGTTTGCAAGAATTCGATAATTTTCGGCAGGGCTTGGATGTCACTCTCGCGGCTCCGGATGTAATTCTGCACTGCTGGTCCGGGAGCGCCCGGCCCGGTGTTAATTTCACTCCCGTCATGCATGAGGATTATTGGCGCCTTCTTTGCTTTCTCTATAAATAGAACCCCATTCTCTATATTGCTACAAATCTGATCCGCTGTGACTCCGTTGGGGTCACTGTCTGCGCTGGTAACATTCCAGCCTAGTGATATATATCCATATTTACTTAACAAGTCGTAATATTTTTTATCTAACTTGGAAGGGCCTCCGGGGGCGCGAAATACTTTGACATCGCTTCCCGTTAGTTTGACGATAGATTGATTGCATTTTTCCAAGTCAATAAGAAAGGCCTCGGGACTGGCGTAAATCTTTTTGTAATCATGGCTATAGGTGTGGTTAACCACGCCGTGTCCTTCACTAATAATTCTTCTAAAAACGTCGGGGTTATTATCGATAGTGTTGCCTATTACTGAAAAGCTTGCCTTGATATTGTATTTCTTTAGAATGTCCAGGATCAAACCGGTATAGTGTGAATTTGGCCCGTCGTCAAAAGTGAGGTAGACTTTCTTTGCCGGATCGGGTGAAACTATGGTTTCAGCCGGCGGACCGTCAAAATCATTGTTAGGGGCTTGGTTTTGTGCCGCTGCATCTGCGTTGGCTGGTTTTTCCTCCGGGGCAATTGTTGTGTAAACCGGAAAATTAACGCAATTGACTAGGAGAGCGAGTGCGAGCAAGAGCGGTATAGAGTATTTATAGACCATGAGTAAAAATTGTCCTTTCAGCAGTTAGAAATGTCCACTGTTCAAATATACTCCCCGTCTGAGATTTGTGCAATATAAAATATTACGAAAATGGTAGTGTTTTATACTTTTTATATTAGCCCGGTATATCAGTTGCATAGCCGTTGTAATAGTTTCCCGCGGTACTATGAAGTCAGCTATTAATCTATATAACACACCTAATGCTGTCCTGCTTTCAGGAGCAGGTTGTATATTTTTTATAGCGAATTATCCATTTATAATGGAATCGGTCAAAGAATAATTATTGATAAAGTATAATTATTCCTAGCGTTAGAGCC
Organism: Pelotomaculum sp. PtaU1.Bin035; assembly: GCA_002067965.1. GTDB lineage: Bacteria > Bacillota > Desulfotomaculia > Desulfotomaculales > Pelotomaculaceae > MVRN01. Next base: position 68,285 of record MVRN01000036.1, read on the forward strand.
ATCTAATTGACAATCCAATTTAGAAATGCTAGAATATTTTTGTGTTTATTATTAATCATGTGCCCGAGTGGCGGAACTGGCAGACGCACAGGACTTAAAATCCTGCGGTGAGCAATCACCGTACCGGTTCGATTCCGGTCTCGGGCACCAGTAAAATCAAGCCTTTCGAGGCTTTTTTTATTTTGGTTTTGACGGTTCCAATACAGCAAATGGGGACAAAATGGGGACACTTTTATTTTTTACCCCCATTTAGGCCACCTTGTGAAGTAATTCTTAATCATTGACGGTCATTTTGACGGCTTACTCACACACCCCCCGGCCTTGCGCCCCACCCCGCCGGGGGGGGGAGCCTCACTCAATCGCTGAAGAGTCCACCCGCGCAGTTTTGCAAAACAAAAAGGCCGCCTTTTCTGCAGTTCAACGCCTACAATTCAGCGCCTGCATCGTTGAACGAAATTCGTTCAACGCCTACACGCCTGCACCCACACCCACACACAAATTGGAAACTAGGCCATTTTGTCCTAGTTTTTGAAGGAGCATTTTGCTCTTTCAAACGTTCTCTACCGCTAATCCGCTTCAATTCACCATTTTGGTGAAATTTAGGACCCTGCTTTACATTCCAATACTCTTTAAGGAACTTCGCTCGTCGTGCTACCTTCATTGGATCGTCATTCCCCCGCCCCTCATATTTGCTATTTAACCCCCCTCTAATTTCGCGGCAAGGTAATTGCCTTCGGAATTAATTTTAACCCCGTCCAGCGGCATCCTGTGCAGCCCGGGCTAGTTGTGGCAGGAATTAGGCTTGATATATACCATTGGTACGAATTAAACTCGTCCCCTGCCGGTGGGGTCCGTAATACAGACATCATCCTACTGGTTGCGTCGGTAATACTGACACTATTCATACCTTTGAAGCGGTTGAAAAAGTTATAGTATCGTTCCAAACGGCAGAATTGCCAAAAGGAACTATTCTCGAAGCAAACCATTCCGATAGATGGAAATGAAAAGGATGTAGTTTTAATCGACACCCTTCCTTGAACCACTGCCAATATATATTGACCAACATCAAATTGATTTAGGTTCCCTTCGCTGCCTGCCGCTTAACCATTAACCGCTTTAAACCGCCTCTCTCCAACCGGCCTTCACAATTGCCCCTGGAAGCCTTTAAAAACACCCGCCAAGCATAAATACCTTCGGAATTATTTATCTCCACGATTTAGGCCATTTCTGCGCGCCTGGGAGCATTTGCAGAAAAACTTCTGCATATTTATGCAACCACCTGCATATTTATACTAACAAAGATATACCCCCTAAGCGCAGGCAACACGGCATATCAACCTGCATGGCAGGCTCTTTTGCGGCTGCATAATTATGCATGGTATTGTATATTTATGCAGGGATACGGCGAAGCGACCCCGGCAAAGTGATCCGACTCCTTAAAATTCAGGAGTCTAAGTTATTATGAACAAAAAGGGTATCTGCTCAACAGACACCCTTTGGAAATTTTGTGTTTAACCGCCTCAAAATTCAGGGCGTTAAATTTACTCAAGCAATTCAGCAAAAAGATAATCCAACGTACAATCCTTGAAGAAGATTCTTCTCATCTGAGCCGCTTCATCGTATAAAAACTCAGTCTTCCCCGTCATCCTCCTACTGAAAGCCCTGGGAGAGATCCCTATGGCAGCGGCAATCTGCTTCCCTGTTAATCCTTGCCGGGGCCATTTCCGCGCGCAGGTTTTTATACAATGTTATCACCTCGTATTAGTTTGGTAATAGAGCGGGATGACACCCGTTCCTGCCTTTTCCTCTTGTAATAAACCTTCCCCGCGAATTCCCCCGCAAATTCCACCGAAGCCAGGACCACGCCGCCAACTTCTTTGGCGTAGAGCGCCTTAAGCTCGCGAATTCTTTCTACCGCGCCTGGCAATACAGCATAAGCGCCATCTGATGCAGGACCTAAAAATGTGTTTATGCCTTGGGAGCCGTTCCCAAATGTGCATATAGTAACGTCACCTGCGACCGGGAAGGCCTTTGTATTGATAATCACGAGATGACCGCCTAAAATGTTCAGGTCTTTCAAGCCCTCTCCATGAACAAACTTAAAACTTAAGTCTTTTTTTGGCACACCCTGCAACGCCTTTGCCAGCTCTTTGCTGACGGTGATGCCGCATAGCCGCTCGCCTTCCTGCGGGGGGAAAATTAGTTCTCCCCATTGCCCATACTTCACACCATTATGCCATTCTGCCCAGGCATTATTTGTATATAATCTCCGCATGGCTCTTATCAACCTAATCAACGCCTGCCTTTCAGGCTTCCGGCAGCCCTTGAGCAGTACCGACACGGCTTCATTAAATTCCCGGACCAGTTCAACGTCTTTTGGGTCGTCAATCGTCAGTGAATCGCTAATGTGGTGCCAGTAATCTTTAACATGGTTGACTTCAAAAGCTTTATCCATCGTGGAATCTTTAAGTTTAAACATAGAAAATACCTCCTTCATAGTTCCCCTTGCCGAAGGAGGCTACGCAGTGCTATACTATACAGCAAAGCAAGCCTCTTCGGAGGGGCGTTTTTGGTGGAAGCCGTGTACTCTTGGCGGAGGCGGCTTCCTTAGTTTTTGCTATTCCTTTTTAACCAGTTTAAAATTTCTTTCTTCTCAAACCTAATACTCTTACCATGCTTAATGCATGGCATTCCTTCTTTACGCCAGCGCCAGGCTGTTGCTCTTGTAACCTGAAGCCATTGACAGAGTTCTTTTTCCGTTAAGAGTTTTTCTTCCATATTTCACCCCCTCGTATAATGATTTTAGAACCACCGGACAGCCAAAATTCCAATTAAGGAACCATATGGATGGATGGTGGTGGGAACCGGTTCCCTTAAATTACGGGTACCGAGGCGAACGAAATCAAATACCAGATTCCACAGCAGATACAGTAACGGTACCGGTCATACGCGCGAATAGTGTATTGTGGAATTGCTATTGAAGGTAGTTGGCCAACAGTACCTTTAAATATGGTGGTGATGCTATAGATAGTTAAACTAATTCGTTGAAAGCGTTAAAGCTATTCACAATCCAACCCTAAACCGACAGAGTTGCGACTGGGCATTAAATCCTTCGAAATTATTTGGGTGGATTGTTAACATAATGGTCCTCTATTACCGGCCCGGGGTGTAGGTTGACTATGCTCAACCGCCCCGCCGGGGCCGGTTTTCTATTGCCTTTTTTAGTCAGGTTTTTATCAAGCAAAGTCTGGACATGGGCGTCAATTTACGGGACAATGGGTCCAACAAGCCGTGGTATAGGGACATTTCTTCACCCCCTGGTGGAGCCTTTTGGGCTACTACTTCGTAAAGCCTGTTACCCTTGGCCCGCCGTGTTTTTTCTAACCGCTGGTTGT
>MVRN01000037.1 GCA_002067965.1 Pelotomaculum sp. PtaU1.Bin035
TGACAAAAGCTTGAAACCCCTTGTATTTACAAGGATTTTCAAGCTTTTGCTCTTCTACAAGTGTCAAAAATAGGAGTATAGCGAAGCCGTTAAGCGTTTGTCAAGTAAGGGTTCACTATGGCATCACTATGGCTCACTATGGCCTGCTTTCCGGCAGGCATAAGGCTTCGGGATTCCAACAATAACTACATTTTGCCAGGTTTTATCCCTGCATTATCCAGTGCCTCCTTGAACCGCTTTCTCATCTCCCGCTCCACCTTGCCCTGTTGGAGCGGCCTGGCGCCGGCAGACACGCGGATGGTCGACTGGCCTGGATGAAGGGATACCAAACCAAGCACTTCCGGACCTTCGGTAATTAAATCAGGCTGTTCCTGTAATAATATGCGGCCGGCCTGTTCGAGCACATTAGTGACACGGTTGAGGTCCTCCTCATAAGCAACCCCGATATCCACCACTACCTGAAGGCTGCCTCGGCTATAATTAGTAACCTGAGCTATTTTGCCGTTGGGAATATAGTGGACCTGACCCCCCAGATCTTTTAGCCTGGTCACCCGCAGCCCCACTTCCTGCACAATCCCTGATAATCCTGAAGCGGATATGTGATCACCTACAGCATATTGGTCCTCGAAAAGTATAAAGAAGCCCGTGATAACATCCTCAACCAGATTCTTGGCGCCAAAACCTACAGCCAAACCGATCACTCCAGCCCCGGTCAGCAAGGCGCCTGTTTGTACACCCAACAAACCAAGGATCATTACTCCGGCCATAAAATATACACTATAGCGGAGGATGCTTTTGAACAGTGCCCCCATGGTTTGAGCACGCTTACTGCCAGTGATAGCGGATTTTTTATCCTTGTTAAGCAGCTTGGTTATGGCAGTGCTACCCGCCCGGACCAGGATAAAAGCAGCCAATATTATCGCCAGAATGCCCAAAACTGAAGAAATATTTAAACGGCCGGCAAAGGAATGCATCATATCTATTGCCGATAAGGGCAAATTCCACACCCCTCTCTCAAGGTATTAACAAACCATTTTGAATACTCAATATAAAATTGATATTATCTTGTATAAAATGCTCTATAACCCTTGTAGGCCATATAGACATCCGCTTTGCTGGCAACTTCAAAAGGAGAATGCATCCCCAGCAAGGCCACGCCGCAGTCCAGGACATCCATACCGTGGGCTGCCAGGAGATGGGCTATAGTGCCTCCGCCTCCCTGGTCAACTTTACCCAGTTCCCCAGTCTGCCAAATTACTCCTGCATTGTTAAAAACGCGGCGGACATGGGCCACAAATTCAGCATGGGCGTCGTTAGATTCATACTTCCCTTTGCTTCCGGTATATTTCGTCAGCACCAACCCGGCCCCGAGGCGCGCAGCGTTCATTGTTTCTACGACATCCTTGAAGCCCGGGTCCAAACCCACATTAACATCAGCGGACAGGGCGCGTGAATTCGACATGATCCGGCGAAGCGTAAGTTCTTTATAGCCGGATACGCAACGTGACGCTATTTCCCTTATTGTATTCGTAAAAAAGACCGATTCCATTCCGGTATTGCCATTACTGCCGATCTCCTCTTTATCGGCCAAAACTACCAATGCGGTAAGCTCCGGCGCAGTTGTTTCAACCAGTGCCCGCAGGGCGGTATAAACACAAACGCGGTCATCCTGCCCGTATCCTCCGATAAAGCTGCGGTCAAATCCAATATCCCTGGCCTGCCAGGCTGGAACCAATTCCAGCTCAGCGCTAATAAAATCCTCTTCTACGATAGCGTACTCCCGGCTAAGGTGTTCCAGGATTGCCAACTTAAAGCGGTCCTTCAAATCTTCTCCGGCTAGGGGGATGCCTCCAACCAATATGTTCAACCCCTCACCAGCCACGGCATCGGCCATTTTTTTGTCCATTTGGTCCTTGGCTAGATGAGGCAGGAGATCTGTTATAGTAAAAATCGGGTCACCCGGCTTTTCACCGATCAATACATAAACCGGCTCTCCATTATCCCTTATCACTATTCCGTGCAGAGCGAGTGGAATAGACAGCCATTGATATTTTTTTATTCCGCCATAATAATGCGTTTTAAAAAGAACCAGTCCTTCTTCTTCATAAATTGGCAGCGGCTTTAAATCCAGGCGCGGGCTATCCATATGCGCGCCGATAACGTTTAATCCGTATTCCAGAGGCTTGTTTCCGATGACGGCCGCAATTAAGGCCTTATGCCGGTTAACAGCAAAGACCCTGTCACCCGGTTTTAAAGCAATTGCATCATCTACCGGGCGAAAGCCGGCGCTTTTGACATATCTAAGCGACGTCTCAAACGCCTCTCTTTCTGTTTTCGCCATATCCAAGAAACTTTTATAATTATCGGTAATGGCCATTACCAGGCCCTTTTCCTGGCCGCTCAGACAATCCCATACGTTTCTTCTGCGGTAGGCCAGCTTTAAAGCGGGGTGCTGCTCCTTAGGCACAGTCATCTAAGCATTCCCTCCACATCTTAAAATGTCGCTATAATATTTGCGTCTAATAAATGCTTTTTTCAAGGACGGGTATTTCATTGCTATTTAAGGAACCCATTTGAAACAAGTGTTCGATTATACCGAATGCGGGCGCAAAATAAGGCAACAGCATGGAATTCTGAAATGCCCTCCCCTGTGGGCCGGCTGCCCCAGTTTCGCCGGATTTGCCGCCTGAAATCAGATCCTGCCGTTGGAAAGGTGAAATTAGCGTAAGGATTATCAATACCACAAGCAGCCCTTTGGTCAGACCAAACAAAAGCCCTCCAAGATGATTCAGCGGACCTAACAAGCTAAGGTCTATAATCTTTGTAAATATCAACCCCACAATACTTACCAGCCAGACAGTGACCAGAAGAAGTGATAAAAAAGCAATTGCCTCAAGGATGCCGAAGGCGAAAACATTAGCAAAACTGTTTCCAATGGGGCTTAACGGCCCAAGAGCGCCGGGCAGGTTTTGTGCGGCAGCAGGGCCGTTCCAAACAAACATCAAATTTTCTGACGGAATAGCCTGGTAAACGGCGTTTTTCACAGGCAGCCAGAATTTAAAAAATGGAGTGATCATAGGTAATAATTTATCATCCAAATGCCACTGCGCAGATAAATATCCGGCTAATGGCCGGTAGTATGAATGAGCGACAGCTAGACCAGCCAGTACACCCAACAACTTAGCAACACTTACAAACAAGCCGTAACGCAAGCCCTGCAAAGCGGATATGACAAGGATTGAGACAATCAACCAATCGAGCCAGTTCATTTTCTTATCTCCACCAATAGTATTCATTATAATTTAATTATACGTAATTATCATAGGATATGAAAATCATTTTTGCCGCTCTTGCAAAATTTAATAACTGGCACAATTAAAAGACATGCCATCAACACTAACCCAGCGCAGCCAAAAGCCGGATACAATAGGCGCACCAACTCTGAAAAACTATAGCTTGCCAGCGGTAAGGCAAGCAAACAAGCGCCGGTGCCATATACTCTGTATCGAGCGCCCCCACCAGGAGCGAGGCGGCTTGCAATACCGTGAGCGTCGGCTATTGCGGAAGTAAGAATAGCCAGCCAGATTAAAAATCCTATAGCCAAGTGAAAAACCCACCCCAGACGGCCGGCCAGATAAAGAAGCGGAATTTGACATGACGATAATTCCGGAAGATATAATAACCCGGCCAGCGTTACCATAGAAACCGCCAAACCCAACAATAATCCTCCAATCACCCCGCCGGCTATTCCTATTTTCAAAGGAATAACCCTTCCCAGGGAGGAGAGAACAGCCACCGGCACAACCATATTGTATGAAACATATAAAAAACCCGCCCAGAACCAGTGTCCGGCAACACCTTCCACATTCGCAACAAAGGGTGATGACAGTGTGGAATTTCCTGATTTTATTATTACCACACAGGCTATCAATACTATAGCCAGAAACTTGATGGGAACGAGAATAACATTTGCCGCAAGCACACCGTCTAAACCGCCCAGGATAACCATGGTAGTCAGAACACATAATGACCATATTCCCGATCGGGCCGGCAGGCCGAACTCCTCGCCAAAAACCGCGGCACTTCCAGCCATCATTACGCTCAACCCCCCCAACAACATCAAAAGATTTAATATATCCATTACTTTACCAGCAGCCGGCCCCATGACAAAAGAAAGCAAATCCAGATAATTAGTTGAGCGCATTCTTATTGCAAGGAACATCACCAGGCCGCCCAAATAAGCGAACAAGACTGCAGCAAGGGCTACCCCCAATAAGCCTCTATTGCCATGTAATATAAAAAATTGCATTATTTCCTGCCCCGAAGCAAACCCTGCGCCAATCACACAGCCGATATAGGATGTTACAACCTTGGACAGCAGCATTATCTTTTGCGTCAATCGCAACATCAAAGGCAACCCCCTGAATAAGCTCGCATATAATATGATGTACGTCCACCATTCAGCACTTTCGCCTTTAGCATTACTATGCAAAAAGAGATAATAATTGAACAACAGCCAGCATTATATTTTTAAATATCAAAAATTTGTTTGAGGAATAATCAGTTACCTTAAAGGAAATAACTATATTAGTGTGCAATTATGGAGGGATATATAATGAACACCGTTAATGAATTGAAAAACGCTGCTAATATAGATAAAACCAGCATCAATATTGAAGACTCAATGGCTGTAAGCAAATTTGCCCGGGATCTTACCACACGTATGATAAGATTCGGCGTTAGTTATGAATGTCCTAAGATATTATTATGCATCGGCACAGACCGTTCTACCGGCGATAGCCTGGGACCGTTGGTGGGTAGCAAAATTAATTCGGTTGAACAAGGATTTTTCAATGTATATGGCACTTTGGAGCAACCCGTACACGCCAGCAACTTAAAGGCAACCATCGAGGAAATCAACAATAACTATAAAGAGCCATTTATTATCGCTATTGATGCGTGTCTGGGGAAAATTGAAAATGTCGGATGCGTTAATTTAGGTGATGGATCACTTCAACCTGGAGCGGGTGTATATAAAAACCTGCCGCCAGTCGGCCAAATCCATATAACAGGCATTGTTAACGTCGGAGGCTTCATGGAATACCTGGTTCTACAAAATACCCGTCTCAATTTAGTCATGCGTATCGCCGATATTATAGCAAGCGGACTTAACAGGACCATCCTGGAATATTCAAAGCAAAACGCCTGGAGAATTTAATAACCAGGCGTTATTTATAATTGGAATCTACTTAACAGAGTTGTCATTACGATACTATTGTTTCACGTGAAACTTTTTTGGTTCCCCGAGCATCATTTCTATAATCCTTTTTAGATCCTCTTCGCTGCTATAATTTATCTCTAATTTACCTCCGCCGCTTTCAACTTCTCTTAATCTTACGCCAACACCTAGATAATTTCCTAAAGCTTCTTCTATCTCTTGAATATATTGCTTGTGAAAATCTATTTCATTTTTTTCTTTTCCCTTATCATCTGTTAAATTCTTTACTATTTTTTCAACCTGCCGCACGCTTAACTGCTGTTTAACAATCTTCCCCGCTACAGCCAATTGCTTTTTTTTATCTTGGATCGATAATAGCGTTCTTGCGTGGCCGGTGTTCAGCTGACCTTCAGCCAGCATTTCTTTTATTTCAACCGGCAATCCTAGTAGTCTTACCATATTTGCCACAAAAGGCCGGCTTTTTCCCACTCTTCCGGAGACTTCCTCCTGGGTTAAACCATAATTATCTATCAATTGGTTATATGCCAACGCTTCTTCTAAAGGGTTTAAATTCTCCCTCTGTATGTTCTCAACCAGAGCAACGGCAGTTGCCTCTAGATCCTGGCAATCCTTGACAACCGCGGGTATTACCTTGTATCCTAAAAGCTTGCATGCGCGCCAGCGTCTTTCACCGGCAATCAATTCGTAACCACCATCAGGTACATTTCTTACCAACACGGGCTGGATAACGCCGTGTTCTTTTATTGAAGCAGCCAGTTCGTCCAGCTTTTCCTGGTTGAACAACTGCCTTGCCTGACTGGGGGCCGGCTTAATATCTTCAATATTAATTTCTTTATATATTTCATTGTACTTTTCATTGCCTGATTGATCTTGACCAGTAACACTCAGTTCCAAACCAGGTATCAGCGCTCCCAAACCCTTACCCAGTCCTCTGCGCTTACTCAATTCCCATCACCTCCTTAGCAAGGTCGTGGTATACCTCCGCACCCCTCGAACGCCTGTCATACAGCATCACCGGTTTACCATGGCTCGGAGCTTCGCTTAGTCTGATGTTTCTTGGCACAATAGCACGATATACTTTTTCACGAAAATGTTTTTTTACCTCATCCACTACTTGAATGGCCAAATTAGTTCTTCCATCAAACATGGTCAACAATACCCCTTCCAAAATAAGATCCTTGTTCAGGTGCTGCTGTACCATATGAAAGGTATTTAGTAACTGTCCCAAACCTTCCAATGCGTAATATTCACACTGAATGGGAATAATCAATGAATCAGCCGCAGTCAAAGCGTTTAAAGTTAACAGCCCAAGAGACGGCGGACAATCAATGAAAATGAAGTCGTATTTGTTTTTTATCCCGCCCATCGCGCTCTTTAAAATTTTCTCCCGGTTAACAACATTGACCAACTCAACTTCTGCTCCCGCAAGCTCTATGGTTGCAGGAACCACCTCCAGCCCGTCTACCGCGCAAGACAAAATAATTTTTTCAATTTCCATGCCATTAATCAAGACATCATAAATACATGCTTCCACTTTATCCTTATCAACGCCCACACCGGTAGTTGCGTTTCCCTGAGGGTCAGTATCCACGAGCAAAACTTTCTGCCCCATCAGGGAAAGCCAAGCGCCCAAGTTAACGGCTGTTGTCGTCTTGGCGACTCCTCCCTTCTGGTTGGCTATGGCAATAATTTTCCCTATGTCTTACACCCCCAACATCTTTCATGTGGCGAACATATTTATTCAACATATTCTTCCATAGTTCCTTCTTTAATTAGCCATTTTGTTTTATATTGGTTTCTTTAGCGGTATGCCGGGTCGCCTGGGATATTTTTGAGGAGTTGGTTTTATTTTTTCTATTAGCACAAGGTTCCTTTCGTCTCCAGTAATAGGGAGCTTTAAGCTTACGACCTTGTTAATTTCGCCGCCCATCACCATGATAGACCTTTTCGCCGCGGATATTTCTTCTGCCAGCCTTGGTCCCTTCATTGCCAAAAAAAAGCCTCCCGTCTTAACCGACGGCAGGCAATACTCAGCCAGTACTCCTAATCCAGCCACAGCCCTGGCCGTCACCAGGTCATATCCCTCTCTGTATCTCTGGTCTTTTCCAATATCCTCAGCTCTGGCGTGTACAATTTCGATATCATACAGTCCCATTTCTTTAATTGCATTATTTAAAAAAATTACTATTTTTTCTTTTGATTCAACCAGGGTTACTTTTAGATCCGGACAACATACTTTAAGAGGTATGCCCGGAAAACCGGCGCCGGTGCCCACGTCTAACAATTTCATGCCTATATTAATAGAAGTTGCCTTGAGGCAACTTACTGAATCAATAAAATGCTTAACCGCAAATTCCTTTTCTTCAACTATTGATGTAAGATTCATACACTTATTTGTTTCTATTATCAGCCGGTGGAAAATTTGAAATTTCTCAAGCTGGCTATCAACCAGATCAATATTTAATTCAAAAAATCCTTTCTTCAAGATTTCTACCAAAACGCTCACGAAATCACCTGCCAATAAAATTTATGAGAAACCATTCTTCTAATTTAAACGCTTGTGGTTATTTACGAATGGTTCCTGTTTTTATTGCGCCTGTTTTGCTCAAGAAAAATCAGGAGGACTGATAAATCAGCCGGGGTAACCCCTGCAATCCTGCCAGCTTGCCCAATTGAAACCGGCTTTATATTTTCCATTTTTTCCATTGCTTCCATAGAGAGACCTTTTACCTTCCTGTAATCTATATCAGTTGGAAGTTTTTTTTCCTCTAAACGCTTTATACGTTCAGCCTGCGATTGCTGCTTCTTTATATATCCCTCATATTTCACCTGAATTTTTACCTGCTCCCTTACTTCCTCGGGCAAGTCGGGGTGGCTCATGGGCAGGAGCAATAAGTCTCCATAGCTTACTTCCGGACGGCGCAGCAAACCTGCCAGGGTAATTCCCTGCTGGGGCAACCCAGCGCCGTTTATTTCACCCAATATCTTTTTAGTATCCGCACTAACCGGTACAACCGTACGTTCCAACCTTGATCTTTCTTCTTCAACAAGTTTTTGTTTTCTTATATACGTTTCGTAACGTTCCTTCGATACAAGGCCAATTTCGTAGCCCATTTCAGTAAGCCTCAAGTCAGCGTTATCCTGCCGCAACAGCAGCCGGTATTCGGCCCTTGAGGTTAACATCCGGTATGGTTCGTCTATTTCCTTTGTGACCAAATCGTCGATCATTACCCCGATGTAGGCCTGTGATCTTTTTAGGATAAACGGCTCTCTGTTTTTTGTAAAAAGCGCCGCGTTGATGCCGGCGATAATCCCCTGTGCCGCTGCCTCTTCGTAGCCCGACGTGCCGTTAATCTGGCCGGCGGTAAAAAGACCGGGAATTATCTTTGTTTCCAGGGAAAGCTTCAATTGACCCGGAAATACATAATCATACTCGATGGCATAACCTGCCCTCATCATTTCCACTTTTTCCATACCGGGCAATGTACGCAACATAGCCAACTGAACGTCCTCGGGCAGGCTGGTTGACATGCCTTGGACATACATTTCCGCGGTATCTTTACCCTCGGGCTCAATAAAAACCTGGTGGGCGGGTTTATCCGAGAAACGTACCACCTTTGTCTCGATAGAAGGGCAATAACGCGGCCCCTGGCTTTGAATGGAGCCCGTAAATAACGGCGAGCGGTGCAAGTTCTCCCGTATAATCCTGTTTGTTTCCTCTGTTGTATAAGTAAGCCAGCACGGCATTTGTTCTCTCTCAACAAAAGGCGAAACAAAAGAAAACTGATACGGTTTTTCGTCCCCCGGCTGGATGGACATCTTACTGAAATCAATACTTTTTTGATCAACTCTAGGAGGTGTCCCCGTTTTAAATCGTCCCATTCTGACGCCCAATTCACTTAGGCTATCCGATAGCCCGACCGATGGGAATTGCCCATTTGGACCGCCTGGAAAAGAAAGGTCGCCAATCACAATTCTACCTTTCAAGTATGTACCTGCAGTCACTACTATAGCTTCTGCTTTAAATATAGCCCCTGTACTTGTAAGAACACCACATATTTTTCCTTTTTCAATAAGCAATCTTTCGGCCAGAGCTTGCTTCAGATCTAGATTTTCCTGCCCCTCAAGCACACGTTTCATACTGATCTGGTAATGTTTTTTATCTGTCTGAGCCCTTAAAGCCTGTACGGCGGGTCCTTTACCTATATTCAGCAGCCGCATTTGAATCGATGCCCGGTCTGTATTCAAACCAATTTCTCCGCCCAGCGCGTCTACTTCACGCACCAGGTGTCCCTTTGCCGGCCCTCCTACCGCCGGGTTGCAGGGCATTAACGCAACATTATCCATATTCAATGTAATAACCAGCGTCCGGCAGCCCATCCTGGCAGCCGCAAGTCCGGCCTCACAACCGGCGTGGCCGGCGCCGACTACAATAACATCATAATTTCCAGCTGAATACACCATAAGCAAGCCCTCATTTTCCAATACAAAAATCTTTAAAAATCCTGTCTATCAAATCTTCAGTAACTGTTGAACCGGTAATTTCCCCCAGCGCCTCCCATGCAGCGCGAAGATCTATGGCGACTATATCCACCGGAAACATACTTTTTACTCCCGATACCGCTTCTTCCAGATAACACGCCGCCTTTTCCAGCGCTTGTTTATGCCTGATATTGGCAACCAAAAGGGTGTCCGAGCGTACGATTTGTCCGCCCAGCACCATTTCAACTATAACTTCCTCCATCTTATCCAGACCGGTGCCTTGCTCGGCAGATATCCATAACACCGGCCTGCCGCCGGCCAACCTGTCAAGATCGCCCTGATTGATTATGCTCTTTTTTACATCAACTTTATTAACAAGGACCAGACTTTTCTTTTCTCCTATCGAATCAATTATTTCAAAATCTTGATCCGATAGCCCTATTGCCGCGTCCAGCACCAATAGCACAAGGTCAGCCTGTTCGATCATCTCTTTTGTCCGCTCTACTCCAATTTTTTCCACTAAATCATCCGTTTTATGTAAACCGGCAGTGTCGATAATCCGTAGAGGTATCCCCCGAATATTCACAATCTCTTCAATAACATCCCTGGTAGTACCAGGTATATCCGTAACAATAGCTCTTTTTTGCTTTAATACTGCGTTTAACAATGATGATTTTCCTACATTTGGTTTTCCTATTATCGCGGCACGGATACCTTCACGGTAGACAATACCGGCCTCTGACTCAATAACCATCTTCTTAATTTCTTTTAGCAACTCTTCACTTGATATAATAATATTGGAACCTGTCGCCTCTTCTAAATTTTCATCCGGAAAATCTATATTTGCTTCTACCTGAGCTAAAATTCCAAGCAGCCTTTTCTTTAATTCATCAATTTTAAGAGACAGGTCCCCTTTCAATTGAGAAACCGCGATTTTCAAACCATCTTCGGTCTTAGACCTTATAACGTCAATAATGGATTCCGCCTGAGCCAGGTCCAACCTGCCGTTTAAAAAAGCCCTTTTACTAAATTCTCCGGGTTCTGCCATCCGGGCACCTTCAGCCAGCACAAGTTCAAGGACCTTGCGTAACGGGACGATCCCGCCATGGCAATTTATTTCCACTACATCTTCTCTCGTATAAGTATACGGAGCTTTCATGCAGCTAACAAGCACCTCATCTACTGCCTGTCCGGTATGGCTGTCATAAATATGACCGTAAACAAGCGTGTGACTTTTTTCGCCGTCCCATCCGCCCCGTTTTGGCTTAAATACTTTTCCAGCGATACTAACAGCCTCCGGCCCGCTTATTTTAATAATACCTATGCCTCCTTCACCTAGAGGCGTGGAGATGGCCGCGATCGTATCCTCGCACAATGTTTTACCCTCGCAAGATATTATTTAAAACAAATAATCGTTATACCGGTATTAAAACCCAGCGCGCCTTAACTCACTGGGTTTAACAATTATTTTTTCGGTGTTATTATAATTTTTCGGTAAGGTTCGTCACCTTCGCTGAACGTATAGATGTCATCCCGCTCTTGCAAAGCGTTGTGGATGATTCGCCTCTCCTGGGAACTCATCGGTTCCAAAACAACGCTTCTGCCTCGTTGTCTGGCCTTATTAGCCAGTTTGAAAGCAAGTTTTTGCAAGGTCTCTTCCCTTCTATTACGGTAACCCTCAACATCGATAATTATTTTCTTCCGTACTTCTTGATTTTTATTTACTGAAAGATTTACCAAAAACTGAATTGCATCCAGAGTTTCGCCTCTCCTGCCGATTAATATACCCAACTCGCGTCCATCCAGATTTATGAATATTACTTCTTCTTTTTCAACCACATCCATATCAACCTGTAGATCCATACTGTTAAATATATTATTAAGAAAGTCGGCTGCTCTTTTTGACATTTTCTCTTTTAATATAACCTTTACCCGGGCTGGTTTGGCTCCAAAAAAACCTAAAATTCCTTTTGATGGCTCTTCGATAACTTCTACTTCCACATCATCCCTGGAAGCTCTCATATCTTGGAGAGCCATGTCGATAGCCTCGCCTACAGTCCTGCCAGTTCTTTCGATAACCTTCACTTTCCGCTTGCTCCCTCCTTTATGCCTATGGTCTGCTTGTTAATAAAATATTGTTGCAATCCACCTACAACGTTAAATATGACCCAGTACAGAGCAAGACCTGCCGGAACTGTGCTTGATATCCAAGCGATAAAAACCGGCATCATATATAGCATCGTCCTCTGGGTAGGGTCAGTCATGGAAGTTGTCATTTTAGACTGTAGGTAAGTGGTAACCCCGGCTAAAACCGGCAAAATAAATAAAGGATCCTTGTCACTTAAATTCTGTACCCAGATAAAACTCGCATGGTCAGTATTAATATAAGGAAATCTATAGAGCGATCTATATAATGCTATTAAAATAGGCATCTGTACCAGGAGAGGCAAGCATCCCGCCATCGGATTAACATTATTTTCTTTATAGAGGTCCATAATCAGTTGCTGCATTTTTTTCTGATCCTTATTCTTCCATTTATCCTGTATTTCTTTAATCTTCGGTTGAAGCTTTTGCATAG
Source organism: Pelotomaculum sp. PtaU1.Bin035 (assembly GCA_002067965.1). Taxonomy (GTDB): domain Bacteria; phylum Bacillota; class Desulfotomaculia; order Desulfotomaculales; family Pelotomaculaceae; genus MVRN01. Next base: position 12,300 of record MVRN01000037.1, read on the forward strand.
CCACCATGGATCGCATTTGTTTGAATGAAAGTGGATAAAGCGCCATTTTCACAATAATCGTCAGTAATATAATCGCTATACCATAGTTTGGTATCCCTATATTAACAGTCACCATGTACAGCCAATTAAGCAACCATGTCATACCGTCTATGAGTGAATTAAATAATTCCAAATTTTTTGCCTCCCAATCAGTGCCCTGATATGTTTCAAAGACAAATTTCTTTAACCAAAATAACTACACCGGATCATACCCGCCGGGGTTATAAGGGTGACATTTGGCTATTCTTTTTATTGCCAACCATGCGCCCGTTACCGCTCCATATTTTTCTATAGCTTGCATGGCGTAAGTTGAACAAGTCGGGTAGAAACGGCATGTTGGCATCTTAAGAGGAGAAATTATCAACCGATATATTCTAATCAAAAAAATTAAAAAAAACTTCAATGGGCTTATCCCCTATAATATTTAGTATTTTTCAATAATTTTAACAAGCTTTCTTCAACTGCCTGATATTTTTGCCCTACTATATTACGGCGGGCCAATAAAACAAAATCAAAACCAGCCGGAAATCTTTTTAAATTTATACGGCATGCCTCCTTAAAAAGGCGTCTGATTCTATTCCTTATAACAGCATTTCCAACCTTTTTACTTGCTGTGAAGCCAAATCTACAGATACCCAAATTGTTAGCTAAAAAAAATAATACAAGATGGCGGTTTGCCAGTGATTTACCAAAGCTATATACTCTTTTGTAATCCTTGTTTTTTTTCAGCACATGAATTATATTCATCTATTCCTCTACTATTAAATTATAACCGGACACTTTGCTTATAAATACTCTTAATACACCATATAGTTTAGAAAGGCCACTTATATCCAGCGGCCTTACGCAGACATTCTTTTTCTACCTTTCAATCTCCTTCTCTTGATCACATTCCGGCCGGACCGTGTAGACATCCTTTTTAGAAAGCCATGTATTTTTTTATGTTTACGCGCCTTTGGCTGGTAGGTACGCTTCAAAAATTCCACCTCCTTTTATTAAAATAAAAATTAAAAGCCTAGTACGGCTAGGCACACACTACCCATTATATAGTAATTATTTTTTAACGTCAAGAAGCAACGTTGATGCGCTGTCATATAAAAAAGACATTGATAAATAAAGTAAAATTTGGTACACTTATAAATAGCATTACTTGAATATTTATACACATCAAATTAATCATGTTAATAAAACTTTATTATTTACTTTAAACCTACAAAACGCCTCTATAAGCTTGGGGGATTTTTGAGGTTTTATTTTCTCTTTGTCATAATTCTTAACTTCCAGGGGGTTAACATGTTAAGGAGCGATGTCCTGGAGCTTTGGGATCAAGCCCTACAGGTTCTACAAAAAAAGTTAAACAAATATTCTTATGAAACATGGCTCAAAAGCCTCAAACCGCTAGGGTTTAATGATAATACCATTATCATTGAGGTTCCCAGTTATTTCTCCCGTGAATGGCTTAGCAACCGCTACGCTCCTTTGATAAAAAACGTATTCCAAGAAATTTTAAAACAAGATATCGGGGTTAAGTTTCTTATTTCCAGTGAGGTTAATGATATTCAGCCTTCACCTAATAAAAAACTGATTGATAATAATAATAATTTGTTATCGCTGGCACATTTAAGTCCAAAATATAGTTTTGAAAATTTTGTCATAGGAAACAGCAACCGTTTTGCCCATGCCGCTTGTCTTGCTGTGGCTGAATCGCCCGCCAAAACCTATAATCCATTGTTTATTTATGGCGGCGCGGGGCTTGGTAAAACCCACCTGATGCAAGCTATTGCCAAATATATTTTAGAACATAACAGTGGGATGAAAGTTTTCTATGTTACATCCGAAAAATTTACAAATGAATTAATTAACTCAATCCGGGATTATAAAACAAACGATTTTAGAAATAAATATCGCGGCATGGATATCTTGCTGGTGGATGATATCCAATTTTTAGCCGGTAAAGAAAGTACCCAGGAAGAGTTTTTCCACACTTTCAACACCCTTTATGAGGCCAATAGACAAATAATCATATCCAGCGACAGGCCTCCCAAGGAGATACCGACATTGGAAGACCGCCTTCGCTCCCGCTTCGAATGGGGACTAATTACCGATATCCAGCCTCCTGACATTGAAACACGTATTGCTATATTAAGAAAAAAAAGTCAACTTGAAAACTTACCGGTTTCGGATGATATAATTACCTACATTGCCAATAAAATTCCATCAAACATCCGGGTGCTGGAAGGAGCGTTAACTAGAATAGTCGCATACGCATCTTTAAATAACGAAGAAATCAACCAGGAAATGGCAGCGAAAATACTTAAAGACATGATGCCTGAAAACAAACCGGCTGAGATTACAGTCTTATTAATACAACAAGTTGTCGCTGACTTTTATAAAATACGTCAGGAAGATTTTAAGGCTAAGAAAAGAGCTATAGCGGTAGCTTTTCCCCGCCAAATCGCCATGTATTTGGCAAGGGAATTGACTGATCTCTCTTTACCCAAAATTGGTGAAGCGTTTGGGGGCCGTGACCATACCACTGTAATGCACGCCTGCCAAAAAATTAACGAAAAATTAGAAAAAGATATTTTTCTACAAAACAATATCAACGATTTAGTCGAGCGAATAACAAATAGTTAACAACCAGTGTTGATTATTTGTTAATTATTTTGTGGATATTATATACTGTAAAAAACAATGGAAAACTTCTCCCTGCGGTTATCTTTTTTTTATTAACAGCTTTTTTTTACCGCAGACTCGCCATCAGCCTATCTATGCACATAATAACAGCTTCTACTACTATTATTTTTTAATTATATAAATTAATGATAATGTTAATCAGGAGAAATAATATGAATTTTATCAGCAGTAAGGAAGATTTATTGTCCGCGGTTCAAATTGTGCAACGTGCCGTTTCACACAAGAGCCCGTTACCGATTCTATCCGGAATTAAATTTTGCGCGGAAAATGATTTGCTTATTGTTACTGCCACAGATCTGGAAATTGGTATTCAGTGTTCGGTACAGGCGGAAATTTTTGAGGTTGGATCGGTTGTATTGCCTGCCAAATATATTACCGAGTTTTTCAGGAGATTGCCTGACGTCCCAATTTTTATCAAGTCTGACCCACTAACCGGAAATGTCTCTGTTAAATACGGCCATTCCGAAACAAATATTAATGGTTTTCTTGCTCAGGAATTTCCTGAACTTCCATTGCCGGTAAGTGAAGTTAAATTCAGCGTCCCGGAAGACATTCTTAAAGAAGCCATTAGGCAAGTTGTTTTTGCTGTTGCCGTGGAAGAAAGCAGGCCTGTTTTTACAGGAGTATTGCTCGAAATAAATGGCGGAGAAATGCAGATGGCAGCTACCGACACTCACCGGCTGGCTTGGCGAAAACTTAAATTTGATGACAGTAATAATATTGACATAAACATAATTATCCCCGGAAAAACTTTAAATGAATTAAGCAAAGTTATTGGAAGGCCGGAAAAAGAAGTTGATATTACAGTAACTGACAATCAGGTTCTTTTTTCGGTGGAAGATTTATGTATAATCTCCCGCTTGATCAGTGGAAAATTTCCGCCTTACCGGCAGGTGATTCCACAGGGGCGCGTGTCACGGATCCGTCTGATAACCAGGGAATTGGCGGAAGCTGTGGAGAGAGCTGCTCTTTTTACCACAGCAGGTTCATCTTTTATCAAGCTTCTGTTGCAAAATAATATTCTTGTTGTTTCTGTTAGTACAGAAGTTGGGCGAGTATATGAGGAAATACCGGTATATCAAGAAGGTGAGCCGATGCAGGTTGCAGTTAACACTCGTTACTTAAGTGAAGCGTTGAAAGTTTTGGGAAGTGGTGAGATAAACATAGAGTTCGCCGGCCCGCTGAACCCGCTGGTTTTGAAGCCGGTGGAAGGAAATGATTACCTTTCTTTACTCCTGCCTGTGCGAATTCGCGAGGAGTAAAAACAGTGGCTAGACAAGTACCGGTAAAGGGAGAAATAAGACTTGACAGTTTTCTTAAGTGGGCTCGGATAACTTCCACTGGCGGGCAGAGTAAGTTTTTCATCCAGTCCGGCCTGGTTATTGTAAATGGTCAGGTAGAAACCAAAAGGGGCAGGTTGCTCCGGGATCATGACTTAGTCCATGTGAAAGACGAAGGTGAATATCTTGTTATTATTAACCAGCGCTAACTACAAACAGCTCAATAAGGGAGTTGTAAATAATTGTTCCTTAAACGCCTGGAGTTGACCAATTTTCGTAATTACCTCCGGCAGGATATTGAGCCAGGTTTATTATTTAATATATTAACTGGAAAGAACGCCCAGGGAAAGACAAATATTCTTGAATCAATTTATTTATGTTGCACAGGCAGGTCCTTTCGTACTTTAAAAGAAAAAGAATTAATTAACTGGGAAAGCGAATTTTCTTTAATAAGATGCTTGCTAGAAACCAGCCGGCGGGAAATTGAGTTGAAAGCTTTATTGAAGCCTGGTCAAAAAAAAATTAAGGTAAACGGAGCGCTAGCCCGTGGATATCCTCTGGGATGGCCCGGGGTGGTATTATTCACCCCTGACGACATGGTAATAATAAAAGGGTCGCCCCAGGAAAGGCGGCGCTTTTTAGATTCAGAGATCGGCCCCTTTAATCCGCAGTACGGATATTACCTTAATCGCTATCAGAGGGTGTTGGTCCAAAGGAATAATTTACTGCGTGAGGTCAGGGAAAAAAAGTCTAAGAATGATTTACTGCAAGCCTGGAATGAACAATACTGCCATTATGGCTCAAAAATTATATTTATCAGGCTGGCGCTATTAAAAAAAGCGAATCCAATTATACGGAAATTATATCGTGAATTAACCGGGGATTCGGAAGAGATTGATATTCGTTACCACTCGTCCGTAAAGATAGATTATTCCTTTAGCGAGCATGAAATTTTCACCCGGTTGACCGCTGAATTAGCATCAATAAAAAAAGAGGAAATTGAACGCGCCCAGTCCCTTATCGGACCCCACCGTGATGATCTTGTTTTTTTGATTAATGGCAATGACGCCAAGGTTTATGGTTCACAGGGGCAGCAGCGCACAATAGTTTTAACTTTAAAAATAGCTCAGATTCAAATGTGGAATAATGAATTAAGTGAATATCCGATTTTATTGCTCGACGATGTGCTGTTTGAGTTGGATAGTTTACGGCAAAAAGCTTTATTCAGCAGGGTCAAAGATAAAGTACAAACTTTTGTTACGTCCACGGAAGCGGAAAATATAAATATTAGTGGTGATTTTTATAAAAAGCTTTATACTGTAAAGAGAGGAAATATATTAAGCTGAAAGGAGGTTATTTATGTTTTTACATCTTGGAGCGAACGTTGTAGTGCCGAAAAAAGATATTGTTGCGATCTTGGAGATTAATAAAAAAATATCACCTATTACAAAAGAGTTCCTTGAAATCGCCAGGGATGAAGGTTTTATTAGAAATGTCTCTGAAATAAATAAAGAAAAAACATATCTGGTAGCGACTGATAAGGTTTATATTTCCCCTATTTCGTGTGCTACTTTAAAAAAGAGGTCGGATAGCATTATAGATTTGTAACCGTGATTTAATCACGGTTTTTATAGTATTTGTGGATAACTTGAGAGATTGAAACCCGCATGGTATAATAATGTTTATTTTGTTTGATAAAGGAGTTGTTCTGGCATTGAATAAAGATATCAATAACAACGGGTACGGCGCGGAAGAAATCCAGGTTCTGGAAGGCCTGGAGGCTGTACGGCGCCGCCCCGGCATGTATATTGGAAGCACCAGTGCCAGAGGCCTTCACCATTTGGTGTACGAAGTGGTGGACAATAGTATTGATGAGGCTATGGCCGGGTTCTGCGACCAGATCGAAGTAATTATAAATCATAATAATTCTGTTACAGTCATTGACAATGGCCGGGGAATACCAGTAGACATTCATCCGAAGACAGGACGCCCCGGTGTTGAAGTGGCTTTGACTATGCTCCATGCCGGCGGTAAATTTGGCGGAGGCAGTTACAAGGTATCGGGCGGGTTGCATGGCGTAGGTGTTTCTGTGGTTAATGCTCTTTCTGAATGGCTTGAGGTAGAAGTGAAGCGGGGAGGGGGTATTTACCACCAGAGATACGAACGGGGCGTTCCTGTCACGGAATTAAAGGTAATTGGAGGTAGTAACAATACGGGCACTAAAGTTACCTTTAAGCCCGATCCGGAAATTTTTGAAGAACTTGATTACAGTTATGATACTCTTTCCCAGCGTTTAAGGGAACTTTCTTTCTTAAATATGGGTATAAAAATTATTCTAATAGACAGTCGCACTGGCCAAAATGTGACCTTTCAGCATGATGGAGGGATAGTAGACTTTGTCAAGTATCTGAATAAAAATAAAACTCCTCTACACAGTAAGCCGATTTATTTTCAAAGACAAAAGGACGACGTGCTTGTAGAAGCATCCCTGCAGTACACAGATGCTTATATAGAAAATTTGCTTTCCTATGCGAATAATATCAACACCACCGACGGCGGAACTCATGAGGCGGGGTTCAAGGCTTCATTGACCAGGGTGGTTAATGACTACGGGCGTAAATACAATTTAATTAAAAACGGTGCCGGCAACCTTTCCGGTGAGGATATCAGGGAAGGTCTAACGGCGGTAATTAGTGTAAAAGTGCCGGAGCCGCAGTTTGAGGGACAGACGAAGACAAAATTAGGCAACAGTGAGGTCAGGAGTACCGTAGATTCTGTTGTAGGGGAAGGATTAAGCGCTTTTCTAGAGGAAAACCCCCAGATTGGAAAGCGTATTCTGGAAAAAGCGATCAATTCTTCCAGGGCGAGAGAAGCGGCACGCAAGGCCAGGGAATTGACCAGGCGGAAAAGCGCGTTGGAGAGTTCAACACTGCCGGGTAAGTTGGCGGATTGCTCCGATAAGGACCCGGCCATTTCAGAACTATATCTGGTTGAGGGAGACTCAGCGGGCGGTTCAGCCAAGCAAGGCAGGGACAGGCGATTTCAGGCTATCCTTCCCTTGCGCGGTAAAATATTAAATGTGGAAAAAGCGCGGTTGGACAAGATCCTTGCCAATGAAGAAATAAAGTCCATGATAACCGCTCTCGGGACGGGGATCGGGGAAGATTTTGATATTAATAAGGCAAGGTATCATAAGTTGATTCTAATGTCCGACGCAGATGTGGATGGAGCGCATATCAGGACATTGCTGCTCACTTTTTTCTACCGCTATATGAAGCCGTTGATTGAAGCCGGCTACGTCTTTATCGCCCAGCCTCCTCTATACAGAGTAAAAAAAGGAAAGAGCGAAAATTACGTTTACGATGACACGGAATTAGAAAAACTGCTTGCCCGGATCGGCAGGGATGGCATAACTATTCAGAGATATAAAGGCCTGGGTGAAATGGACGCTGTGCAATTATGGGAAACTACCATGGATCCCGAAACGAGGACGGTATTGCAGGTAAACCTGGAGGACGCTATAGAAGCCGACGCCATATTTTCGATGCTGATGGGCGACCGGGTTGAGCCACGCCGTGAATTCATCCAGGAAAACGCGAGGGCTGTGAAAAATTTAGATATTTAGAAATGTTTATTATAAAGTTGTTGTTGTGCATGATTTCACAGAGATTGCTTAGGAACGCGGCCCCTGCCAGGTAAATGGCGGGGGCCGCGGGATTTTTACCGGCTAAAAAAGTATGGAAATAAAAGGATAAGAGAGATAAATTACATTTATTGGTAATTATCGGTTTAGAGGACTATATTTCAGGGTTGCCGGGGTATGGTAGTATGAAAATCAAAAATGCAGGAGGTGAGGTGCGTGAGGGCTGTATTGAATTACAAGCATGCAGGGTTTAATAAAACTAAAACAATATTATTTACTGCTTTATTGTTGACAATAGCCTTCTTTTTGGGAGCAATGGCTGAGAAGTCAGCCCACATTCTTCAGGATATTATGGTGATTACACCGGAGGCACTTAATGAGATCAAGACATTTTTTAGCGATAAAATAATTCTTAAGGTAAATACTGTGACTGGCTGCCTTAAGTGGGGATCAATAATAACAATTTCAATTTTCGAACACAGCCTGTCCTGTCTGATAAGAGGGCCTTAAAAAATTACATTTGGGGGGTGTCCATTTGGGAGAAACTAAAATTATTTTGATTTCTCGGCGGCGGCCTCAGGCGCTTGTGCAAAAGTACCGGCATAATTTATATCTTTTGTGTAAAAAGGCCGTCAACAAGTTGCTCCTCTTCTTAAGGAGTATTTAAAGATAAAGTTAATTACAAGAAGATATGAGGTGGTGTATTTTGATTGTATAAAAGCCGCTTTCAGCCACATAATTACAAGGAGGCAGGCATTGTATAATTTTTACGGCGAACAGGCTTATTCACGGGGAGATTTAATTAACAAACCCGGGGTTTATAAAGACCTTAAAACAGCCTGGCTGTAAATTGGTTTTGTTAAAATATAAAAAGAAGCAGGTTGCTGAAAGCCTGCTTCTTCAACCACAGGCCCAGTTTAATTAGTAAATTGCAATAGCTAGATTAATCTGGTATAATTCCTTCGGTAGAATAAATGGTAGGGGTGAACTGGTATTGCCGTTATTAACTGGTAAAGTGATTCCGATAAATATAAACGAGGAAATGAAGCACTCCTACCTGGATTATGCTATGAGCGTTATTGTCGGGAGGGCGCTGCCTGACGTGCGGGACGGCTTAAAACCGGTGCACCGGCGTATCCTTTATGCCATGCACAGCCTCGGGCTTTCGCCGGAAAAGCCGCACCGCAAATCGGCTTATATTGTTGGCGAGGTACTGGCGAAGTACCACCCTCATGGAGATGTGGCCGTTTACGACGCTCTGGTGCGGCTGGCCCAGGATTTTGCCGCCCGCTACCCGATGGTGGACGGGCACGGCAACTTTGGATCTGTTGATGGGGATTCAGCCGCGGCCATGCGTTATACAGAAGCGCGGCTGGCCAAAATTGCCACGGAGATGCTTTCTGACATTGAAAAAGAAACAGTTGGTTTTATACCAAACTATGATGATAAGACTGAAGAGCCTACCGTCCTGCCCGCCAGGATCCCTAATTTATTGATTAACGGTTCGGCCGGCATTGCAGTGGGAATGGCGACCAACATACCGCCTCATAACCTTGGTGAGGTTATCGACGGGGTTACCATGCTGATCGATAACCCGGATGTCAGCATTAAAGAATTAACGGGTATTATCAAAGGGCCGGATTTTCCTACAGGCGCTAAGATTATGGGCAAGGAAGGCATTTGGAACGCCTACCGGACCGGCCGGGGCAGCATAAAAGTCCGAGCGCAGGCTGTTATTGAAAAAAATAATACTGGCAGGGACTGTGTCGTCGTCCGGGAAATACCGTATCAGGTAAATAAGGCCCACCTGATTGAGAAAATAGCCGAGCTAGTAAAAGAAAAAAAATTGGAAGGTATCAGCGACCTGCGGGACGAGTCCGACCGCCGCGGCATGCGCATAGTTATTGAATTGAAGCGGGATGCCAACCCGCAGGTGGTCTTAAACCAGCTTTACAAACACACCCAGATGCAGGAAAGCTTCGGTGTGAATATGCTTGCGCTGGTTGACGGGCAGCCTCAAGTCCTAAACTTAAAACAAGTCTTGTTTCATTACCTGGAGCACCAGAAAGACGTTATTGTACGCCGCACCCGCTACGAACTGAACAAGGCGGAGGCCCGCGCGCATATCGTGGAGGGCCTGCGTATTGCTCTAAACCACCTGGATGAAGTAATCAAAATAATCCGGGCCTCCCGTACGGCGGACATTGCCAGGAAGGCTTTAATGGAAAGATTCGGCCTTTCCGAGAAGCAGTCTGAGGCTATCGTTGAGATGCGCCTGAGGCAGCTTACCGGCCTGGAGCGGGAAAAATTGGAGCAGGAATACAAGGAACTTGTGGAAAAAATCAACTATCTCCGCTCAGTGCTTGCCGACGAACGAATGGTCCTTGGTATTATTAAAGATGAGCTTACCGTGATAAGGAAAAAGTATGCCGACCCGCGGCGGACTGTTATATCGTATGAAGAAGCGGCTTTTGAAGAAGAAGATCTGATCCCTGAAGAGGACGTGGTAATCACCATAACCAACCAGGGTTATATTAAGAGAATTCCCCTCGACACTTATCGCAGCCAACGCCGGGGTGGCCGCGGCATTACTGCCATGGGTACCAAGGAAGAGGATTTCGTGCGGCACCTTTTCAGCACAACGACACACCACTTCTTTTTGTTCTTTACCAACCGTGGGAAAGCTTACCGGCTTAAAGTCCATGAGATACCTGAGGCTGGCCGCCAGGCCAGAGGTACTGCTCTGGTAAACCTTTTATATGTTGAAAATAATGAAAAAGTTACAGCCGTTATTCCGGTCCGGGAATTTAACCACAATCAGTATTTGTTTATGGTCACAAGGAACGGGGTGGTTAAGAAGACTTCGCTGAACGAATACGATACCTCCCGCCGGGATGGGATTATCGCCCTTACTCTGGACGAAAAAGACGAGTTAATCGACGTCAAGCTTACCAGCGGCGAGGAAGAAATTATACTGGCCACCCGGAAAGGACTGGCCATCCGCTTTCCGGAGCGGGATGTGCGCTATACGGGCCGTGTTACCCGCGGGGTAAAGGGGATTTCTTGCGGAGAAAACGATGAAGTGATCGGTATGGAAACTGTCCGCCCGGACGCGTTTTTACTCTCTGTAACGGCAAACGGATTTGGCAAACGCACCCTGCTTGCGGAATACCGCTCGCAATTCCGTGGCGGCAAGGGCATTATCAATATCAGGACAACCGAAAGAAACGGCCCGGTGGTAGCTGTCCAGGTAGTGAGGGACGAAGAAGAGATTATGATGATCAGCGCCGAAGGTATTATTATCCGTCTGAAGGCCGGGGATATTTCGACCATGGGGCGCTCCACCCAGGGTGTGACCCTGATGCGCCTTGATCAAGGGGATTCCGTGGTGGCAGTGGCGAAGGTTTACACGGAAGATTAAGAAAAACCTGGCACAGGTAAGTGTTTAGTCAAAAGAATCGTGCGGAGCGGTTCTTTTTTCACGTTTTAGACTGACTATAAAAGGCTAAAATAGTAAAAAGATATTGAAAATAAAAACAGGATTATATATAATGAATTAAGGTCAATTAAGGTCAAAATATTGAGGCGCAAAGGGTGGTAATATGACTAATATTTCTGACTTGATTGAGCTTTATTTGAAGAAGCTCCTTTCAGACAGTCTGCATGACTACGTTGAGGTCCAGCGCAGGGAGCTGGCGAACCGTTTTAACTGTGTTCCGTCACAAATAAACTATGTGCTGACCACCCGTTTTTCCGCAGGACACGGATATCTTGTGGAAAGCAGGAGGGGCGGGGGCGGATTTGTCAGGATCGTCAAACTGCCGCTGGGCCAGCGGGCTAATTTGGTCCTGGATGTTTGTAGCTTGATCGGCGACTCAATATCTCAGACCGGCGCGGCAGGTTTAATCCGGCGGCTGCTGGATGAAGAATTAATCACCTTGCGGGAGTCGCATTTAATGCAATCCGCAATAAGAGGAAATATATTGAGGATCAGTTTGCCTGCGCGCGATCAGTTGAGGGCGTTAATATTAAAGGCGATGGTAACAGAGGTGCTGAGAAACTGAAGCCGGGCATATGATCTTAAGTCTGGTGATCCGGCATTTGCATTTAACGGGATAAGAATTGATTGGTTATATAAAGGGGGCAATAATATGCTATGCGAGCGTTGCGGACAGCGTCCGGCGACGATGCACTTGACGGAAATAAGTAACGGGCAGAAAAATGATACACACCTCTGCGAAGTGTGCGCGAGGGAAATCCAGCCGCAGGGATTCGGTTTCGTTCCGCAAATACACTTGCATAATTTTCTTGCCAGTCTTTTAAATCATGGAATGGGTGAGGATAAGAGCTACAAGACGGAAACGACCGGCAAAAAATGTGAAAAATGCGGAGTCTTCGAGGGACAAATCGCCAAACAGGGACTTATGGGTTGCGGCGATTGTTATCCTTTCTTTGAAGAGCGTTTGCTGCCGCTGCTGCGGCGGATCCACGGCAGTACCCGGCATACCGGAAAGGTCCCCGCGCGCACAGGGGGGCGAGCCCGGCTGGCAAAAGAAATCAATAAACTTAAAAATAATCTTAAAGAAGTGGTAAGCCGTGAGGATTTTGAACAGGCTGCCCAACTCCGCGACCAAATTCACCAACTGGAGAAATATATGGCGGAGGGGAGTGAAGGTTAATGCCCCTAAAAAAAACGGTTAATAGTTCTTATAGCCGCTGGATGGACGCGGATGGTCCGGAGGCGGATATCGTAATCAGCAGCCGGGTTAGAGTCGCCAGAAACCTTGCCGGCAAACCTTTCCCTCATCTTTCCAATAACGAAAAGGCTGAAGATATCATTCGCGCGGTACGGCTGGCTGTGGAAGATAAAGAATTGGCAAAACAGGTGGGGGCTCTTGAGATAAGTCTTTTGAGCGAATTGTCTCCGGTAGAAAGGCAGATACTAGTGGATAAACATTTAATTAGCCCGGATCTTTTGAGCAGCTTCGAGTGGAAAGCGGTTGTGCTGAGAGACGACGAGGTGATCAGCATCATGGTTAACGAGGAGGATCATTTGCGTATCCAGTGCCTGCTTCCGGGCCTGCAGTTGAAAGAAGCCTGGGAATTGATTAACCAGGTTGATGACGGGCTGGAGAAAACCCTGGACTATGCCTTTTCCGAAAAACTCGGCTATCTTACAGCCTGTCCCACCAACGTGGGGACCGGGATGCGCGCTTCGGTAATGCTGCACTTGCCCGGCTTGGGTCTGACCAAGCAACTGAGCGGGGTGTTAAACGCCATCAACAAGGTTGGCCTAACGGTACGGGGACTTTTCGGCGAGGGAACCGAAGCGCTCGGGGATATGTTTCAAATATCCAATCAGATTACTCTGGGACAATCTGAGGAGGAAATAATCGACAACCTCGTTGCCGTGGCCAAACAAATCATTGCCCAGGAACAAGCTGCGCGCAGGGCCTTATATAATGGCCGGAGGGAAGTATTCGAAGACCGGATCTACCGGGCTTACGGTACCTTGAAATATGCGCATATCTTAACCTTTGAAGAGGCCATGCGCTTATTTTCCGACCTGAGGCTGGGAATAGAAATGGGTCTGGTATCAGGGATACCGGCTAAGCTGTTGAATGAGTTGATGGTAAAGATCCGTCCCGCCTTTTTAGTTAAGCTGGCCGGGCAGGACATGACCGCTCAGCAGCGGGATATTTTCAGGGCGGAAATGATTAGAAAAGAGTTTGAAGGTTCATAACGGCGGGCTATAGACAGTCTAATTTTGGAGGTGTTCGCATATGTTCGGAAAATTCACCGAAAGGGCACAAAAAGCGTTGCTTTTTGCTCAGGAGGAAGCTAAACAAACTGGTTACCCGTATGTTGGAACAGAGCACCTGCTCCTCGGCCTCATCCGGGAAGGAGAGGGTGTGGCGGCAAAAGTATTAGAGGCGGTTGGTATGGATGCTGATAAAGTCCGGGCTGCAGTGGCGCAAATTGTAGAAGCCGGCAAAATGCCGGCCTCAGAGGAGCCTGCCCTGACTCCGCGGACCAAGCGGGTATTGGAACTTTCAATAGATGAAGCGAGGCGCATGGGACATAATTATATAGGCACCGAGCATTTGCTTTTGGGTTTAGTCCGTGAAGGTGAAGGTGTGGCCGCCCATATCTTAAATGCCTATGGCGCTGACAGCCGTAAGGTGCGCGCTATGGTAGCGAACCTGCTGGGCGGTCAGGCCGGTCCCGGCGAACAAACGGCCGGACGGGCGAAAGGTGGCGGAACCCACACTCTGGACCAATACGGGCGGGATTTGACCGTACTGGCCAAGGAGGATAAACTCGACCCGGTGGTAGGCAGGGAAAAAGAAATAGAAAGGGTCATTCAAATTTTAAGCCGGCGGACGAAAAATAATCCGGTTTTAATCGGTGAGCCGGGAGTGGGCAAAACTGCCGTCGCCGAGGGCCTGGCCCAGCGGATTACCGCCGGAAATGTGCCGGAAGTCCTGGAAAAGAAGAGGGTGGTAACTCTTGATACGGGATCGCTGGTAGCCGGGACCAAGTACCGGGGTGAATTTGAAGAGCGGCTGAAAAAGATTATTGAAGAAATTCGGAACGCAGGCGATATTATTCTGTTTATCGATGAGCTGCACACTATGGTGGGAGCGGGCGCGGCCGAAGGAGCCATAGACGCGGCCAATATATTAAAGCCCGCGTTGGCCAGGGGCGAGTTGCAGTGCATCGGCGCGACCACGCTGGATGAGTACCGCAAACATATTGAAAAAGACGCCGCTCTGGAGCGGCGCTTCCAGCCGATTACCGTTGCGGAGCCCACTACCGAGGAAACTATCCAAATCCTGCGCGGCCTCAGGGATAAATACGAAGCGCACCACCGCGTCAGGATCACCGATGCCGCCCTGGAAGCGGCCGCCAAGATATCAAGCCGTTATATTACCGACCGCTTTTTGCCTGATAAAGCTATTGACCTGGTGGACGAAGCCGGTTCAAAAGTAAGGCTGCAGGCTTTTACCGCGCCGCCGGATTTAAAAGATCTGGAAAAGAAATTAGAAGTGCTGCAAAAAGAAAAAGAAGCGGCGGTTAATGGCCAGGAATTTGAAAAAGCCGCGGAAATAAGGGATCAGGAGAAAAAGATCCGGAATGAACTCGACCAACTCAGGGAGTCGTGGAAACAGCGAAAGGGCGGGGCGGAACTGGTGGTGGACGAAGAGGCCATCGCTCAGATTGCGGCCAGTTGGACCGGTATCCCGGTGAAAAAACTGGCCGAGGAGGAGTCGGAAAGGCTCTTGAAAATGGAAGATGTATTGCACCGGCGGGTAATTGGGCAGGATGAGGCCATCCGGGCCGTATCCCGGGCGGTGCGGCGCGCCCGCGCCGGTCTGAAAGACCCGAAGCGCCCCATTGGCTCCTTTATCTTCCTTGGCCCTACCGGGGTGGGTAAAACCGAGTTGGCCAGGGCGCTGGCGGAGGTTTTGTTTGGTGATGAGGACGCCATGGTGCGTATTGATATGTCGGAGTATATGGAAAAGTTCGCGGTGTCCCGCCTGATGGGAGCGCCTCCCGGCTATGTGGGCTACGAAGAAGGCGGCCAGCTTACCGAAACGGTGCGGCGCCGGCCTTATTCGGTAGTCCTGCTGGACGAAATTGAGAAAGCCCACCCGGATGTTTTCAATATCCTGCTGCAGGTATTAGAAGACGGGCGGTTGACTGACGCCAAGGGACGCACGGTAGATTTCCGCAACACGGTTATTATTATGACCTCGAACGTCGGAGTGCAGATGATCAAGCGCGAGTCCGTCCTTGGCTTCCGTACCGGCGACCAGCGGGAAGCCAACTACGAGAACATGAAAAGCAAGGTGACTGAAGAACTGAGGCGCACTTTCCGCCCCGAGTTTCTCAACCGGATTGACGAGATTATCGTTTTCCACGCATTGAATGCTGAACACATCAGGGAAATTGTCAACTTGATGCTCAAAGAAGTCGCAGGCAGGATGAAAGAAAACGAGGTTGAAATCGAAGTTGCCGAGCCGGCCAAGGACCTGCTGGCCAAGGAAGGCTTTGACGAAGAATACGGCGCCAGGCCATTGCGCCGGGCCATCCTGCGCCTGGTGGAAGACCGGCTTTCCGAAGAAATCCTGAAGGGAACTTTTCATCGGGGCGACCGTGTGCTGCTGGACGTAGGCCCTAATAACGAGCTCATTATTAATGTAGCTTGAGATTTTATTTGCTTCCAATTCGATACAGCCGGGCTGGAGCCTTATGGTTAGATATTGATATAGTCTTGAGGGGTTATAAATGAAAATACCTTCGGTCGATAGAAATATTGGTAGAAAGTATAAAGCACCTGTAATTAAGACTAGTGGAGATAAGGGTTTCTCCAATACTCTGGACATGGCAAAAAGAGATCAACAAAAGCTTGATGAAATGGTCAAGAAGATCAAGACTTCCGGAGATAAGTTGAAGAGGACGCAAAGCAAAGCCGATGTTATTGAATATAAAAAATATATACGCGAATACTTGTCTTTTGTCCTCGAGAATTATTACAGGGTGAAACAAGATTACGGGTTGGGCCGGCTGCTTTTGAGGGTGGAAGCAATAAACAAAAAAATCGAGGAACTAACGAACGCTCTTTTGGAGCAACAGAAAGCAAGCATTGCTATTGTGAGCAAAATCGACGAAATAACCGGTCTCTTGGTTGACTTGTACCATTAACCGCGAAAGAAATGACCCCCCGCTTATATAACGGTGGGGTCATTCTTCAATAAGATCAAGCCATTTTTCCATATGGTCCTGCATGGCCGTCCTGGCCTGATCCAGTTCTTCCTGCCGTAGTTGACAGGCCTGGTAGTCCCGGTACTCCTCCGGTTGGTACAGCTCCTTTTCCAGGCGAAAGATGAGTTCCTCCAAGCCGGCAATTGCCTGTTCCAGATCGGTGATCTGGCGCTGGCGTTTGCGCTTTTGACGTTCTTCCTCTTTTTTTTGTAAGTATTGTTCCTTTTCAGGGGTTTTATTGATGGGTTCAGACTCTTTAGGCCCGGGTTTACCTGCTAATTGCAGTTGTTGGGCTTTTCGGCCCAGGTAGTAGTCGTAGTTGCCCAGGCAGTTGGTTATGCCGTTTGTGGATAGTTCCATTACCCGGGTGGCCATTTTGTTGATAAAGTAACGGTCGTGAGAAACAAAAAGGATAGTACCCGGATAACCGGACAGCGCGTCTTCCAGCGCCTCTTTGCTGGCCAGGTCCAGGTGGTTGGTGGGCTCATCCAATAACAGGAAATTGGACTTCTGCAACATTAAGGCGGCCAGGGCAAGGCGGGACTTTTCCCCGCCGCTCAAGTCCGCCACATTTTTATGGACGTCATCACCACTGAATAAAAATCTGCCCAGCGCTTTGCGTATGTCTGATTCATCCATGCGGGGGTACCGGTCCCATAGTTCGCGCAGCACATTTTTATCCCGGCTGAACGCTTGCCGCTCTTGTTTGTAATACCCAATTTGAACCAGGCTTCCTTGCCGGACTCGCCCTCCAATGGCCGGGAGAAGCCCGGCGATGGTTTTGAGCAGGGTGGACTTGCCAACGCCGTTGGGGCCGATCAGGACCACCCGCTCTCCCTTGCTGATTTCAAAGTCCAGCCCATGTGCCAGGACCAGACCGGGATAGCCTATGGCAAGGCCCTTTACCTGAAGCACTTCCTGGTTGCTTGGGCGATTGACGTTAAAAGAAACGCTTACCCGGCGCTCTTTGCCCGGCCGGGCCAACCGGTCCATTTTTTCAAGCGTCTTCAAACGGCTCTGAGCGCGCCCGGTGGTATCCTTAGCCGCGATATTGCGCCGCACAAATTCTTCCATGCGGGCAATTTCCTCTTGCTGCTTTTTGTACGCCTTAAGCTGTTGTTCGGCCATTTCGGCTTTCTGCCGGACAAAACTTGTGTAGTTCCCAGTGTAGCGGGTAAAGCCGGCGCCGTCGAGTTCATAAATCACCTTGATCAGGGCGTCCAGGAAGTAGCGGTCATGAGAAACTACCAGCACCGCTCCCCGGTACGACTGCAAATATTGTTCCAACCAGGTGAGGTTGTCCATGTCCAGATAATTGGTAGGCTCGTCCAGGATTAGTAAATCCGGTGCTCCAAGCAGGCAGCGGGCCAGGGCAAGGCGGGTTTTTTGCCCGCCGCTCAGCGTATTCACCGGGGTATTGTAGTCCATGTTTCCAAAGTTGAGCCCGTGCAATACGCCGCGAATATTGGCCTCGTATTCGAAACCGCCCTTACTCTCGAAAAGGAATGAAAGGGTATCGTAATCCTGGAGCAGTTGCCGGTAAGCGGTATCATTGCCCGCCAGTGCCGGGTCTCCCATGCGGTTTTCCATTTCTCTGAGATGTTTCTCGGTCTCAATCAGGCGGGCATACACTGAAAGCATCTCATTCCAGATGCTCCGTCCCGATTCCAGTCCGCTGTCTTGAGCTAAATAAGATACCGTTAAGCCTTTGGACAAGATCACTTCCCCTTCGTCCGGCGGCAAGGCTCCGGTAATTATTTTCAACAGGGTGGACTTTCCCGCTCCGTTTACGCCTACAATGCCGGCCAAATCCCCTTCTTGAACAATAAAATTCACATCGGCCAATACACGGTGGGCTCCAAACGATTTGGATACGTGGACCGCCTGCAGCAGGATCAAGATGATTCACCTCTTTTCACCTATCCAGTTTACAATAGCTCCCCGGGGTTTTACAAGCGTGAGAGCAATATTATAAGAAGCATAAATTTGCTTTGGCTGCAAACTTATGCTTCCGTTCACAACAATATTGTCTTGTTTATCATCTTATGCCGGCGGTGGGGCGTCTTTGTAGCCTTCGTTGTTGCTTGCGGGAGGAGCGTCTGTTTTCCCGGACGCTTCTTCTCGGGCGGTGTTTTTATGTTCCCGCGTCTTTTCCTCTGTTTCAGCTTCATTGATATTTTCCGGATCGGGTATTATCCCGGTTTTTTTGTCTTTCCATACTTTATTATTAATGCTTGCTCCCAGTTCCTTCGTTTTTTGTATTGTGCTGTTCAAGATATGGCCGGTAGATTCCTTAAGGCTTTTAACTGTTTCCTGCAGGCCGCCGTCCATCTTAAAAATATTTTCGACACCCTCGCTGGTTATGATAGTCACTTCTTTACCAAGAGTGCGGACGAAGAAGATATCCAGAAAGGCCCGCCCATTAATCACACTGTCGATCAGGTTCCCGGAGAACTCCAACCCGGCAATGGCGCCGGTTGCCAGATCAACACAATACTCGTCTACAAAACCCAGTACCGTTCCGTTCTCGGCTACCATTTTGGAGCCGATTATTCCCACCTTGTCTTTTAAGAGTTTCACAATATCCGATAATGAACCCGACTTTTCAACGCAGGAATTTTTTTCAACGGTAATGGCGTCGTTGCCCACGCTATGGACCTTATGGTAAGGGATAAAACGTTGCTCTTTAAACCAGCCCTTTTGTTCAATGATCAGCGCTGCCAATTTTTTACTCGCGGGATCTACCACCAGCCCTTTAACAGTGCCGATTTGTTGGCCTTCCTCCAGGCTAATAACAGACAAGGAGGTAATTTGTCTGCTCCTCTTCATATTTATGTACCCCCGCTTCTCCAAAATTTTCTTAGCTAATTGATATGCTCAAAATGGAATATTTATTACAAATATAGGGAATAATAGGCAAAAAGACATGAAACTAATTTGCCCTTCCAAACATAAGACCGCCGGGTTACAATTAGGTGGAGATTAGACGCGGGAGGAGCAATGATGAAAATAATTGTCGGCCTGGGCAATCCGGGAAGGGAATATGCCGCAACAAGGCATAATATTGGTTTTATGGTGATTGACCGGCTGGCTGTTGCCTTAGGCGTCACAATAAAGAAAAAAATGTTTATGGCGATGGTTGGCCAGAGTCTGATTAATGGAGAAAAGGTTCTTTTAGTTAAGCCTCAGACCTATATGAACCTAAGCGGGGGCGCGGTGGGGGCTTTGCTGAAATGGTACAAGATAACTGCTTCCGACCTGCTGGTCGTCTATGACGACATGGACCTGGAGCCTGGGAAGCTGCGCCTTCGGCCCCGGGGGGGGGCGGGCGGGCATAAAGGAATGCAGTCGATTATTCAGGTGATCGGCACAGAAAATTTCCCCAGGCTAAGGGTTGGGATCGGCAGGCCGCCGGAGTCTGATTTTGAAACTGTCGATTACGTCTTGGGCAGTTTTGGCAGTGGTGAAGCTGAAGCTATGGAAGAGGCGCTCGACCTGGCGCTGGAGGCCGCCGTTTGCGCTGTGCGCGACGGGATTGAGCGGGCGATGAATCTTTACAACAGAAGGTGAGCGTTTCGCTGGATTCCTGCAGAGAAGCCAATCTTGCGATTTTATCCCTGGCTGCCGCGTTATTTGCGGTAGCGCTGGCCTGGCAATTGAACCTGGCGCTGGCGCGCTTACCCGGTACATATAGGGTTTACCTGGCGCCCCTTTCGGAGGAGGCTGCCAAGACCTGCACAGCGGTATATACAGGCGCATCTTTATTTTTTACCCACGCACTGTTCGGCGCCGCGGAAGCGGCCTGGGAGTTATTATCCCAACGCCGCAACGGCTTTTATGCCGGGATGGCGGCACTGGCGAGCCATTCGATTTTTGGTATAATCTCTGTCTCTGTATTTGAGCTTTATGACGCGACGCTGCCCGCTCTTGTTGCCGGATACCTGGCGCATACGGCCTGGAACTTCATTGTAGCAACCATGGTCAACTCTGGAAGAAAACATTGAGAAAGGAGGGCCGGCTTTGAGACTTTCTTATGTTTGTGGATGCTGCGACACGGCCGTTGGTGAAATAAATCTTCCCGGGCGTCCGCCCGGTTGTGCTGGAGCCGGCTTGACGGGTATGGCGCGGCGGGATATAATAATTTTAAGTATTCCTTGCGGCGACTGCCGTGAAACATTGTACGGTGGAAATGAAAAAACCTTTTATGGTCGCTCTGTTATCGACTGATAAATTTACGTTTCAAAGAATACCTTGACAAGGTCCAGAGCTTTAGCCGTGGATATGCTAAAGCTCTTTTTGTGATGTATTGGAGGACGCCTTATGCGTGGCATATTAAAACCGCTGCAGAACTCTGCCGAGTTTAGCAGCCTGATCCTTGGGATTGAAAAGAAACTAAAGCAGCAGCTGCTCATTGGCCTCGCTGGCGCTCAGCGCAGTTACCTGCTTGCCGGTCTGGCCGGGGAAATCGCTCCGCTGCCCATGCTGGTGATCACGCCGGGTGAGCGGGAAGCCGGTATTTTGGCGGATGAACTGGCAGGTATTTTACCTGGTCTTCTGGCCAGGCAATTCCCTGTCTGGCAGCTATTACCGCACCATGTGCTCGCCCAAAGTAAAGAGGTGGCAGCCCAGCGCCTGCAAGTGCTGGAAAGTCTGTCCAAAGGCGAAAACGTCCTGGTGGTCGCCCCGGTGGAAGCCGTGTTAAGGCGCTTGATCCCGCCTGGCGAATTTAAGTCGCCGGTCTTGCGCCTGGCGACAGGTGGGCGGGTAGACCTGGCAAGATTATTAACGGGGTTGCTGACGCTTGGTTATGAGCGGGTCGACCTGGTGGAGGAGCGGGGCCATTTCGCTATACGCGGCGGCATTTTGGATGTTTTTCCAATGACTGCCCATAGGCCGGTCCGGCTGGAATTCTTTGATGACGAGGTGGATTCGATCCGTTGTTTCAGTGCCGTAACCCAGCGCTCTGAAGAAAAAATAGAAGAATTGTCAATATTTCCGGCCAGAGAAATGATCGTCGGCAGTGAACCGGCCTGGATGGATGCCCGTCAGGCGATAGAGCGGGAATATAAAGACCAAATGAATAAGTTGAACCAGTCCGGCAACACCGGGGCAAGCCGGCAGCTCAGCGAGCGGGCCGGAGAGGCGCTGGAGGGCTTGGGAGGTTACTTTAACGGGGTTGAGCAATATCTGCCATTTTTTTATCGTGAGACAGTTACTCTTTTTGATTACCTGCCTGCCGGCGCTCTGGTTTTTGTCGACGACCCCGAGCGGGTTAAAGATGTGGCGCAGGCTGTTCAGCGGGAGCGTGCCGAAACCAACAAAGAATTGTTGGCAAAAGGGCGTATTCTTCCTTCTCAGTTTCTTAGTTATGCCGATTGGGATCATATCAGGGAGTCCCTCTCCGTCCGTCAGGTGGTCTACTGCTCTCTGCTGCCGCGCCGGATTCATTATATAAAGCCCCAGAATATCATTAATTTTCCCGGAAAAGCGATACCCAGCTTTCTGGGAAACCTGGAAATGCTGGCGGGAGAAATCAAACAGTGGCGCAAATCAGGTTACGCCGTGGTATTGCTGGTGTCGGGCCACCAGCGGGCGCAGCAGCTTCTTTCGTCTCTGCTGGAATACAAGATAGAGGCGTTTTTCGCCGGTTCGCTGGAAGGACACGTACGGGCAAGCAATGTGGTGATTACCACTGGTAACCTGGGAGAGGGTTTCGAACTTCCTTCCTGCCGGCTGGCGGTAATCACCGAGTCAAATATCTACGGCCAGCGCAAGAGTCCGCGCAAAGAGCGGAAGCACTCTGAGCGCCTGACTCCCTTTGTTGATTTAAAAGTGGGCGACTACGTTGTTCACGTCAACCATGGGATTGGCCGCTATTTGGGCGTGTCCCCCCTGACCATTGCGGGCATCAAGAAAGAGTACTTGCTTGTCAAGTATGCCGGGGAGGATAAGTTGTACGTTCCGGTGGATCAGGTCGGGCTTATCCAGAAGTACCTGGGCAGCGAAGGAGAGGCGCCCCGGTTGTCCCGCCTGGGCGGTGGCGAATGGGCGCGGGTCAAGAGCAAGGTCAAAGAGGCAGTCAAAGAGATGGCCCAGGAACTCCTGGCGCTTTACGCGGCGCGGGAAACAGTGAGAGGCTACGCGTTTGGGCCGGATACGGTATGGCAGCGGGAGTTTGAAGAAGCCTTCCCGTATGAGGAAACGCCCGACCAAATCCGCGCCGTGGAAGAAGTTAAGGCTGATATGGAACGCAGCCGCCCGATGGACCGGCTGCTTTGCGGGGACGTGGGCTACGGTAAAACGGAAGTAGCGCTGCGGGCGGCTTTTAAGGCTATTATGGAGGGGAAGCAGGTGGCCGTGCTGGTCCCTACCACTATCCTGGCGCAACAGCATTATAACACCTTCCGGGAAAGGTTTGCCGGCTACCCGGTTAATGTGGAAGTACTCAGCCGCTTCCGGACACCCCGGGAACAACGCCAAGTGTTGCGGGGATTGGAACAGGGTAATGTCGATATCGTAATCGGAACCCACCGGCTGGTCCAGGAAGACGTGCGTTTCAAAGACCTGGGACTCCTGGTAGTGGATGAGGAACAGCGTTTCGGCGTAGCCCACAAGGAGCGTTTGAAGTTTATCCGCAAGAATGTGGATGTTCTCACATTGTCCGCCACTCCTATTCCACGCACACTGCATATGTCCATGGTGGGATTAAGAGATACCAGCATTTTGGAAACTCCCCCCAAAGACCGCTATCCAATCCAGACCTATGTGCTGGACGAGGACCCGGTTCTGTTCCGGGAGGCTATCAGGAGGGAGTTAAGCCGGGGCGGGCAGGTATTTTTCGTTTACAACCGGGTTTTAGATATGGAACGGGTAGCGTCATGGCTGCAGGGAATGGTTCCCGAGGCCAGCATCGCCATAGCCCACGGCCAGATGAAAGAAGACGACCTGGAGCAAGTTATGCTGGATTTTCTGGACGGCAAATTGGACGTGCTGGTATGCACTACCATTATTGAAAACGGACTGGATATTTCAAACGTAAACACCCTCCTGGTCAAGGAAGCAAGTATGATGGGCCTGGCGCAGCTTTACCAGCTCAAAGGGCGGGTCGGCCGTTCCAACCGCCTGGCTTACGCCTACTTCACTTTTCGAAAAGACAAGGTTTTGGGCGAAGCCGCCGAAAAGCGCCTGGCTGCCATCCGGGAGTTTACCGAATTGGGATCAGGATTTAAAATAGCCATGCGCGACCTGGAAATTCGGGGAGCGGGCAATATTTTGGGGGCGGAGCAGCACGGGCATATCGCCGCGGTGGGATTTGACCTTTATTGCCGTATCCTGGAAGAGGCCGTCAAGGAGGCCAATGGCGAGATAGTTACACCGGTGCTGGAAACCACCATTGAACTGCCGGTAGAGGCATATATTCCAGATTCATATATATCAGATACCAACCAGAAAGTGGAAATTTACAAACGCATCGCCGGTCTGACCACTCCGTCCGGCTTGTCCGGTCTGGAAGATGAATTGGTGGATCGCTTTGGAGATCTGCCCGGGACTGTGCTAAACCTGCTTGAGGTGGCAAAGGTGAGGGTGCTGGCCGGGCGGCTGAGAGTAAAAAAAATCAGCCTTCTGCCCGGGCAATTCCGCCTGCTGTTTGACCGGGAGCATCCCCTGGCTGGAGAGGACCTGGTGGCGTTGAGCCAGCGATACCAAAACCGGGTAAAGTTTAACAACACAGGGGAAGAATTTGAAATTAAGCTGAAGATTTCGGGTGATGGCTGCGGCGACAGCCGCTTTTTGCTCAGCCGGCTGGAAGAATTATTGGAGGTTTTAGGGTGTTCCCGCCAGGAGGGGGCGGCATTTATTGCCAAAAAAACACCCGGGGTTGTCACGAATAAGTAAATTAATATATAATGGCATTATTGAAAGGGGATAAAGCAAATGCGTAAAAAGTTAAAGTTTTGGCTCCTGGCGCCGGCGGCACTGGCTATACTAATGTTCTCGGGCTGCGGCGGTGATATAGTGGCAACGGTAAACGGCGAGAAAATCACCGGCAAGGAGTTAGAGCAGCGGGTTGACGAAGTTAAAACCAGCATGGAAAAACAAGGGGTTGATTTCAGTGGGGATAACGCTAATGTCTATATGGAGTCCCTTCGAAAAAAGACACTGGAAGATATGATTGACAGCAAGTTAATACTACAGGAGGCCAGAAAATCGGGCAAGCTGACACCGGAACAGGTCCAGGAAAAAATAAAGCCTCTAAAAGAGCAGTTTTCTTCCGGGGAAGAGTATGAAAATTTTTTGGATCAAGTGAAGATGAGTGAAGAGGAAGTTGCGTATATTTTAAACCTGCAGGAGCAGGTGACTAAAGATGTGCCGCCGGTATCCGAGGAAGATGTTAAAAAATATTACGATGAAAATCAAAAACAGTTCGAACAGCCAGAACAACTCCAGGTCCGGCATATCTTATTCTTTTCCGGTGATCAGGACACACCGGTGAAGCACACTGACACTGAAGCAAAGCAAATGGCTGAAGAGGTAATTGCCCAGTTAAATCAGGGCAAGGACTTCGCCGAACTGGCCAAGGAAAAATCTGAAGATAGTGCCACAAAGGACAACGGCGGGCTGTATACCTTTAGCGAGGGTCAGGCGGTTAAAGAGTTTTCAGACGCGGCGTACGCTCTTGGGCCGGGTGAATATACTCAGAGTCCGGTCAAGACCGAATACGGCTATCATGTAATTAAAATGGAGAAAAGAATACCCGCCGTACAATATTCTTATGACCAGATAAAGCAGCGCCTGGCCGATCAGTTGTCTGAGCAGGCAAAGCAAGGCAAGTTCAATGATTTTATGCAGGAAGTCAGAAATAAGGCCACTATTGTAAATAAACTTGCAGAAAAAGAAGAAAGCAACTCAAAAAAATAGAAAATACAACGAAAAGTTGAAAATAATTATTAGCGATTGGAAAAAAATGAATAAACGGTTCCCTCCCGATATATACTATCATAGAAGGTTATTTCGTGAATATTTACTGGTAAAGGAGGGATGAGAAATTAATGAAAGCTACGGGCATAGTCCGCCGCATTGATGATTTGGGGAGAGTTGTAATTCCTAAAGAAATAAGGAGAACGCTAAGAATCCGTGAAGGCGATCCGCTTGAGATTTTCGTCGACAGGGACGGTGAGGTAATCTTAAAAAAATACTCGCCAATAGGTGAGTTGGGAGACTTTGCCAAAGAATATGCAGATTCTTTATATGAAGCTCTGGGACACATCGCCTGTATTGCCGACCGGGACAACGTTATTGCCGTTTCCGGCGCTCCAAAAAAGGAATTCTTAAATAAACCGATCGGAATTGCTGTTGAAAAAGTTATGGATGATCGAAAAGCCGTGATTATCAATAATCCGGGAAAAGATCCTTTTTGTAATGATTGTATGACCGTTGAAGACGGTGAATGTAGATATTCCTCCGAAGTTATAGCTCCGATTATCGCCGAGGGAGATCCAATTGGAGCTGTTATTTTGGCTACGAAAGAGCCTGATAAGAAAATGGGCGAGATGGAGCTGAAACTGGCCGAAACCGCTGCCGGTTTCCTGGCGAAACAAATGGAGCAGTAGCCGACGTGGCCTCTCAAGGGCCACTTTCTTTGTCTTTAGAAGATATTAATCTAGCGAAAAAGTGAAAGGAGATCTGTTGCACATGCCCCTTCAAGCCATAACTGTCGCAGGGCTGGGCCCCGGAGCGCCGGACGGCGTCACCCTGGGCGCCTTGGAGGCGTTGAGGTCCTCCAAATGCACCTATTTGCGTACCGGAAAACATCCCGTGGTTAACTGGCTCATAAAAGAAGGGATTTCGTTTTCCACTTTTGACTATCTTTATGAGATGTCATCCTGCTTTGAGGAAGTATATGCGAGGATTGGTGAAGAGGTAATCGCGGCAGCCCGCAGCGAACCGGTGTTATACGCCGTCCCGGGCCACCCGCTTGTGGCCGAGGAATCGGTGCGGCTGATCATTGAGGCGGCGGAGCGGGAAGGCGCCCGGGTCGGTTTTCTGCCGGCGGTTAGTTTCCTTGACGCTATTTTTGCAGCACTCCGGCTGGATCCGGGTACGGGCATCCAGGTTGTCGACGGCCTGCGGCTCGCGGGGGACGCGCCTTTGCCGGCCAGGGCCGCAGTGGTTACGCAGGTATACAGCCGGCTAGTGGCTGCGGATGTAAAAATATCGCTGCTTGAATTTTACCCGCCCGAGCATCCGGTTACGGTGGTTAGAGGCGCCGGTGTGCCCGGCGAGGAAAGAATTCAGACCGTACCTTTATTTGAGTTGGACAGGCTGGGCTGGGTGGACCACCTGACCAGCCTGTTTCTGCCGGGAGTTGGCAGTTGGAAGCCGGATGCGGGATGCCGGGGAAAGGACGGGGCGGCAGGCGAGACACAGGGACAAGCTGTTGAGGCCGGGGGCGTGGAGATCTTTCAGGTTGTTGAGAAGGAACATTCCAGCCTTGAAGCCGGCCGCCGGGAAAAGGATGTACAGGACGAAACGGAAGGAGATAGTTACTGCCGCTACCCTTTAGACCAGCTGGTTAACCTGCTGGCAAGACTGCGCGGGGAGGGAGGCTGCCCCTGGGACCGGGAGCAGGATCACCTTACCTTAAGGCCTTATCTTCTGGAGGAAGCATACGAAGTCCTGGAAGCCCTAAATGAAGAAAATATGTATAAATTATCTGAAGAACTGGGAGACTTATTACTACAAGTAGTATTTCACGCGCAAATAGCTTCAGAGAAACAATATTTTAATGTTAATGACGTTGTAAGAGGCATCAGCGAAAAAATAATCCGCCGGCACCCTCATGTTTTTGGTTCAGTCACCGTCAGGGACAGCCATGAGGTTACGCTTAACTGGGAAAAGATTAAAGCGAAAGAAAGAGAAGGCAGTACACCTGCAGGTTTGCTGGACGGTGTATCGAGGTCCCTGCCGGCTTTAATGCGTGCGGTGAAACTTCAGAAGAAGGCTGCCGGCGTCGGGTTTGACTGGCCTGATTACCGGGGAGCCATGGAAAAGATACGTGAGGAAATGGACGAGCTTGAATCGGCTATTTCTTCCGGAGATATGGCGCAGATTGAAAGGGAATTGGGTGACTTGATCTTTTCAACTGTCAACCTCGCCAGGTTGATCGGCGTAGATCCCGAAGCGGCTTTGGCCGGGACTTCCGAAAAATTTGTCAGGAGGTTTGGCAACGTTGAAAAAATGGCCCGGCATAACGGCAGAGAACTTGCGCAGTGTGCCCTTTCTGAACTGGATACCTGGTGGGAGGAGGCAAAGAAACAAGAATAAAGGAAAAAAATTAGTAAAAAGTACAGGAAACATTTTCTTGTAGGAAGGAACTGCGAGAACTATAGCGAATAGAAAGTAAATTAATATCTCTAATTTCTTTTAGGAGGGGTCACATGAACAAGGCAGAGTTGATTTCGAATGTTGCCGAGAAAACGGAATTAACCAAAAAGGATTCGGAAAAAGCTGTCGGCGCAGTGCTGGATACCATCAATGAGGCGCTGTCAAAAGGCGACAAGGTACAGTTGGTAGGATTCGGCACATTTGAAATCAGAGAAAGAGCTGCCCGTAAGGGAAGAAACCCGCAGACGGGCGAGGAAATCAATATCGAAGCTGCCCGGGTGCCTGTGTTCAAGGCGGGAAAAGCGCTCCGGGATTCTGTTGATAAATAATAGATTGCTGGCGATTAATCGGACTGAAAAGTCTGATTTTTTTTGTAAAGAGATTTGTTTAGATATTTTGTTTCAGTGTGGGCAGTGGCCTTGTTTATGTAGGTTCAAGGAAGGTGGATGAATTTGCGCCTTGATAAATTCCTCAAAACATCCCGGGTGATTAAACGGCGCACCCTGGCTAAAGAAGTATGCGACCGGGGGCAGGTAACGGTAAACGGCCGAACGGCAAAAGCCGGGGCGGAAGTTAAGCCGGACGACGTCCTGGTAATTGGTTTCGGGAGCCGGACGCTTAAATTGAGGATAGCATCTGTTCAAGAAAATGTCCCGGCTAAAATGGCGGCGGAACTGTACGAGGTCCTGGAAGATTCCCGCCCGGTGAGAAGCGGCGGGGAGTTTTCTTAACAGATAATATAGGACAGGCGGATAATGAGGGGGACGGTAGCTAATGTCGCTCTCTTTTTTTATTTGTCCGGGGTTTTTTGCGATGCAGTGTCCATAAAGGCCAAAGAATCCGGGCTGGAAGTTACTTTGCCAACTTCTCCAGCCTTGCAACCCTCGAGACGAGGTAACCGGTGTCAATCTCAATACTATCCAGCCGTGCATCAAAGTGTTTTTGAAGGTTTTCAATTTGGTCACCTCTCAGCGAGTAACCATCAAAGAGAGCATGGATTCGGTTCTCAACTTCGTTTTCAACGCGCATGTCCAGACGGGTAAGGCTGGTTTCTACTCTTTCCATTCTCTGAGAAAATTGTTTTTGACCTTCGGTAAGTGTCTGTTGGCCTTTGGTAAGTAAATCAACCCTATCAGAAAGTTTAGTTAGGCTTCCCGTAAGTACCTTTTGACTTTCGGTAAGTGTCTCTTGGCCTCCGGTAAGCGCCTGTAGTTGTTGCAACACTAATTCCTGGAATTTATCGTTATACATGATCAGTTTCCTTATTTTTTTTAAATTTCTACAATCAGTCCGGCTTCACGGCCGGGCGGACGTAAAAGACTCCTCCGGTAGGATGGTAAGGATCCGCTGTTAAAGTAAAGGCTGGCCTTTTCGATAAACGACTCCTTGAAAAACTGCTATTTGGTCTCCGTCGCCGTCTTGAATAGTGATGCGGTAAAGCCCGGTTTTCCTGGTTTTGTTTTCCTCTATGCCGGTAGCTGTCAGTGTGCTGCCGGGCGTGACAGCCTTAAGATAAGTGATATTGGCATGCAGGGCAACAGCCGCGGTACCGTGCGAATTACTGGCGGCGCTAAAGGCGATATCTGCTAAAGCAAATATTACACCGCCGTGAGTTGAGCCGTTAAAATTAATCATGTCGTCGCGGACCTGCATACTAAGTTTTGCATATCCTTCTCTAATTTCGTCAAACCTGACTCCAAGCGTCCTGGCAAAAGGGTCCGAAGCGATCTTCTTTTTGATTTCTTCCATGTCGGTCATTAGTCTGCCTTCCCTCTTCGAGTATTGTTTTTACCGTTATTATAACATTTCATTAATAATATTTTCCATAATAAAATATATAATAAACAATTTCACTTTTAAGCTTGAAAAAGCATAGTCTGAAAATAAAATCAAGCAAACATTTTCGACTTCTGTATTGTTGTCCGGTCTACCCAAGGCAAACTGCCGGAGCTTAGCTGGTTTCTGAGTTCCGCGTTTCTGTGACACCGTCTCACCAGCCAGTCCTTTTTTTGCCCCCGGAATTATCCCCGCCGCGACGCAGTAGTTTAATATAAAAAGTCTTTCAAGGAGGAGTCTATGGACTATTATATGAAATTTACTGTTGAAGGTTTATATGATCTGAATATAATAGAAAGGCTGAGAAAAGCGCTATTGGATATTGATGGTGTTAATGATGTGGAAATTACAGAAATCAACCGGGTAAGTGTTGCTTATGACCCCACAATAGTCATTCCGGGCCAGATAACGGCAAAAATGAGGGCGGTAGGGATAAAACCAAAACGCGGGTGAAGGAAATGCTGACATGGGGCGGTACGCCTCAATCATAGGCGCTTCTGCCGGGAATAGGCAAGTTAAACAAGTATTCATGTCAAGCAGGTGATATATTCATGAAAATGCTAATCGTGGGCGCGTCCGGACAGATTGGCTTCAATCTTTACCAGGCGCTTGCTGGTTCCCACCAGGTTACCGGCACTTACTTTTCATATCCGATGCTGGATATGTATAGCTTGGATATGACAAAACAAGGAATAGTGAAAGATTTTATCACCGTGTTAAACCCCGATATTATTTTTCTTCCCGCAGCCTTGCCGGACGTGGAAGCTTGCGAAAAAAAACCGGATCTATGCCGCAGGGTCAATATAGACGGGACGCGAAACGTCCTGGCCGCGGCTGGCGAAATCAACGCGAAAGTAGTTTTTTTTAGCACGGATTACCTTTTTGACGGCGCAGCCGGCCCTTACTCTGAGACAGAAACACCCAAATCACTCAATGTGTACGGTAAGGCAAAAAACGAGGCGGAAAAACTAATCCGGCAGTCGGCATGTCCTCACTTGATTATTCGCACAAGTGTGGTGTACGGTTATGAAATACAAGGAAAAAATTTTGTTGTACGTTTAGACGAGCGCCTTCGCCGAGGAGAAAAAGTAAAAGTTCCTAATGATCAGTTCAGTACACCCACTTATGTGAACAACCTTTGCGCAATCATCAAAGAGTTGGTCGAGAACGACAAGGAGGGAATTTACAACATTGCCGGCCCGGAATTATTGAACCGGTATGACTTTGCGGTTCTCGCGGCAGAAATTTTTGAACTGGACCGAAGCTTGATTATACCGGTGGCTACCGAGGAACTGGGTCAGCAAGCGATCCGGCCTTTGCGCGGCGGGCTAAAAATCGATAAGATTCGCTCGGTGGCCGTTACACCACTGATGAATGTTCGGGAAGGGCTAATTGACATGAAAAAAACAATGGAGCGTCATAGCAGCTAGCTGTTAAGGCGATACCGGCGCTTGTCAGGTAGGGCGCTTGTATTGTTTAATGAACGCCACAGCTTCTTCTTTTGTTCGCACTAGCCCTTCAACCTGTGCGTCGGCTAATGATTCCAACACCAGGCCGACCCGCTTGGAAGGCTTTATTCCCAAAATCAAGCATATATCATTTCCGTCGAGCAACCTGGACGGTGATATATACCGGTTGTTTTCATGCCTGGTCGGATAACAGCCCGCCTGGGTTAATCCCTTTTATATCAATTTGGCTGGAGCTATTTCCTGTGTTGATGATCAAACGGTAAACGGACCTTTTGCCGTCCAGGATCACCAGCGTGCTGTCCAACCAAAACACCTGGTTTAATAACCAGGTGTTTTGAATTTCAGCGTTCTGGATGGTTATTTTAATCTTTTTTCTGCAGGATGGATGTTACGGTTTGCTTATTTCTTTGGCGGCGCTAACGTCCGGGGCTTTGAAGGGGCTGCCTAGATCAGTGATTTTCATGTCACCCTTTATCTTCAGGTCCATTTTCATTGCTTTTGGCGTGCTATCTTTTGCCGCCCCGCTTGCCTGCTCAGGCGCCGGGTTCTCCATGGACATTATCAACCTGGCGTCAAACTTGATAATCTCACCTATCAGGGTTTTCTTGTTGATTGAAACTGAGTAATTATAATCCAGCGTGGCGTTATTAAAGAGATCCGCCATTTGCTTCTGCAAGTCGGCAGCGTTTCCAGCGGTTGTATCCTGCGATATTGCCTGCATCGCTTGCTGGATGAGTTTTTGGTAACCTTGTTTAAACTTGTTCATGTCGATAGCTGCGTTCACGACATAGTAATCCTTGCCGTCAACTGTCACGTCGTTGCCGAAGTTCAATAAAATCCCCATTTCCTTCATCAATTCGGCAGCTTTCAATGGGTCTGACTGGATATCCTGCTGCTGTTTCCAGAATTCCGGTGAAAACGGCATGTTCATGACGGTCCAGTCCTGTCCTGGGGCTTTGATATACATCTTGGCCTGATCCATATATGTTTCAACAATCATTTCACTGTTATTGTCCGCAGTTCCGGGTGCAACAGTTTGTTTCATGTATACCTGGAATGGATTATTCTGAATTTGGCCGGTTAGCTTTGAAATTATGTTTTTCGGGGCTTGTTCAACAGCTTTCCCGTCCGCCTGGGTGTCCATGGCAATGTTGAAAAGGCCTTCCATGGAATACGTATTATATACTTGACTAGCCACTGTGGATTTTGCCAGCAAGTCAGAAACCGACATACCGTCCCTTTGTTCATCTCTGGTTAGATTAATCAGCCACTGTTCCCCATCCCAGTCAATTTTAAAACCAAAGGCATCACCGACGGCACGGAGAGGGATGAAAACGCTGTCCCCTGTTTGGGTTGGCGCGACAGGCAGTGTGATAGGCTTGTCCCCCAGCAGGGCTTCGGTTGTTCCCACGGATAGATTCAGGGTCACTCCGTTTTCCGTAATGGCAAAGTTGTCATTTGCAGACCATTTGACTTCAGCGCCGGCAAGCCGGGTAAAGGTGTCCACAGAAATCATGCTGTAGTCGTTTTCCAGATACAGACCGGGTGACGGAACTGCATCGCCGTTTACTTGCAGTTGAATAGTTTCAGCGGCAAAAGCGGGAAATGTTGCGGATATCATCAGCAAGGTGAATGCTAAAACAATGATAAGCTTTCTTCTCATAAGGCTACCCCCATTAAGTTTTTAGATGGGTTCTACAGGATAACCCGCCATACACCTCCTTTTTTTATGATTAATATTAAGTTGGCTGTAACGAGGAGCACAGCTATTATTAATTAATATATTATAACATTTTCAAAAGAAAATAATAGTTGTATATTTCGGACAGCGATTCTAGCCCAGTCGATCAAGTTATTTATTTTTTTGATTGTATAAAATAATATATTGTAATATAATATTGCCCAAGGGAAACAGTGTTGTTTTTTCTTTTCTGAAACTGGGTAGTTTCATTGAGGTAATGACGCCTCATACCGGCCTTTTATAAGGCTTGCCGGTATGAGGTTTTTGTTTTTATATCCATGTTGAAAGGAGGTTTTTTCTCTTCTGAAAGTTCTATTCAATTTACTTTATATTACAGGAGGTATTACATATGAAAACACCCCGGGACGTCCTTGCTTATATCAAGGATAAAGATGTAAAAATGGTTGATGTGAAGTTCATCGACCTGCCTGGTATTTGGCAGCATTTT
>MVRN01000038.1 GCA_002067965.1 Pelotomaculum sp. PtaU1.Bin035
GAAATATTAAGCTATGCTTCGAAACGCTACGCTATCCTTGTGTTTTTCCTGTCTACTGAACGGGGGACGCCGCATTGCCGACCGGTAATCTTCCGGAAGCAGGGAAAGCACGCGCTCCACCTGTCCGGCAAGCTCGGTCCCGTACAGCGCCTCTTCCGGATCACCGTCTGCCGCCGCCGCAGTATCAAACCATGCCGGGTCTGCCGGAAGCAAGTGATTTATTTTGCGCCCGTGCTTTAAACAGACATTACGGGCGATCCGGTGAAGCCAGGTACTTTATCAAGAATACCGGCACATGATCTTTCGTTACCTCTACCGTTGCACCGGCAGCCGCGACCTGGCCGAGGAACTGACCCAGGAGACCTTTTTTCAGGCAGCGCTTTCAATAGCCGGTTTTCGCGGAGAGTGCAGTATAAGTCTTTCACACTCAAATGGCGCGCCTGAAAGACAAGCCTGGCATTTCCCGCAGTATGCGTATCCCAACACCACGGGGTCCCCGGGCTTCACCGTGGATACTCCTTCCCCCACTTTTTCAACAATTCCGGAGCCCTCGTGTCCCAAAACAGCGGGGAGAGGGAAAAAATACTCTTGGTTTTGCACGTGAATATCAGTAAGGCAAATCCCGGAAGCTGCCATCTTGACCAATACCTCTCCTGCTTTCGGCTCATCAAGAGTCACTGGCTCAATTTTGAATTTTTCCCCTTTATGATATATAACCGCCGCCTGGATTTCCACCTGAACACCTCCAAATTCCTATTTTGGCGGGCTTATCCCTCTCTAGATTATATTCAAGCATTAATCGCGAGGCAAATCGAAAATTTATTCCTATTTACAAAGCCGGCTGGCGGGTATATAATTACGTGTGTATTAACTGTACTATATATGTTAGTACAGTTAATGCTAGAAGGAGGGGTTCTATGTTTGAACTGGACCTGCGCAGCCGTTCACCTGTGTATGAACAGCTGGTCGAGAAATTCAAAGAGCTCATCATAAACAATGTGATGAAACCTGATGAGCAATTACCGGCCGTACGGGTGTTGGCCGGTGAATTGACCGTTAATCCCAATACCATCCAGAAAGCCTACCGGGAACTGGAACACAGGGGATATATCTATTCTGTTCCTGGAAAAGGCAGTTTTGTCAGGCCTGCAGTTCCCGGCAATAACGCTGCCAAGCTGCGAACTTTGGAAGAGGAGCTATCTAGAATTGTGTCGGAAATGCTCTACCTGGGATCCACCCCCCAGGAAATTATCACCCGGATTAAAACACAGTTAGCCAAAGGTGAAGGAGGTAAATTGGA
The DNA here is from genome assembly GCA_002067965.1 of Pelotomaculum sp. PtaU1.Bin035. GTDB lineage: Bacteria > Bacillota > Desulfotomaculia > Desulfotomaculales > Pelotomaculaceae > MVRN01. Next base: position 1,301 of record MVRN01000038.1, read on the forward strand.
TGATTGAGGTGGAGATGGTCAGCAAGCAATTCCAGGAGTTGGCAGCACTTCGAGATATAAACCTGTCAGTGCGGAAAGGATCTATATAGGCCCAATCCAGGCTTATTACCCCTTTGACTGACGCCACGGCGTCTTCTACGGAAACAAATCCCGTTATTTCCGCCTGCGAAACGGTCTTCCCGGGGCTTCTGCCGGTATCTCTGCCATACGCATACGGATCATAGCGCGGGTAATACTTGTCGGCTTCGCCGACCCTGGCGCCGCTGAAAGCATCGACACAGTATATAAAGTCACGGCTGCCGGGCGTATATTCCAGGTAGGTGCCGCGGCCTCCCATGCCGTAGGACTTCCTGTACTTGAGCGTGAGACCGAGTATTTGCCTATATTCAGCCTTAGCTGCCGCCGGCCCCATGATGCCAACCGGTTCGGGAAACACCAAGCCGGCCAGGCTCGGTGGAAGCTGACGACCTCGCCCGTATCGCCCTTCACGGTCATTGTGAATATGGTGTGAACGGAAAGTGAAGTCTTCATAAAAAAGCTTCTAAAGCTTTAAATTAATATTATTAAAGCCCACCCTTTTACAGGCAGGCTTATTTTAATATGCGCTTTTTGTAGTATCTGTCTTAGGATTTTTCAGACAGCCCCTTTTACTTTTCAAAGCGGAGCGCTTCGATAGGATCCAGCCCCGCCGCTTTTTTAGCCGGATAATAACCGAAGAAAACTCCGATAGCCGCTGAAAAACCTGCGGATATCAAGATGGAATATATTGTAACATATGTAGACCACCCGGCAAATTTTGAAATAATTTTAGATCCGGCGATTCCAGTGAGAATTCCCGCAACGCCGCCTGTAAGACACAGCACAAGGGCCTCAACCAGAAACTGGTTGCGTATATCTCTCTCAGTGGCCCCCACCGCCATGCGCAGGCCGATCTCTCTTGTCCTCTCTGTAACAGAAACCAGCATAATATTCATAATCCCGATACCGCCAACCAGAAGGGACACGGCAGCCACACTGGCCAGAAGCAGGGTCATAACACCGGTGGATGTTTCAGCGGCTTCAAGGACGGAGGTTAAATTGCGCACATTAAAGTCATCGGATTTGGCGCCAGTCAGGCGATGCCTCTCCCTCAACAGGTCCTCTATGTTGCTTTGGACAAAAGCCATACTATTCTCTGTTTCAGTCTGAACGTTGATCGTACGGACATAATTTACACCCATCATCCTCTTTTGGACCGTGGTTACCGGCACGTATATTACATCGTCCTGATCTTGACCGGCCATGGCTGCGCCTTTTGAGGCAAGTACACCGACAACAGTAAATGCTAATTTATTTATCCTGATCGTCGAGCCAACAGGGTCGACGCCGGATGGAAAAAGGTTGTCTGCAACCGTTTTGCCTAAAACAGCCACCAGGCTGGCATTTGCTACATCATCCGCGGTAAAGAATGACCCCAGACTGATCGGCCACTTTTTTATCGACTGCATTTCCGGTGTAGTGCCATCGGCCTGGGAGGTCCAGGTTTGGTTGTTGTACGCTATATTAGCGCTGGTACTTAACTCCGGCACCGCATTGGACACCATACTCAGCCCGGCTATGGCTTTTGCGTCTTCCAACGTAAGGGTGTTTACACTTCCTGAAGCTCCCCGTACAGGTCCTTGTCCGGTACCTGAGAAAACCATAAGCAGGTTTGATCCCATACTGGAAATCTGGTCGGAAATTTTCTTACTGGCTCCCTGTCCCACAGAGATCATGATTATGACGGCTGCGACACCGATGATAATACCGAGCATTGTCAGGGAAGATCTCAACTTGTTCGCCTTGATTCCGTTTATTGCGACTTCAAAATTACTTGCAAGCTGCAAATTAAACCACCTCCGTTTCTCCCGGAAAGGCTGCTAAATCCCCGGCGGCGTCTCTTTGGTCCAAAACCGGCGTGTCGCCTATAATACGGCCGTCTTTTAAATTGATTAAACGGCGGCAATAGAGGGAGATATCTTTTTCATGGGTAACCATTACCACTGTAATGCCTTTCTCGATATTTAACTTCTGAATTACAGAAATAATCTCTATGCTTGTTTTTGAATCAAGGGCGCCCGTGGGCTCGTCCGCCAGGATCAAAGCAGGGTTATTTATCAGAGCCCGGGCGATGGCGACTCTTTGCTGCTGGCCGCCCGACATCTGGCCGGGATAGTGGCGCAAATATTTTGATAGTCCGACCCAATCCAAAGCCTCCGCCGCCCTGTCCGCCATCTCCTTTTTTCCTGCGCCGGCATAGAACAGCGGTAGTTGAACATTAGCCAGCACAGACACTCTTCCCAGCAAATTAAAACCCTGAAATACGAAACCAAGCCTTTTGCCACGGATAACGGCCAGCTGATTTTTATCTAATTTGGATACATTCTCACCGTCAAGGTAATAGCTCCCCCCGGTAGGCCTGTCTAAACAGCCGATAATGTTCAGCAGGGTGCTCTTGCCTGAACCGGAGGAACCCATGATCGCGACCATTTCACCCTTCTGGATGGTGAGACTAACACCCCTTAAGGCAAAAATCTGAGAATCTCCCATGTTATATACTTTTTTGATATTTTCAAGTATAATTGCTGTTTTCCCTGTCATAACAACACCATCCCAAGGTATTTTTTCATTGGATCTTCTTGATGTACGCCGGCTTTATGGCGGAGGTCCTCCCCCTCCCGGCATAATTGGTGAATTGGCGCTCTTATTGGTGCTCTGGCTACTCGTATTCGCATTCGTAGCGCCCCCCGCGCCCACGACCACCGTTTCTCCTTCAATAAGGCCTTCTAGAATTTCATAGTTTTTTTGGTCAGACAGCCCCAATGTCACCTGCCGTGGTTGGGGAACGCCTGATTTATCCAGGACCAGGACATTAGCCTGCTGCTTCTGAGCATCCGCCTTTAAGGCAACATCCTGCGCCACTTTACTCAGATAACTAGCCGCATAAGTAACGGCGCCTTTAGCTATGGTGAGAGTATTTTCGTGTCTATTAACAATTATGTTTACGTTTGCGGGCATACCGGCCTTTAAACCCTGGTTTCCGTCCATTTGGATGATTGTATCGTAAATCTGCACGTTCGATATCGTGGACGCCTGGGGAGAAATGCTGCCAACCTTGCCGGTAAAGGTTTCATTCGGGAAAGAATTAACCGTTAACTCCGCCTTCTGGCCGACTTCCAATTTGCCGATATCAGCTTCGTTAACCTGTGCCTTTACCTGTAAAGCTTCAGAAATAATAACGATGAACCCGGTGCTGCCGCTGGTGCTGTTGTTATTGGCAGTCGCCCGCTGACCTTCTCCCCCGTTTACCTCGCTTACAATGCCGTCCATAGGACTGACCATTTTTGTCCCCGCCAGGTCTTTTTCCGATATTTGAAGCTGCGCGCTGCCGCTTTCCACCTGGGCGGCTGCCGCTGCGACATCTTCCTGTCTGTTGCCTTTCTGGAGCGACTTCAAAGACGCCTCTGCCTGCTTTAGCTTACCTTCCGCGCTAACATAGCTGCTGTTTACGCTATCCAAGTCAGTCCGGGAAATGGCTCCTGCCTGATAAAGTGTTTGATTGCGCTCCAGATCCGTTTTTGCCTGGTCATAAGCCGCCTGGGCCATCTTGAGGCTTGCCTCGGCTTGGGTTATATCTTCCTCCGTCGAACCGTTTTTTAAGAGCTCAAGTTTAGCGACAGCACTTTTCAAACTTGCTGAGCTCTGGATAACCTGCGCCTCCAAATCATCGCTTTCCTGCTCGGCCAGAATTTGCCCGGCGGTTACATGATCACCCAACTTAACGTATATCTTTTTTACTATTTCTGCGTTTTTAAAGCTTAAGGAAACAGTGCTTACAGGCTCTATCGCGCCGGTAGCCGGGATGGTATTGGCAACAGTGCCTTTTTTAACGGTATCGGTAATGTAATTGCCCGCTGCTTTTTTGCCTCCTCCACAAATGTAAAAACCAACCATTACTACTAACATAATTGCAGCTATGCCAAGGAAAAATTTTTTTCTTATTAAGGCACTCGGAATTCTGCCGATTTGAATATTTCCCCATTTCATTTTTATGGCCCCTTTCGATAATAATGGTTGGTTTCTGTTCATGATTATAGCCAGTTATTGTGAACATGGCGTGAACAGCCGGTGAAGTTTTCCACAAATGATCATGATTAGTTGCCGGGTTCAAGAAACCGGTGGTGCGCAGCTATTGAGACTTGGCGCCGGCAGGTGATGAAGGAGAAAAGTAGAGAAGCACGCAGCTTTTCAGGGAGATAGCGTAATGACGCCACATTAGAAGCGTTATTCAGGGCAGAATTATGATAAAGACCGTAACCTCATGGTTATGGTCCTTTTACTTTAAGCAACAACATCCACTTCAAACCAGAATTCAACTCCGCCGTCCTTGTTCAATACGCCGTACCGTTTGTTATCTGTCTCTTGAATAGCTCTAACGATGGATAATCCCAATCCGGTCCCTCCGTAGGCTCTTGTCCGGGCTTTGTCCACTTTATAAAAACTCTCCCAGACCTTATTTAATGACCCCGGGGAAATAGGGCGGCCGGAATTATAAACAGATATACGGGCTTTGTCTTGGATAACTTGAATAGTTATGGCAATTAACTTTTGGCCATCAACATGATTAATAGCGTTATTGAGATAATTGGTAATTATTTGTTCCGTACGAAACCGGTCGGCGCATACAATTAATCCCGGTTCTTCCGCCAATGTGCAATTAACTTTTTTCTCTAAAAAAATAGGTTTATATTTTTCCATAATTTTTGCCGCGAGCCGGGATATTTCAAAATTGCTTTTATCTAATTTAAAAGTACCCGCTTCTATCTGGGACAGGCCCAGCAACTCCCCCACTAATTTACCCATCTTATTGGCCTCGTCCACAATTACGTCACAATAGAAGTTCTTGTTCTCTTCGTCCTCGTTCACATTTTCCTTCAACCCTTCAGCATAACCTTGTATTAGAGAAATCGGTGTTTTTAGTTCGTGGGAGACACTGGAGATAAATTCCTTTCTCATTTCGTCGATCCTTCGTTCCCGTTCGATATCTTCCAGAAGCTTTTGATTCGCTTCGGTCAACTCAGATATTGCAGCATGCAACTGGGTCGATAACGAATTTATACTCTCGCCCAGCTGGCCAACTTCATCGGTAGATTCAACCTGGTATTTTTGGCTGAAATCCAGTTCGGCCATCCTCTGTGCAATATCGTTTAATTTTAATATGGGCATGGTTAGTTTCTTAGCGAAAAAATAGATAATAATACTTCCAACAATAAAGGTCAACAGCCCTGTGAACAAAAAGAAACGGTTCGCTATCCGCACGCTTTCACTGATGGAAGCAAAAGGAGTGCTGAGAATCAGGTAGTCTCCATTGTTCAGAGCCGTTATCAAGCTAATAAAGTTGGTCTGAATTCTTGGATCTTTAGAATGATTAATTACTACCTTGCCTTCTTTAAGTTTATCCTGATTCATTTGAATAAGGTTTTTTTCAAATACTTGTTTTGTTTCGGGATTTGGAAGGGGAGAATCTAAGGCCTGCAGCTCTTCAGATCGTGGCCGGGGAGCAGGAGGACGATCTTCGGAGGGCTCTTCAGGTGTCCTTTGCAAGCGGTATATTGGTTCCTGATATGAATTAAAGAAAACAATATGGATCCCCGTGGTCAGCTCCAACCTCTCCAGTTCCAAAGAAATAGTTTCCGGGTCTCCTTGATATATCTTATTAATATCTCCGTAGATGCCCATTAATTGTTTCTGCTTCTCTGAAACGTAATAGTCTTCAAGAAACTCGCTGTTTAGAATCTGTGATAAGGCTACGAACAGCATAATTAACCCGGTCATTCCCCAGAAGAGTTTCTTGCTGATAGTCAACTTCATAATTTCACCTCAAATTTATATCCCAACCCACGAATTGTTTTAATAAAGGAGCCTTTATCGCCAAGTTTATGCCTGAGCTTTTTTATATGGGTATCAACGGTCCTGGCGTCCCCAAAATAATTGTAATCCCAGACCGCGTCCAAGATCCGATCCCGGTTTAATGCCGTACCTTTATTATTTACCATGTAAAGCAACAACTCGAACTCCTTCATGCTTAAGTCCAATGATACTCCGTCAACAGTCACAGACCGGCCGTTAACATCTATCTCCAATCCGCCTAAAGTGATATTAGGATCCTTACGTTCTGTCACCCTTCTCAGCAAGGCTTGAGCTCTAGCCACCAGTATTTTAGGGCTGAAGGGCTTAGTTATATATTCATCCGCCCCCAATTCAAACCCGAACAATTCATCGGATTCCTCTGACCGGGCTGTCAGCATAATAATGGGCACATGAGAGGTCTTGCGTATTTCCCTGCATACGGCCCAACCGTCATATTCAGGCATCATTACATCCAGAATAACTAAATCAATGTGCTGGTCAGCAAAAATATCCAAAGCCTGCCGGCCATTCTCAGCTACAAAAACATTGTAGCCGTCCTTCTTTAGAAAATCAGATACAAGTTTTATCATTCGAGGTTCATCATCGGCAATTAAAATATTTTCCTTGGTATCCATAAATACATCCTCTCCAAAGCTAATTGTAATAAGTAGTTCTTCAACAATAATACTTTTCCCTCTTACTGACACAATTAAGGACATTCCTGTCCGGCTTTTCATATTAAATTATTTTATTAAGCTTAAACTTAAAATTAAAAAATTAAATTAGCATAATAAAGAATTCAAATATATAATTAAAAAATAGTTAATATTGTAAAAAAGAAATGGAGGGAGGGGATTATGAAAAGAATTAGTATTTAAATTAGGCATACCTACCTATGTTTAGAAAGAAAGGAGTTTATAATTATTGAATAATAAAGTCACACTAATTATCACTGGCGTACTTGTTGGGATGCTGGCTGTATTGTTAGTCAAGTTAGGCAATCCACCCAATATGGGAGTTTGTATTGCTTGTTTTTTGCGAGATATCTCCGGCGCCCTTGGATTGCACCAGGCTAATACGGCTCAATACATTCGTCCGGAAATATTAGGCCTGGCTCTTGGCGCCTTTGCGACTTCCGTTGTCACAAAGGATTTTCGGGTTTGGGGTGGTTCAAGCACCTTTACCAGGTTTGTGTTAGGGTTCTTTGTAATGATTGGCATGCTGGTGTTTTTAGGCTGCCCGCTAAGACTGATTTTTCGCCTGTCGGCTGGTGATCTCAATGCCTTGGCAGGTCTCCTGGGTTTGATTGCCGGAGTAGCATTGGGCGCTGTTTTTCTAAGGAAAGGTTTTACCCTCGGTCAGGCCGTTACTCAGAATAAAACGAATGGATACATATTCCCAGCAATTATTTTAGCTTTTCTTATCCTTTTATTAACAGCACCTGCGTTTATCTTTTTCAGTGCTCAAGGACCCGGTTCGATGCACGCGCCTCTGATTATTTCACTTGGCGCCGGTATTATTATAGGTGTATTGGCACAGCGTTCCAGGCTGTGTTTAATCGGCGGAATAAGGGATTTTATACTATTCAAGGAGTTTTATATGTTATACGGCTTTCTGGCAATTTTATTTGCCGCCATGGCCGGTAATTTACTTATGGGAAGTTTTAAGTTAGGTTTTGTGGATCAACCGATTGCCCATAATGATGGAATATGGAACTTTCTTGGTATGGCGTTGAGTGGTTTCGGTTCTGTCCTTTTGGGTGGTTGTCCGCTTCGTCAGTTAATCTCCGCATCGGAGGGCAATACAGATTCCGCCGCCACAGTTACCGGATTGCTGACAGGAGCCGCATTCGCCCATAATTTCGGCTTGGCTGCCAGCGCCAAAGGAGTTCCTGTGGCTGGACAAACTGCTGTCATTATTGGTTTTGTTGTAGTTATATGGATAGCTTTTTTTAATATTTTTCTTAAGATTAAATCTCAAGTTTCACAAGGAGTGATTGATAATGACGGAAATAAAGGACACAAGGGGGCTAGCTTGTCCTGAGCCGGTTTTAATTGTTAAAAATGAAATGGTAAAGCTGGGGAGCGGGGTAATTAAAGTTTTAGTAAACGGAACTGCCGCAAAGGATAATATATCAAGATTAGCCAGAGCTGAGAAATGGGCGGTAAATATTTCAGAAGAAGGAGAAGAATGGTTGTTGACACTTACTAAATAGTACACGCCGCCGAACCTTTTGACACAGGTATTTCCACTACTGAATATAATAACATATAATGAATAAGTAAATCTGCACGGGAGAGATTTACATGGATATAATCAGTGTGGGGCTTGTTCTTTTCGCAATTATTTTATTTGCAGTGACGTTGAGTTTGTCCCTTAGATTGCCAAGGATATTTAAGTTGCCGCAGAAAGCAAAAAAAACACATAACCACATTAGCAATTCAGTAAGCGAGCCCCATGGAGAACACAAGCAAAATACAATTACACTGAAGCTGCCCTGGGACGGTAAATATAATAATACTTATAATATAGACTTTAGACTTTCCCTGGCTAACAATAGCAAGAATGAGCAAAATAAAAAAGATAGTATTATATCTACTGGACTGAAAAAAAAATTTCACCGCAATTTTGATGAATATTTTAAATAATTGAAACGGCGTATGCCGGCTGGAGTGCCGGCCAGCAACATAATATAAGAACCCGGGCCGAAAATCCAGGGTTCTTATTTATTACGTCAATAAACGCCAAGGTCAAAGGCTTCACGCGGCAGCATTAATACAACCACCGGACCTTTTGACCCGGTGGTTGTATCGGCTTAGCCCAGGCGCCGCTAAGTATGGTATAATCTTTTTAAAATTTTAAATGCAGCCGCCAAAACAACTCAGACCTAAAATGAGAAGGATAAAAATCAAGAAGATAATAAACGCGGAGTTGCCAAAACCGGCGCAAGCGCCTTCAGTTACTACATCGGCCATGAAGAATGCCTCCTTTTTTTTAATAATATATGCGACAGATGATAAATGTGTTATCGTTGATTATTTTATATTTTGGAGTATGATATAATAATATTGCAGTATGTAATAGAGGAGGCAATAATGAATTATATAGTTTTCGACTTAGAAATGAATAACAAATGGGGAACCAAAATACATGAAATTATAGAAATCGGTGCGGTAAAGATTAACTCAAAAATGGAAATAGTTAGTACCTTTCAATCATTTATCAAACCAAAACTATACCCAATTATAAGCCAACTAATTAGAAAGAAAACACAAATTAAACAAGAATGGATTGATAATGCAAAAGAATTATCCTATGTGATAAATGATTTTAAAAAATGGATTGGAGAAGAAGATTTTGTTTTATGTGGATGGGGCATTGATGATTTAATTACATTTAAAAGAAATTTTGAAATCAATAATATAAGTAATACAACACTTGATTTATTAGTAAATTACTATGATATACAAAATGGGTTTATTAAAATATATAACCTGCCAAACCAAATATCTTTAAAAAATGCTCTTGAAATGTTAAACACTAAACCTAAATATAATATCTGGCACAGGGCAATATATGACGCTATTAATACTTCACTGGTATTTATTATACTATTTGACAAAATGAAAAACAGACTTGAATTTAATAAAAATATTGTAGATACTGCAAGAAATTGCGCCAAGTAGACAGGCCCCCATGATTTGGCGCCACAAATTAATAATAACCCGGGGTTTCCTTAAGCCACTGGTGGGTTAAAGCCAGTCCCTCGCCGATTTTGTATGCCGGCTTGAAGCCCAGGATTTCTTTTGATTTCCGGTTGTCTATGGACAGCCTGCGGCCTGCCGCGGGGCTGTCCCGGAAAAGAACCGGGCTGCCGCAGCCGGTAATCCTCTTGACTGCAAAGGCCAGTTCACGCATGGAAATACATTCATCGCCCCCAATATTAAATAGCCCTCCTATGGCGCCGGGCCGGATCAAGCTCAGGACAACCGCTTCGGAAAAATCGTTAACGAACGTATAGGTCCGGCTGTCCGAACCGTCTCCATATAAAGTCAACGGTTCATTTCGCATGGCCTGGCGCAAAAATTTAATCGGCACACTAATCCTGGAGTTCCTCGGCCCGTAGATATCCGCAACACGTAATATCACCTGCCTGAGTCCGTTGCTTACGGCAAGCGTCCGGCAAAAATTTTCACCGGCCAGCTTAACCGCGCCGTGCATCAGGACAGGTTCCAAGGGGTGGCTTTCATCAATGGGGATATATTTGCCATTGCCGTAAACTGCAATGGATGAAATATAGACTAATATCGCGTTATTAGCGAGTGCCGCCCTTATTAAATTAAGGAGTCCGGTCAAAATATCCGTTATAGCCCTGGTTTCGATTGAGCGCTGGCGCAATGCCATGGGAAACGCCAGGTGAACAATGCTATCGACGTCTTTTGCGGCTTTTAGCACGGAATCTTCGCAAGCTATGTCACTATTTATCAGATCAATCTGTTTCCTAACCGCAGCCAGATTCGTTTCCCTGCCGGAAGTAAACAGGTCCAGCGCCCGTACCCCCGCTCCCTCCGCAAGCAGCCGTTCGCAAAGGTGTGAACCGAGAAAACCCGCCCCCCCCGTTACTAAAACCTTACGGCCTGTTAACCTCACTTTAACCCTCCAATCGCGGATAATTGCATAAGTAGTCAGCAGTCAGGAGTCAGTACGCAGAATAAAAGAATAAAAAATTTTTATTGCCTTGTAATATTCTGACTGCTGACTCCTGAATTCTGAATGAACTACACTTTCATGAAGGGATCCGCTTCTTTCCGGTCTGCCCTGGCGGTCCCGCCGCGTCGCAACAGAACCACGGCGACTGTTTTAATCATTATTTTTAAGTCCAGCCATAATGAACAATGCTCAACGTACCATATGTCCATTTCAATACGCTCCGGCCAGTAAACAGCCAAACGGCCGTTGACTTGCGCCCACCCGGTGATTCCCGGCTTCACATTTAATCTTTTTTTCTGTCTCTCATTATACTTGCTTAGATGGTGCAGAGGAGCGGGCCGGGGGCCCACCAGGCTCATCTCCCCGCGAATAACATTAAATAACTGGGGCAATTCATCAATACTGGTCTTTCTAAGAAACTTGCCGACAGCAGTTATTCGCGGGTCGTCTTTTTCCACAAACATCCCGGACCCGATATTTACAGCATTAGGGACCATGCTCCGGAATTTATACAAATCAAATATTTTTCCATGCAGCCCCACGCGTTGTTGCCTGAAAAAGACTTTACCGTGTGAAGTTATCTTTATCGCCAGCGCTGCCACTAACAACAGCGGACTGGTGATTGCCAGAATCAATAAAGAGCCAAGCAGGTCAAACGCTCTTTTCATCTCAGTACCTCCGGTAACCGGGGAAATAACTTTCACTTTCCCGTGGAATTTTTGCCGCCATCAGATCTTCCAGCATAATCACCGCTTCATGGTCATGCACCTTTTTCCCAACGTAGAAATCCAATATGCCGCCCCTCGCAAAGGAACGTTTATAATAAAAAACACCGTCCCCCTCGCGGTAGCCGCCGCCAAGTAAAAAAAAGCTGATGCCCCTGCTCTTGGCCCATTTGATTACCTCATGCTTTAAAATATTATTCGGCCGGTACTCATAAAATTCTTCCAGCGTTCCCCCAAGAAATGAATGGATATAAGTTTGATTATATAAAAGCAGTTCAGTTGAGATAACCCGGCCGCTCTTCAAGGTATGGGCATATAAAAAATTTCCTTTTAATTCCTCATGAATACAATCATAAAAATCGTTATTAAAATAGTAAAATTCCCCGGCCTGGTTCCTCATAAGAGTATGGTGGTAAATCGAAACAAAATCATTAAAGTGCGCCGGCGTTTCCTCCAGGACCACCTCCAGCCCTTCCCGGTAGGCTTTTTTTATATTTTTCCGGTTATTTCGCTCATATCCCGCCCATATTTCTTCATCCGGCCTCTTGAGATCAACGCAGATTACAGACGAGGTCCTCTCGATTTCCACATGGTGTAACAGCGAGCGGTGGTTGCTCAATAAGGGGTGGAACCGGATGAATTCGGTAATAATGCCGTTCTCGGCGCAGTATCCGGCAAAACACCGGTAAAAGCCGTCCCACGCGCCTTCCCCGGCCGCCGGGGACGCCAGCGGCCCGCCGTAACCGTAAGGGCTGGTGATATCATACAGGTCCCGCTCAAGTTTACCTGCCAACCCCGGGATCAGGTTCACCCTCCTGAGCAAAAAAGGATAAACGACCGCGGCATCCCCTTCCCTGTAGACAAAAAGCCAGGCTTCCCCGGTACCCCTGAACAGCCCGCAGTATTCAGGCCGGTAGTGCAAATCCGGCCTTGAATATTTTATGTTTTCCAGTTCCCGCAGCCACTGCTCCTTATCCTGCAAGCCCAGGACATAGAAACTCCCCACTATACGCCACCCTTTCAAGTAGTCAGAATTCAGAAATCGGAGTTCGGAGCACCTCGCGGCTAAACCGTTCTCTCATCCCGACTCCCGGCTCTTAAGTACCGGCTGCCGGCTACTGACTGCTGGAGCTACCAATATCTAAACCAGTAATATATGAGTTTTATATATTCCCGCATGACTATCTGCCTGTCAATATCGCTTTTGCATTGCCCATCCACATTAAATCCGGAGCCTACGGTTGAACAGTAAAGCAGTTTTACGCCGGTATTTTTAAACACTCTTCCGAATACCAGCTCGCTCCTCCTCATATGGTACGGTGATGATACAATAATGGCAGACTTGAAATTCTGGGCAGCTACTATATCCCTGGAATAAACGGCATTCTTATATGTGTTCTCAGATTTGTCATCAATTAAAATATCCTGTTCTCTAACACCCGCGCTGACGGCCCTTTTCGCCATCTGCCCGCCCCCTATGCCCGACATGATTATTTTTGGCGCCAGGCCCAACTTGTAAAGCTGCGCGGCATAGAGATCCCTCTCCGAATCACCCGACAGGACTATCAGTACATCTGCCTTCACAAGCTTGTCGTCCACAACCAGTAATTTCGCCAGCAAAGGCCACGGGGGGCGGGCAATGAGACACGCAAGGACAATAATAAACATTAAGCCCGAAAATATAATAATACACCGGCCTTTTCTTTTTATTTGTACCACCTCTCCATGATGAGGTCTACCTGGACTATTTAGACGCGAGAATGGAAAAAAGTGAATCTCCCCGGTTCACCATATCGACCTTGAAGCCACATTCATTCATATGCGACAGAGTATATGTTTCCAAAACAAAGGCTGTGGGAATAGACTTTTTTCCGGTAAACCGGTAGATATGGGGCGATATAAGCTTTAACGGCGACTTCCAATTCAAAGGTTCCCTTATAATTCTCCGCCAGTTGCGTGCCGTAAGATAAAAATACCCGCCTTCTTTCAGCACCCTGAAAATCTCAGCCACAGTTTTCTTTTCATCGGGTGAGTGAAATAAGGCGTCCCGGCACATTACAAAATCAACTGATTCATTTTCCAGAGGGACGGAAAGCATGTCTCCAATAAAAAATTCAATGTTATCATTGCCCTGCAGCCTGAGTTGTGCCTTTTCGTAAAAATACTCAGACAGGTCCTGCCAGATCACCTTGCCGGCGCCCAGGGAGAGAAAAACTTCTTCCCAGTGGCCTGTTCCGGCAGCAAGATCAAGGACGGTTTTATTCTTGAAATTCAGGCCTAAGCCCTTTATCTCGCGGTGCCACTCACCCTCTATATACAGCTCTTCATTTTTCTGGTAATATATGTTGCTCAGTTCATTATCCATTACTGTTCCAGCCAAAAAAAACATACCCCCATTCTTAACTTGTCGAGCGCTGAAAACTATTAGCGTCCCCCATATACAGCTTTTCGATATAACCTACCAAGCTGTCTGTCTCAAAATGTTTTATGTCGTTGAAAGCACATTCACGAAACTTGGCGGCTTCGGTTTTGTTATTTATCAGGTAACTGATACCCGCGGCCAAGGCATAAGGATCCCGTGGCCTGACGAGGTACGAATTTTTCATATGCTTTAAAAAATCAGTTACCCCGCCCACTTCTGTGGCCACCACCGGCAGCCCTTGGGACATCGCCTCTGCTATAGATATACCGAACCCCTCCATGAGTGACGGTGAAACATATATGTCAAACAAAGGCAGCAAATCCCTGATATCATTTCTGAAACCCAGTAACTCCACATGCCCTGCCAACCGGTTCGCTCTGATCCGGTTTTCAAGGCTACACCGCTCCGGCCCCTCTCCGATCATAACCAGTCTTATGTCTACCCCTGTTTCTTTTAAGATTTTTATACTATCTATCAAATAGTTCAAACCTTTTACCGGCCTAAAATTCGCCACCGTCCCGGCAATTACGCAATCATCAGGCCAGTGGAAGGCCTTGCGAAAATCGCTTTTTGAAATAACTTTTTTAGACACCTCATTGAGTTCTATGGGATTCGGTATCAAAACCAGCTTTTTTTCCGGGACTCCAATGGATTTTAGCCAGTGTATTATCTTGCTGGACACACCCACAAAATAATTAGTCCTCCGCCTTGCCAGGCGGTAATAGATCCTCCCCAGAGTTGTCACCTTTCTCCGGTCTGAAAGGTTATGCTCGGTGCTGATTAATTTTACCGGAGTGAGAAAGCCTAAAAAAAGGCCATAAACATCTGCCAACGCCAGATGTGTATGCAAGATATCATACTTCTCAGCTTTAATTAATTTAAGTATCTTAAAATAAGTTGAAATAAGACCATATTTTTTTACATCGATACAATAAACCTTATTAACGACTTTCCCCGCCGATAATACAAAATTATCTTCAAAACCAAAAAAACAAACATCGACTTTAAATTTATTCCTGTCAATTCTGCTTAGAAACCGGTAGGTGGCTGTCTCCGCTCCCCCAACCCCGTTAAAGTTGCTTATTATAATAAGAATTTTTTTCATGTTTCAAGATTTCCTCATAGACGGACATAACCTTTCGTCCTACTTCAGCCTCATCAAAATGCCGGCGCATCCGCTCCCGGCCCTCCCGCCCCATCCTCCGGCGAAGTCCGGGATCCAGCAGCAGTTCGCGCAGCGCTCCGCTCAATGTTTCACTATCCCCGGGAGATACAAGAAAACCTGTTACGCCGCCTTCAATCACCTCCCTGCATCCCCTTATATCAGTAGCTACGCAGGGTAAAGCCATTGCCTGGGCTTCGATCAGGGAGCGGGGCAACCCCTCCCGGTAAGAAGGAAGCACATATATATCCGCCACTGCCAGCAAATCGTTGATATCACCGCGCAACCCCAAGATCCTGATACGGTCCCGCAATCCGCAGCTATTAATTTGCTGGGCAACAGTGGACAAAAAACCTTCGTCAGCGCCGATAAAAATTGCTTGCCAAGGTATATCCCCCACCATTTGCAGCGCATTCACCAAATCGTGATATCCTTTTTCCCGGTTGATGCGTCCGATCATGGCAATTACCGGTTCTGTTCCGCCGATAGCCAGGCTTTCTCTGATCAGGAGCTTATGCTTGGAGGAATACTTGTCAGGATCGAATTCCGCCAGGTCAACACCGTTTCCGATGTGAAACAAATTACCCTTGCGAGGCTTAATATTCATATTAAACGCGGTATTAATGTCCTCTTCGCTTTGGGAAAGCATAAAATCCGTGATCCCGGCCATCCATCTTTCAATTTGCTCATAGACCCGGCGTTTAAGCTTAGGCATCCCGGCGTGGAAGGGAAATCCATGCACAGTGTGAATTATGTTGGGAACGCCCGCAAGTCTCGCAGCCATCCTGCCCACCACCCCTGCCTTGGAAGTATGGGTGTGGACTATGTCCGGCCTCTCATTCCGGAAATAACGGAGCAATTCAAATATTGACCTTAAGTCCGGCCAGGGGTTAATCTTTCTGTCGATGTAAATCTCCTCTACGGGAAATCCTAGCTGGCGGAGCATTTCCCCCTCTGGCGAAGGGCTGAAAACAAACCCTACTTCCATACCCTTCTCACGGAAGTATTTGCATTGAGCCAGCAGTGCCCTGAAAGAGGTTATACCGATAGTGGTTACATGAATTACCCGGGGCCTCATAAAATATTCTTCCTCGCAAACCAATCGACTGTTAAGAATAATCTCTCATTAAAAATAATCTTTGGGTACATTCTAAATACTTAATAACTGAAATAATTTACTTTTTAACTTCAGTCTTCTTTTTAACTTCCGCCTTTTTCTTAATAATTTTGGCTTTATCCGCGTAATAATAATGATAATTCTCAATAACTTCATTCATCCTGGCACAATTTAGAGCAACACCAAGTATCCTTGCTCTGGCGTTGGTTAACATTTCTTTTGTTTTAATTATTGAATCGTGGGAAGCAACCATTGACCTTACCACCATCAACACACCGTCCACCGCCTTGGACAAAACAGCGGCATCAGCCACAACTGCCGACGGAGGAGCGTCCAACAAGATTACATCAGCCTTTTCTTTCAAATTTGCTATTAACCAGTTCATCTTGTGTCTGCCTAACAATTCAGTCGGGTTGGAGGGCGGCGGGCCCGCAGTTAAAATATTTAACCCGGCTATAGGAGAATTCTGAATTACCTGGTCCGGTTCTTTAAATTCTGACAAAATATTGGTCAAACCAAAATTATTATCCACGTTAAAAAATAAATGCTGCTGGGGTCTGCGCAGGTCACAGTCAACAACAATAACCTTTTGGCCGGCTTGCGCAAAAACAACACCCAAGTTGGCCGTCATAAAAGAAGTCCCTTCTCCAAACCCCCCCCCGGCCAGCAAGATCGCTTTTAATGAATCCCCCACCTCAAAAAACTGGAGGTTCGCCCGTAAAGTCCGAAAGGACTCTGTTAAGAAAGAACGGGGCTGGTTGTAAGTAACCAGTTCAAAACTGCTCAAACTTATACCCCCCTTCCGTCACCTGCTTGGAGAGTGGCCGCAGGTATCATTCCCAGCACCGGCAGCTTCAGCAAGCTTTCTATTTCTTCCGGATACCTGATCGTATCGTCAAGGTATTCCCGGATAAAAATAATTGCCACAGTAATTACAAGGCCGAGAATACCGGCAAGCAAAATATTCAATACAGCCTTGGGGCTAACCGGAGTGCCTGACGGCACAGCAGGATCAAGCACCTGAATATTCTTAACATTCAAGACTTTGTACACTTTACCGGAGAGCGCCTGGGCCACCCCATTGGCAATCAATGCCGCCGCTGAAGGGTTGGAATCACTTGCCGTTATCTTTAGCACTTCGGTGTCACCGGCCAAACCGACCTTAATTTTGCCGCTCAACTCTTCCGGGGTATAATTCAAACTATTACTGTTAATGACTTCTTCAGCGACAGAACGGCTTTTTGCCAGTTCACTGTAAGTCCTTACCAGCCTTTGATTCAACGTAAGCGTATTAATATTTATCTCGGAATAAGGAGTCATTTGGTCTCTTAACACAATTAATGTCGTCGTTGACTCGTAAACAGGCGTCAATACGAATAAATTGATTATTGCGCTTGTTATCATCGCGACAACTGGCACCAAAACCAACACTAGTCTAAGTTCTCCCAATATCCTTCCGAGTTCCTTAAGCTTCATCACCTTTCCCCCCTCAGATATGACAAAAATTTTTTCATCAAACTGCTAACGCGCCGGTCTATAAGTTTTCTTAAGGCAGCATTTCTAAATTCTTTTTAATTACCCACCCCTTTTGCCCGGAGTTTAACTTTATATTAACCCACTCACCAATAGCGGAATTATCTATGACTTCTACAATATCTCCTGTATTTAACGACGCGACAACCGTACCGTCCAAGCCTCCTTTGTCTCTGACATTAAGTGATGATACCAGTACCTTTGCTTTAAATTTTTGCCCCAAATCTTTTTTATTGGTTATATCTGTATCACTATTGTCTTCCTCCGCCTGCCGCTTCAGATCCATAATTTCTTCAAAGACAGGATCTCTGTATATGCCGTCACTACTTTTCTTTTTGAGGGAATCGTTAAGCTGGTCTTGTATTGTTGGCGCCGCCTTTTTATTATCCGGCATACTTTTTGACCCTGGCGCGCTTTGTAATTTTTCAGAGCCGGCGGAGTTAGAAGCGCTTTTCTTTGCAGCTGTGTCCTGCTGCTTATTAACATCTTCCGCGGCTGGGGGAGACACCGGCATATATTGTATTTCTTCCTTGCCCGGCTTGGGTTTCATAAATATTAACAATACCATCATTGCAAGGGAACATAAGGTCAAGGTCAGCCACTTGCGTTTTGCCTTTTCTCCCGCCTCCATATAAGCTAAAGCGATAATAAGAAAAAGAGCGGTGAGAATGGCGCTTGCAATCAGTGTCCAAAACCATAATTTTGAAAATATTTCCCCCAATAACATGAATTGCAATCCCCATCCCTTACGGCAATTTCCATAACTACTCCAACCACTTCGTGTTATTTTATGTCGGGTGAACCGGGCTTGTGATAGCAAAACACCCTAATAATTACGTTACTTGATGAATGTAACTTCTGATGTTAAAACTTCATATGATATTCCGGAGAATCCGCAAGATATAGAATATGGGTGGGAAAGGAGGTCAAGAGCCCTATAGAAAAAAGAGCAGTATTGGTTGTCATGTTAATTAGTGTCATCATAGGAGCTTGTTTGCTTGAGGGCTGCAACCGCAAGCAAACCGCTATTTCACCTTCAGTGGCGGAAGATAAATTGGAGGGAAATAAAGAATACCCGGCGGATCGCCAGGCTGCCGCGGAAAAAATAGCTGACTATGCGCATCCCGAAGCCCTAATCAGTGTTTACGACTTAAATCAAAAAATTTACGATACCAGCATATTTACCATCGACACACGCGGTAGAAGCTACGAAGTTTTCCTGAAATCTTACCGGTACGGTCATATACCGGGGGCGTTACCCATATTGCACGAAAGTTATACCCACCCCAAATATACTGACAGGATCGCTACACCGCCACAATTACAAGATGTCCTCGGGGGGCTGGGAATAAGCAATGAAAGCACCATAATACTTTATGGCAATGACGGCTTACAGGCGCGGCTGTATTGGGCCATCAAGATGTACGGCTATGATAATGTAAAAATTTTGGACGGCGGCTTGGATAAGTGGAAAGAGGCCGGCTTCGATATTACCCCCGCAAACTCTGTCCGCCCGCCTGACACATTTGAATTCGATTTGGCGAAATCAAAAATGGAGTTGATTGCAACTCTAAATGAGGTAGAAGCCGCAATCGGCAACCGGAACTTTGTTATCGTGGATGCCCGGAGCAGGGACGAATATTTATATAAACATATACCGGGAAGCATAAACCTTTACTATGCGGAACTATTAAACAAAGACCTGACATTTAAGCCCGCCCCCGACTTGAAGGCCCTTGCTGAAAATAAAAAAATAACCCGGGACAAAAAAATAATAGTATACTGCGACTCCGGCGTCAGCTCTTCGCTGGTCTGGTTTGCCCTTTCTGAACTGCTGGGGTATCCAAATGTAAAGAACTATGACGGCTCCTTAAATGAATGGCTCAAGACGGGCCGTAAGGTCCAAAGTGGTGAACAGGGGGAGTGATTGCCTTACTTTTTTAATAAGACTTTTGAAAAATGAGGAGGTACTATGAATAAAAAAAGTCTGGCTATTTTAATTTACTGCTTGGCCACTATCTTTATTTTCGCTATCACCTTAACTGCCCTGGCAAGCTGCAAACGCCAGTATCGCAGTTCAAAACCCGCTGTGATACAGCCGAAGCAGAAGGATCCGGCCCAACTGGCTGCGGATAAAATTTCCGAATATAGCAATCCTGACGCCTTAATAAGTATTTATGAGTTAAATAAAATTAAAAGCGACGCGAATCTATCAATTCTTGACACACGCGGAAGAAGTTTTCAGGTATTTTCATATTCTTACCCAGCGGGTCACCTCCCCGGCGCCATACCCATCCTGCATTCAGAGTATACTCACCCGGCCTACAATGACCGGCTGGCTGCTCCGGATCAGGTAAAAAAGGCACTGGGAGACAAAGGGATCAACAGCCAGAAAAAGATTGTTCTATATGGCAATGACGGCTTGCAGGCGCGTGTCTACTGGATATTAAAGGCTTATGGCTGCGACAACCCAATTCAAATACTGGACGGCGGGTTCGAAAAATGGAAAGAAGCCGGCCTTGAGACAGCCGTAGCGCCGCCGGCAATCTTACCGGCCAATTTTGAATTTAACTATGCGAAAGCGGATACAAACATATATACAAACCTGGAAGAAGTTGTGGACGCAATACTGAATTATACCCCAAATACCATTATTGTTGATACCCGTTCTAAAAATGAATATTTGGTCGGGCACATTCCCACCAGCGTCAATATCAGTCTATTAGACACCCTGTATGAGGATAAGACTTTTAAGGCAATCCAGGAATTGAACGCTCTTATGGCGAGCAAAGGAGTCACTCCTGATAAAAAGGTGCTGGTTTATTCGAACAACGGTGTGGAATCTTCTCTGGTATGGTTTGTTTTACACGAACTGATGGGCTTTCCCAACGTCAAGAATTACGACGGCGGTTTTTCCGAATGGTTTGAACGGGAATTGGCAGTTGAATATGGCGAACAACAACTAGTTGTAAAACCTGCGCAATAAAGAAAAATAAGGGAAAGAGGTTAATTACTTTCCCTTATTTTCATTTGTCTAATAAATCATTATGGGGGATTTTATGCTATTTAACAGCTTTGAATTTATATTTATTTACCTGCCATTAACAATTTTTATTTTCTATTTCTGCATAAATAAAAAGCTCCGCCTTCCGGCCATATTATCCTTGGTTCTGATGTCACTAGTCTTCTATAGCTACTGGAATTACCGGTATGCAATCTTAATAGTAATCAGCATTGCCCTGAACTATCTGACCGGACGTTTATTGCATGGGACTGGAAGAAAGGAAATTTTTATCGCGGGAGTCTCTTTTAATCTGTTATTGCTTGCGTATTATAAATACTGCAATTTCTTTATTGATAATATTAATAAAATATTCCAAACTAACATAAGCTCCTTAAATATTGTTTTACCGCTGGCAATTTCTTTTTTTACTTTTACTCAAATAGCTTACATAGTTGATGTGTATAAAAACAGGAACATTAAATATGACCTGGCAAGCTACAGTTTATTTGTGTTATTTTTTCCCCATCTAATTGCGGGCCCGATAGTTTACCACAAAGAAATCATCCCTCAGTTCAAAGATGAAAAAACTTTTAAGGTGAACTACCTGAATATATCCGCCGGAATCCTGTTATTCTTTATCGGGCTGTTTAAGAAAGTAATTATAGCGGACTATTTTTCTCCTCATGCAGCTTTGGTCTTTGACCTGGCTGAGCACCCGACATTCATTGAGGCCTGGGCCGGCGCCCTTTCTTACACAATGCAAATTTACTTTGACTTTTCCGGCTATACAGACATGGCGTTAGGCTTGGCCTATATGTTTAATATCAAAATGCCGCGCAACTTTAACTCCCCCTATAAATCAAACAATATCATAGATTTCTGGCGCACGTGGCACATGACCTTATCAAGATTCCTAAAAGATTATCTGTATATTCCTCTTGGCGGAAACAGGTCAGGTAAACTAAGGAAATATATTAATCTAATGATGACAATGCTATTAGGCGGTTTATGGCACGGGGCAGGATGGACTTTCGTAATATGGGGAGGTCTGCACGGTATTTACTTATGCGTCAACCACGCATTCAGAGCCGCAAAAATTGAGATAAACTGGTTTATAGCGAGAACTATCACATTTATTGCCGTGGTCGCGGCCTGGATATTCTTTAGGGCAAAAGACTTAAAAACAGCATTCAACATATTAAAAGGCTGCGTTGGCTTTAACGGAATTGATTTTCATCCCGAATACGCGACAAAGGCTGAAGTTTTTTTTATAATACTGGCTCTGATCGCTGTTAACACACTGCCAAACTCCATACAACTGGCAAACAACATCAGGCCAAACATAAAATGGCTGGCCTTTACGCTCCTGATTGCCCTCGTTTCCCTGACAATGATTAACAACCCCAGTGAATTTTTATATTTTCAATTTTGAGAGCAAGGGTGAGAAACTTGTCTTATAAATATTTTGTAAAACAATTCACGATAATTATTATCTTTTTTTTAATTTTTCATATAATTATTTATGGATTTACAAGGGAAGCCCTTTCGTTGCCGGATAAGTTTATAAAGAGATCGATATATACGGGCAGACATGAGCCGCTACAACATGTCGAAGTAACGGCATTCGGCGATTTGGCGCGACTTTCATATCTGTACCGGTTGGGGGTCCGCCGCGAAGTTGTTGACACCTCGGACGAAAAAGGTTTTTTAAATAAAAAATACGGTGAAAATTTAGTATATCCCGTTCTGACGGTTGGAGACTCCTTTATGCTTTGCAATGGTGATGACGGACGTTTTCCAATACTGTTGCAAAACCAATTAAATACCAACTGTTACAATGCGGCAGCCAATGGTGTCCAGGATCCTTTTTCTTTTTTACAGAGTGATCTGATAAAAAATACAAAAGTCCTGGTTTGGGAATCTGTTGAAAGGAATATCAGCAGCGATAGTTTTAATGTGGGAAAAATTGATTTTTATTATACGGAATCAAAGAAGAAAAATGATTATGTGGAAAACTGGGACAGGAAAAAAACTTATCGCAAACAACTGGAAGTGGTGAACTCTTCTAATATCAAATTCCTGGTAAATAATCTATGGTATAGTATTACCGGCAAACCGGCGCTAGATAAAGTCGACATAGTGAAACTCAAGAACGGCAGGGAACTGATGTACTTCCAGGACGATCTGATTTCCTTTAATAAAACGGAGAATTTTGAAGATGTATGTCAAATAGCTGAGTTTATTTCCTACATTAACACACAGCTCAAGGCGAAAGGTATAACATTAATTTTCCTTGCCGTTCCTGACAAGTACAACGCTTACTACGGCGAAATTGTTGAAGAACAAAAAATAAAAAACGATCCCCGCTTTATTGAACGCCTGACAAGCGAACTCCAGAACCGCAATGTAATCGCTGTAAACCTGATTGACCCATTCAGAAATGAAATCAATGAAGGCCGGGATGTATATCATTTCGACGATACTCACTGGAATAATAACGGCGCGGAAATAGCGGCCGAACTGGTTGCGCGGGAAATTAAAAAACGTGGGTTATTGGATTAATAATTAATTGTTTACTTCAATCCAGCATTTGAACAATAAGCTTAATAATATACGCGCCGGGCAGAAACAGCGCCTGGGCAAAAACAGTTCCCAAAAGGCGGGTTAACGCCAGGTAGAAAGCCAGTTGCCTGACGTCCGACTCATCCCTGTCTCCACGAAACGCCTCGTCGGTGATGGATGACGCCGCCGGCTCCACCACCATTGCCCCCAGAACAGTGGCAAAGCCGTTTATAACCATTGAAAGCGTAGTGGCCGTTGTCCGGAAATCAGGAAACATGGCGCCGGCGTAAAGTGCTGAGAGTACACCTGTCAAATAAAACCCGCTTACAAAAATATTCGCCAGCAATAACTTTTTGGGTATTTTTATCCTCTGTTTGGTTATCTGCCTGATCATAGGCCAACAGGCGGAAAATCGAAACCGGCACGGACGCAAACGCCAGGGCGGGCAGTAAAAAATGATGCTTGAAAACGCGCGGATTGCCGAGCCCGTCCTTTCAAAAAGCTGAATCGCTTTTACAAATATGCTTATGAAAGGTGGAATTAATAACGCCCCCGCGGCCGTACCCACTGTTGCCGCAACCATAACCAGCCGGATTTGCTCCGCCAGCAAGGCCAACTGCCCCTTGTATGCTTCATGGAAAACCAGTTGTTCCACCGGGACGCCAACCCCGGCTTGCATGGCGCCCGCGTTAATCCCGTGCTCCACAATGGAAGTTAACAGGGGGGCCTGGATGTTGTTAGAAAAACTGGCCATAAGATAGATTATGTTATAAAGGGAAAACGCGGTGAGCAGCCGCCGCGTGCGCACCCCGGCCAAGCGGACTGAATAGGCCAGGGTGCTAATCAAATGGATTACCACTGTCAGCGTGATTACAGCCACGAACCGTTCCATATTTTCTCCTGTTTAAACAAAAATATATTTTAATATATTAGTAAAAACTCAAATTGGCGCCAGAACTATTTAATCAAAATATCCTTACATTATGAACTGGGAAGCCATTGATGGAAGGTTGGGAATTATGCCAATACCGGAAACATCTGTTGTAATACCGAACTGGAATGGCAGCGACCTGCTAAAAACCTGCTTGTCATCCCTGAAGCGCCAAATATACCAGGACTTTGAAATAATCGTGGTAGATAACGGATCATCCGATGATTCCATCCAGTATATTGAATCAGTCCACCCGGAAGTCAGGATCATTAAATTGCCGGTTAATAAAGGATTTTGCGCGGCCGTAAACTCTGGGATAAAATCTGCCCGCGGCAAATACGTCGCGTTGCTGAACAACGATACGGAAGCCGGCCCGGCATGGCTGGGAGAGCTTGTAAAGGCTCTTAACGAAAATATCGATGTCGGCCTTTGCGCCTCGAAAATGATGAATTATTTCAATAGAAACTTAATTGACAACGCCGGCGATATGCTGTGCTACTACGGACATACCGTCGGCAGAAATGAGATTGACGCCGGGCAATATGACCGGCCCAGATATATATTTTCGGCATGCGCGGGAGCGGCGATTTACCGCAAAGAATTGTTTGCCGACGTGGGGTTTTTTGATGAGGATTTTTTTGCCTATTATGAAGACATAGACATAGGTATGCGCGCTCAGCTAAAAGGCTACAAATGCCTATACGTCCCCGCGGCGGTGGTCTATCACATGATTCAGGCTACCTCAGGCCAGATCCCCGCTAAACGCTTCATCTGGATGCAAAGAAACATAATCTGCGTCCACTTGAAAAACATGCCTGTGAAATTACTGGGGCAAATTGCCGCAACATTTTTTATCCTGCACTCTTATTCCACACTTTTATATATTATTAAAACCAAAGATATTAAAACGATCATAAAATTGTACTGCAATATTATAAAAATTCTTCCCCGCACAATAAAAAAGCGCAGCGATATTCAAAAGCAAATAACAGTACCGGCTTCATATATAAAGTCAATCGCAGGTCCATTTCCCACCTTATTTGATTATTTTAAAAAGCACATTTCAAGAATCAAAGATTTTTTTAAAACATCACTACTTGATAAGTAAATGGAATTTCATTTATTTAGGGAATTAGAAGACAACAACTCCCTGTTCCTGAATAAATCCCCTCTCGTTAAAAGCCAACCCTGTATGCTCGAACCTGTAATCTGGCCGCATTTTCTTCACGATATCTGTTATCGCCCGGGGATCGTCAGGCAGGTGATAAGTGCAAATAAACATTTTCGGTTTGTCCTTGTCAATAACTCTTTTTGCCCCGATGAGAGCCTGCCGCTCAGCCCCCTCAATATCCATTTTAATGAAGTTAATTCTATCATTACTTTGAACAACAGAGTCTATCTCAACGACTTCCACAGAGGCGGAACCAACAGCCTCTATTCCATTTAATAATGAATGGCCCACACCACTTTCAGTAAGGCTCAAGTCCATAGTTCCATAATTGCTCCATACTCCTTTTTCTACAAGGACAACCTTGCCAGATTCAACGTAAGGTGAAAGATTACGCTTTAAACATATGCAATTCTTTTTTTCCGGCTCAAACACAATAACTTTTTTGGCGCCTTTACGCAGACACCATAAAGTAAATAAGCCTATATACCCGCCGCAATCGATAACGGTATCTCCCCCGGATACCAAGTCTCCTATATATGTGGAATGATATAAATCATATTTAAACAAATATTGGTCAATATCGCATCCGGGATCATTTTGCAGCGGTATCCATAGGTCTGGCAGATCACCGCTTTTGTATAAGCCAATACCGGCATTTGCGTCCATGGCTGTCATCGAAAAATTAACCGGTTTAACGATAGGCAAATTCAACAAAATCTTAAGTACATGTATCCAACCAAGCCTTTTAAGTTTTCCATTAATTTTTGCCATAATAAGGTTGATGCGCCACATTATTTTTCGCATTAAAAACCGTCCTCTTTTCAAGTAGTCAGGAGTCAGTGGCCAGAAATTTGGAATTTTTCAAGATGAATATTCGCGTGTTTGTAAAATTTCATGTACTTATAAGTCAGCGTTATTCCTTTCTCAATATTCACCACCGGAAACCAGTTTAAATGCTCTCTGGCCCTGTTTATATCCAGAGCGATATAAGGAACATCGCAATCCCTCGGGCCTTGGTAATTCACAGTTAATTTTTTACCTTCGCAGCCTTCCAGTATATTAATTAATTGATTGACGCTTAACCCAACACCGGAGCCAATATTAAATAATCTTGCTTCTCCTTGATAACTTATTGACTTAATAAAAGCGGAAATTACATCATCGATGTATATATAGTCCCTGACTACTTCACCATTCCCCCAAATATTCAAGGGTACTCCATCCAATATACATTTAATAAAGCTGGGAATCACTCCTTGTGAGAAACCGGTAAATTTAGGGCCATAAGGATTTGCCAACCTGAGCACCATATATTTAAGCCCATATTTTTTTTCAAAAATGTGAAGGTACTTTTCAATAGCAATTTTGGTTGCTCCATAAGAAGAGATCGGTTGAGTGGCAAAATCCTCCCTTATCGCCACGTCGGCAGGATGGATTCCATATACCGCGCCACCGGAGGAAGGAAATATTATTTTCGTTACTTTATGCTTTACACACATGATTAATATTTTTATGGCGCCGATTAAATTTGAGGTGATATCATAGATAATGTCAGCGTCAGATGTGGCCGGCGTGGTCGTACAGGCCAGGTGAAAAAGGATATCGGTATTGCGTATAACCTCTTCCAGTAAGAAATCGTTTGCAATATCACCCGGGTAGAAATGTATTTTGCCTTCTAATTCATTTAATAATTTATTATCAAAAACCCGGTCGAAAGCATTAACATGATCAGCCAATTTAACTAATTCCCTGCAGAGATAGCCGCCGATGAAGCCGTTCGCGCCTAAAACCGTGCATCTAAGCGCTTTCAAACCTCTAATGGCACCTCCTCACAATTATTCATACCATCCGCCATGGAACCATATCCAAAGCTTTTTCCGCTAACAGCTCACTATACAATTCTTCCAACTCATCTACATAAGCGGGAATCGATTTTGCTTTCACCGCATTTGCCGAAAGAGTTGAAAGAAGATTGCGGTCCTGGCACAAACGCATTATTAAATGAGCTAATTGTGCCGTATCCCCTTTTTCAAACAAAAGCCCGTTTATTTCATGCCGGATTACTTCCGACATGCCCCCGAGGTTTGTCGCGATAACCGGCGTGTTTGCCGCTTGCGCGGAATAAATTACCAAAGGCGTATTTTCATACCAAACAGAAGGCACTACTAAACAATCCAATTGAGAAAAAACAAAACCAATTTCTTGACCGGGAAATGTGCCGCGGAAATGTATCCGGCCGTCACCGCCGGCAATTTCTTTTATACGCGCCGTGTATTCCGGCACTTCTTCAAGTTTCCCATATACTGATATTTCCACTGGGACATCCTTTGGCAATAAACGGACCGCCTCTAATAAAATATGGACTCCCTTATGTTCGGCAATTGTTCCGATAAAACCCAAGCGGACCTTATTACCGGCGGATTTCAACGGGGGTTTTTCAATATTATTTAAATTTATTCCATAAGGCACGTAACATATTTTATCAGGATCCAAACCATATTCCAGCAAGACCTTTTTCATTAAATGAGTCGGCGCCAGAACTCTGTCCAGGCGATTTATCATTTCCTTAAGAAAACCCGTCCTTGACACCACAGCGCGCAATAATGGCAAATACCGTTTTTCCGGAAACCAGCTTTGTTCCGCTAGCCATATCAATGACTTAAACAGCCAACACGGCATTAGATTTAAATAATCTCTATTTAACATGTGAGCAAAGCAATTTATGCTATACGCGCCGGGTCCGCCGCATATGGAATTATCCGCTAAGAGCAGTTGACATTTGGGACAAATAAACCAGAAGTCTGTAGCAGTAAAAACTGTGGGAATATTAAGCTTCACACATTCAGCTATAAGTGAAGCGGATAAGTTGCCCAAATGGAAAGAATGCACAAGGTCAGGGCGTTTATTCTTTAATAATTCAATGAAGTATTTACTAAAGATTTCATTGTTATATTCATACTCCCATAATTTGTCAAGAGATGTTGACCGCTTATAATAATGGTAAAACCGTTGTACGAAAATCCCATCAAAAAGATAATTATCAATGTCCTTATTCTCACTTATTTCCCGGTTGAGGGGAAACCCGGTCCACACTTCGACCTGATGGCCGCGTTTCTGCAGCTCTTTAGCCGTATCATAGGTCAATATTTCCGTACCCGTAAAAAAATCCGGGAGGAATTGGTGAACTGTAAGAATAATTTTCAAGAACCGCTCACCCCCGAAAACAAGCAGCCGGCAGCCAGTAGTCAGTAGAGAAAAGAAAGGAGACACAACTTCTGCCAATTTGATGGTAAACCATTCTCTTATTCCTGCTGACTACTAAACCAGAAATTGCGCAAAATATTTGATGAGGTAAGCGCAAGGCAAAATGATCGCCTGGGCAAAGAGTGTGCCCAATATGCGGGTCAACGCCATGCAAGCAGTCATTTGTTTGATATCCGCCTCACTCCTGGCCCCGCATAGCGCCTGGTCGGTAATGGACGATAAAGTAGGCTCCAACACCACCGCCCCTGTTAAAATTGCCGCTCCGTTTATTATTACTGATAGCGCCGTAGCCGTAGAACGAAAATCGGGGAGCATTACACCGGCATAAAGAGCGGAAAGAACCCCGGTGGTATAAAAACCGGTCATAATCACATTCGCCAGCAAAAGATTTTTAGAAATTGTCAATTTTTGTTTAAATAGATATACAAGCGTACTATATCGCGGCCAGGCCGTACCGGCCCGCCGCCACGGCAAAGAAAAAAAAAGCTTGATCAATGTCATGGGCGCCGAGCCCACCTCTTCAAAAATCCGGACCGCCCTGATAAAAACCCGTACCACGGCTGGAATCATAAATGCTCCAATCACAGATCCCGCAGTTGACGCTAAAATGACCAGCCGCATTTTGCGCTCCAGTAAAACCAGTTGCTCTTTATAAGCATCCTGGAAGATCAGTTGGCCCGCGGGAACATCCGCCCCCGCCCGGAGTATACCTGACTTGATGGAATGCTCCACAATCGACGTCATCAGGGGGGCCTGAATAACATTGGATACGCTGGCAAAGAGATAGATCACATTGAAAATGGAAATTGCGGTAAGCAACCGCCTCGTCCGCAACCCGGCTAACCGGATTGAGTAGTTCAAGGTGATGATTAGGTGTATAAATACCGTTATTACCATTACCACCAAGAGACGGCCCATATCTTTCCCTCCGCCTTGCCCAAGGGGACACCCTTGCAATTAACCGCGTCAATGGGGGGACATTCATCCTTGATTTGAATAAAGCCCGCAAAACCTCTCTATGTCACCACTGCAGAGAATACCCGCATTGGCCGCAATCATTTCGGGAGGCCAATCCCACCAGCTTATTTCCAGAAGCCGTTCAATCTGACTTTCCGAAAACCTCTTTTTAACAACTCTCCCGGGGTTCCCCACGACAATCGCATATGGGGGAACCGACTTTGAAACGACCGCCCGCGCCCCGATCACCGCTCCGGATCCTATTTCCACACCGGATAAGATCGTGGCCCCGTTTCCAATCCAAACGTCGGAACCGATGATCACGTCGCCCTTTGACGCCACCACGCCTTCATCCGGCTCTTTTACCAGCTCAAACATGAGCCGGATGGGAAAAGTCGTTATCCAGTCCACCCGGTGGTTGCCTCCGACAAAAATTGTAACGCCGTCCGCTATGGAGCAATATGAACCTATTGTCACCTCGTTTTTATCGCCGGGAAAGCTGATGATAGACGGGGTTCCGTAGGTGTATCCGCCCACCTTCACCAGGCCGCGCAGCTTCGCGCTTTCAAACTGTTTTCTTTTCTCTATCTCTAGAAATTTTTCATAGGTTTCGTGCAATCTCCGGTAAAGCCATTTTCTAAAAAATCTCAACATAACCGGACCTCCACATCCAAACGCAAATAAACCCGGATAATTAAGGCATTAGTCAATTCTCTTCAACACAACCTTTGTTTAAAGTTATTACCCGTATTAACCCGGGCAGATTAGCCTGTATGGAAAAGCGCCGCTCAACGGTGTCTCTACCCCGCCGCCCCATCTCCAGCCGCAGTTGGGCGGAATTGACCAAGGCGCAAAGTTTTTCTTTCCACTCTTCCGGAGAAGCGGCCAGATAGCCGTTTTCTCCATCTGCTATAATCTCATTATTGGCGCTGACGGGCGAGGCTACAGCGGGAATCCCCGCGGCCATGTACTGGAGGAGCTTCAGCCCGCACTTTCCCTTTGCTTCTTCACTTTCGGTAAGGGGCATTACTCCAATGTCAAAAGTGAGAATCCGGCTGACTTCATCTTGCAAAGACCAGGGCAGGCGCTCCACCCGGACCCCCGGGCACTCGTAATTTTGCCCGCCGATAATCCGGACCAGGATTTTATATTTAGCGCCGATTTCCTGGAAAACAGGTTTCAACACATTAAGATAAGGCAATGAGCCGGGCATCCCAATCCACCCGATTACGAAAGGTCCGTCCGGTCCTTTGTCTGTTATTTGTTTCACCGGGTATTTGGCCAGATCAATAGAAGTGGGGATGATCACAACATTAACGTTATAAGCACGGGCATAGGCGGCAAGATATGCGTTCCCGGCAATTACCGCGTCGCACCTGGCCAATATCCTGGCTACTCTGTCGCTGTCGGTGAATTTTTCCGCCAGAGTATGTTTACGGTGAGGCGATGTGGCAAAAATAGCGTCGTCAAAATCAAAAATTATTCTTTTGCCTAGCAGGCCGGCAACTATGCAGATTAGCATTTCAGGAAAAGGATAGATATGCGGCAGTACCAGCCGCTGGATGAATATCACGTTGTAACGCCAGATCATGAAGCAGGCCAGAACGCGGGAAAGCAACGAAAGCCCGAAAAAGACTGCTTTGGCAAGATTTCCTTTATAAGGGGCAAATTTGGTATATATATAATCAGACACACCTGCTTTACAATCAGCGGCGATCCCCCGCCCTCTCAGGTAATCCAGGTACTGGTATATTCTGTATCTGCTGGGCGGGTCATTCCAAGACGCTGCCGGTAAAAATAAGACTTTCAATTTTGACGCACCCCGAAAGTATTTATAGTGAGCGGTTATGGCTGCAAAATCGCCCGCGGTATGTAATTCTTTAACCGATAGAGCAATCCGGAATCTCTAAACGCGGCAAAATAAGGAGATGTTTTTAAACGAAAACGCCAGCGAGTATCGTTGGAATAAATCCCGATTCTTTTTAAACTGTATATGTCTTCACCGACCTGTCTATGGCTCGGGGTCACCACGGCTGCCAGGTAACCGGCTTTATATACTGCTTCTTTTACTTTCTGGTTAAAGCGCCCCGACGGATAACAAAAACTCGTCACTTTTGATTGAAGCATTTTCTCCAAGCGGCGTTTTGAATCAACCAACTCTTTAGTCAATTCTTCTTCCGGCAATTCGTCCAAGTGCCAGTGGGCACAGGTATGGGAACCAAATTCCACCCCGTATTTCTTCATCTCAAAGACTTGTTCCCAGGTTAGAGGCAAATCTTCATCCGCTACTTTATCCCATTTATTTTTATCCATGGAAAAAGTATTATCTGTTCCTATATAATTCACAGTCAAGAATATTGTCGCGCTGAAACCATACTGTTTCAGGATGGGAAAGGCAAAAAGGTAATTATCACGGTAGCCGTCGTCAAAGGTAACAATCAAACTTTTCCGGGGCAAATCACTTTGGCCCATCCTGATGGAATAGTCCTCCAGAGTAATTGATGTGTACCCTTTATCGTAGAAATATCTCATCTGAGACCGGAAATTTTCAACTGACACGGCCATGGGGTCCTTCCCGCTGGAATTTACCCTGTGATAGGCAATTATTAATCCTTTTCTCATGTAAAACACGCCTCTTCAGTCTATTTTAAAAGATACTTCTTCCCGGCCAGACGTCCGAATATCCTTGCCAATATCCAACTGTTTTGCAAACCCTCGCTGATTGCAATGAAAGCAATCATAATTACTTGCAGGCGAATACGGTAAAGTCCTCCGATGTTTGAAGAACCAAGGCTGTAAATCAAACCGAAGCATATGACTATAACAAGCAAAAACAAACAAGCGCCTCGCTGATATCGCCAGAGATGTTTCGTCCCGGCTATAAAATAAATATATAAATAGTACAAGAATATCATCTCCGGCAAAGTGATAATACGGATCGCCCCAACGGACTGCCAGGGCAAGGGGCCGAAAAGAAAATAAAATATACCCGTGGGTAAATATTTTAACGCGGCGGAGTAAGAATCAAAACTGACGTCTCCGGCAAAGGCGCCCTGGCCGTAAGCTCCTTTTTCGTGTTGCTCTCCGATTGTTTCAATACTCTGGCTGAAAACATAATCTTTTCCCATAAAACCGTATCCCATTTGTTGCAGGGCTAATCCGGCGATTAAAAAAATGGCCAGGGTATAGGCAGCTCTCTGCCACCAGAGGAATTTTGTAGCGGTAAGAATATAGGAAAGGCTAATGCATATGGCAAGCAATATCCCCACATAAAACCGCAGCGAGACTAACGCCATCAGCAGCAGGGACATAAAAAGCACCTTTCCAAGCTGAAATTTTTCCATCAACTCAATGTTTTTCTTAACGATCAATGTTATAAGAAAAATAATCAAACTATCTTTTAGATTTAACGATGACCACAGAACAGCCGAAGGGAAATAAGCAGCAAGCGCGAAGCTTATTCTTGCCGCCTTTGGCCCGCTAAGTTTCAGCGATATAAAATACAAGTTCAACCCTATACAAACAGATGCAATGCTGTTTAACACACGGAGCAAGTCCGGCTTAAAACCCGCGAGGTAATAAATCAGGCCGTTCCAGTAGAAGTAACCGTAATTTCCCGTGGGTACCGCGATGGTCCCGCCGCCGTGCCAGGCGTCCGCGATCTGCCTGCCCATATATTCATAATATTGAGCGTCTGAAGAATTAACGTAATTGATAAAAGCTGTGTCAAAACTGTGGGTGGCCACAATGAAAAGAAACCTGATTAGAACCGCCCCCAGCCCCAGCCTGAATAAAAATATTCTGTCCTTCACCGGAACCTCAAATATACCGGCGGCATACAAAACAATTGCGCTGAATACAATCGCAACCGGCACTGCGATAACATAATCATTTGTGAAAACGCCCGCTACAATCCCAATCAGGGTCAAGGATAAAACTGAAACTTTGATAATCTCAACTCCCCCGGAACCAAGTTTATGACTATTCAAGCAGTCAGTATCTAAAAATTATTCTGACTTCTGACTCCTGATTACTAATTACTGGCTACTGACTAAATCCTTACAATTTTCTCCTTACCTGTTATCACGTCCTTTGCCGCGTTGCGGGCGTCCAGAACAAGCCTGGCGTGGTCCGCCACCCACTGGTAATTAATATTTGAGTGGTCGGTTAATATTAACACACAGTCCGCCCCGGCCACTTCTTCAACTGTAAGCTTTATACTTTGCATATACCTTTCATTTTTTCCCGGGAGTCGAAACACCGGCACATAAGGGTCGTGATAGACGACCTCAGCCTGATTTTTTTGCATTAAATCAATCACTTTCAAAGCGGGGGACTCCCTAACGTCGTCAATGTCTTTTTTATAAGCGACACCGAGGACCAGGATCCTCGCTCCATTTAAACATTTCTTATGCTTATTCAATAAGGCGGCCAGTTTTTGAACAACAAACTCTGACGCCTGTGCGTTGATCTCTCCGGCAAGGTCGATAAAGCGGGTGTAAAAGCCGTAGTCTTTAGCTTTCCAGGCCAGATAAACCGGGTCAACGGGTATACAATGCCCCCCCACCCCGGGGCCGGGGTAAAAGGTTTGAATGCCAAAAGGCTTGGTGGCGGCGGCATCCACGATTTCCCATATATCAATGCCCATCCGGTCACAAAGGATCATAAACTCGTTAACCAGGGCAATGTTGACCGACCGGTAGGTATTCTCAAAGATTTTGGTCATTTCCGCGGCGGCGGGAGAAGATACCGGCACCACCTGCTTCAGGCTCTGGCTGTAAAAAGTGCATGCGACGTCCCGGCACAAGTGAGTGACCCCGCCGACCACTTTTGAGATATCCCTGGTGATGTAACGCTTGTTGCCGGGGTCGACCCTTTCCGGAGAAAAAGCCAAAAAGAAGTCCTTCCCAACAGCAAGACCGGCAGACTCCAGTATGGGCAGGATCACTTCCCTGGTTGTTCCGGGGAAAGTGGTGCTCTCAAGGCTGATCAGCTGACCTTCTTTAATATGACTGGCCACTTCTCCGGCTGCCGCTATAACATGGGAAAGGTCCGGCTGTCTCATTGACTTCAAAGGAGTGGGAACACAAATTATGATAATGTCTGCTTCCCTGAGCAAATCAAAATGAGGGTACGCGGCCAGGTTTCCCTTTTTTACAAGAGCGCCCAGGACATCTTCCGGAACGTCCCGGACGTAGCTCCTCCCGCTGTTTATCTGTTCCACTTTTTTTAAATCCTTGTCAACCCCCATAACGGAAAACCCTATTTTAGCCTGTTCAACCGCCAGCGGCAGGCCGACATAGCCGAGGCCGATCACCGCCACTTTCGCGGACCTGTTAATAATCTTTTCTATCAAAATCTTTCCCTGATGTTTTTCTCGCTCTATCAGCATCGTCATCCGGAAAACACCATCCTGACCAGTTTTTTCTGTAATATCCTAAATAATTATTTTCTGAAATCAGGTATTAATTTTTGCAATAAAACAATAGTATCCTGTTCCTGGAAAGAGAAATCCGGGCTTTCCAGTATATTGAGAGAAGCTTCCAATAGGCTGATATCCAGGCCGCGTCCGGATACAGCGGAAATGCGTCCGTGCCCGGTGGCTATGATCCCCTCGTCCTCATCAACCAACTGCTCAACTAATTTCTCACCTGAACGGATTCCGGTGAACTGCACCGGTATATCTGCTTCAGGCTCAAAACCTGAAAGCCTGATCAGTTTATGGGATAATTCAAGGATCTTCACCGGCTGTCCCATATCTAATATAAATATCTCTCCGCCCCCGGCCTGGGCTCCCGCCTGGATAACCAGCTGCGCCGCCTCAATGGTCGTCATAAAATAACGCTCCATATCAGGGTGGGTTATCGTTACGGGGCCGCCCCGGGCGATTTGCCTCTTAAACAATGGAATTACACTGCCGCGGCTGCCTAAGACATTGCCGAAACGGACGGCGGCAAAACGCGTTCCTCCCTTTTCGTCCATGTTCTGAATGACCATTTCCGCCACACGCTTTGTGGCCCCCATGATACTGGCGGGGTTTACCGCCTTATCGGACGAGATCAGGATAAAAGTGCCGACACCCGCCCGCCAGGCTGCTTCAGCGACATTCTTGGTCCCCAGTATATTGTTTTTTACTGCCTCGTCCGGGCATAGTTCCATAAAAGGGACATGCTTGTGGGCGGCGGCGTGAAAAACAACATCAGGCCTGTATCTGCCAAATATCCGGTCCATACGCGCCCGGTCTTTGATATCACCGATTTCCGGGATGAGTTGCAGATCGGGGAAATTATCCCTTAACTCAAGCTCAATTTCATAAATACTGTTTTCTCCCCGTCCCAATATTATCAATTGTTCAGGGAAAAACCTCGCAACCTGGCGGCTCAATTCGGAGCCGATGGATCCTCCCGCGCCGGTCACCAGCACATTACGTCCCGTCAGGTACCCGGCTATTTGCTCCACATTCAGGGAAACAGGCTCCCGGCCCAGCAGGTCGCCCACCTCAACATCCCTTATGTCCGTGGTTTTCACTCTGCCAGCAATCAGGTCGTAAAAGCCTGGAAGGATTTTTAAGCGCGCCCCGGTCTGATGACATAATTCAATTATCCGGCTGATAGCCTGCCCGGAAGCGGAAGGCATAGCAATGATAATCTTTTTAATATCATAGCGGTCCACAAGCTCAGGAACATTTTCACTTTTTCCTAAAACCGGCAAGCCATTCAGGATTAGTTTTTGTTTTTTGGGATCATCGTCAACAAAACCAATTGGTTTCAGCCACTTATTTTTTCGACTATCGCCAAGGACATTGGCCACGACTCCGCCCGCTACCCCGGCGCCAACTATTAAAACCGGCTCAACCTTGCTTATCACAGCATTACCTCTTTTCAGCCGAAGCCCAAATACCCGGCCACCAGCAGGGCATTTATAGCATCATATGGAACAATGAGGGAAAAGGTTACTAGCGTATAATTACCTCTTTCGGAGGAAATCTAGTAAAAAATAAAACTACAGGAGGAAATGCGAATGGCACGGGACGTAACAGTTTACACAACATCCACCTGTCCGCACTGCAGCCATGTGAAGGAGTTTCTTTCACAAAAAGGTGTCCGCTTCAAAGAATTCAACGTGGCGGACGACGAGCGCGCCAGGGATGAAATGGTCAGAAAAACCGGGCGGATGGCGGTGCCGACAATAATTGTGGACGGCCATGTCGTGGTCGGGTTCAACCGGAGCGAGCTTGAGAAGCTTCTTATGCAATAGATAGGACACTTACCGGACTCTGACAAATTCTTAATAACCATTGTGATTAGTCTATACGTAAAATTTTTTCCATAATATCCCGAAAAACCGGCGCGGCGGACTCACCGCCGCTGACGCCTTCTTCAACCAAAACCGTTACAATATAGCGCGGGTCCGCCAGAGGAGCGTAGCCGGTAAACCAGGCGTTCACCGAATGCTCGCCGTTGCCGAGCTGCGCCGACCCGGTCTTGCCGGCGCTGCCGAAGACCGGTATTTGGGCTTCACTCCCGGCGCCCTCTTGGGTCACCAGTTCCATAAGCGAGCGCAGCTTCCCGGCGGTTTCAGGTGAAATTGCCCTCCTGCCCTGATCCGGAGATAATTCCCTGGCAGCTCCCCCGCCTTCCTGGCGTATCTCCCTGACCAAACGCGGTTCCCGGTAGACGCCGCCGGAAACAACCGCGTTCAACATGGAGGTTATTTGCACCGGAGTAACCAGGACAGGTCCCTGGCCGACGCTGCTGTTCACCAGATTGTAGGGCGCTCCAATCAGATCCAGGTCCTGGCGCGGGTCGGGCGGCACCGGATAGCCGATGACAGACTGGTTCCCCAGGCCCAGCCTGCCGGCGTACTCAATCAGTTTCGGCGCGCCTATTTTTAAGCCCAGCCCGGCGAAAACGGGGTTGCATGACACGGCGAAGGCACGCGCGAAATTTATGTCGCCATGGCCGGCGTCGCTCCAACAGCGGATCAGACTCTCTTTTTCCCCACGGCAGGTAAACTGGCTTTCAAGGCTTGCAACACCCTCCTCCAGGGCGGCCGCGGCAACTACAATCTTAAAAATAGAGCCGGGCTGGTAGAGCGCGGTACTGTGGTCAAAAAACCGCTCGCCGCCGCCGTCTTTCAGATATTCTTCCACCCGCGCCGGGTGAAAAGCCGGGCGTCCCGCCATGGCGAGCAGGTCTCCCGTACCCGCCTCCATCACGACCACCGCGCCTTTCGCCACTTTGCTGTCCATCACGTCTTCCACTGCCTGCTGGATACGGGCGTCAATAGTAAGCACCAGGTCCTGCCGGTTTCCGTCCCTGATATCCTCATCCAACTGAAAAGCAGAGCCGTTTAACAGCATGCCCCGCGCATCGTGAAATACCCTGACCGCCCGTTCAGGCCTGCCGCCCTTCAGCTCGGGCTCATAAAACGCCTCCAGGCCGGCTTTCCCCACCATATCGCCATAATGGTAGACCTTATCGCTTCCCTTGCCGAGTGAAGTCAGCTCCTCCCAAGAGGAGATTTTCCCCAGGTGGCCCACCACCTGCGCCGCCAGGGGCCTGCCGCCATAGCGTAAACGGACCGGCAGGACCGCCACGCCCCGCCAGTCCCGCTGTTTTACGGCCTCCGCCTGCTCCGGCGACAGCCGGAACGGCAGGCGGCACGGCGGGCCGCCCAGCCGGCCCGCCAAAGTCTCACACGTGACATTGAGGATCCCTGAAAGCTCCAATATAAAAGCTTCTTTATCTTCCAGCATATCGGGGAAAACAACTATCCTGTCCTCCTCCTGTTCACCGGTTAAGGGCGCCAGGTTCCTGTCCAGGATCTTCCCCCTGATCACATCTTCCAGGGAAACGTAACGGCTTTCCTGCTCCAGGGCCATGACAGCATATTTTTCTCCGTCCCTGACTTGAATAATCCAAAGGTTTACAGCCAGGAGACCAAAAATTGCGGCAAAAATATAAAAAGCCGCGACCTGTCTTCTTTGCCTTTGAAAATCCACCGTTTTCCGACCTTTCCAGTAAAAGGCATATACATAAGCATGGCCGGAAATGTTCTATAAAATACATAAAGCCCACACTTAATGCGGGCTCTCAGAGTAACTACTAGATGGATTTATATAAACTTATCTATTATTATACCCAGCATTTTTTTTACGTAGGCTACCATATCAAGAACACGTTCGGGAGGAATTTCCCTGATAACGGAATTGTCCTTGGTGTTGATAACCTTGACCATCACTTCCTCGCTAGCCTTATGGATACTAAAACGCAATTCGGTGTTGTAGGTCTCCATGGTCTTATTAGCCTGCTCAACGGCTTCTTCTAACTTGTGCTGCTCAACATCATCTTTTACCTTTTTCTCAGCCTGCCCCACAGACCGGGCATCTACTTCAAGTAAAGCTGCGCCCGGCCTCTCCGGAAAAACTTTGACTTTCGCTTCTTGCTGTAAGGGAATATAGCTGTTATCAACACCCTGAATTTTCATTGATTACCCACCCCGGAAGCTTAATTCTTTTTATCAATGAAATAGCCCTGTTTTTGTGCGGCAGACGTTTGATAAGCTTTGACAGTTCCTTTTCTGGCGTGCAGGGATTCCATATCACTCTTTAATCTACAATATTCTTCATCGATCTTACGTCTGTTTTGTTCGTCCAGTCTTTGGGTTTCCTGTAAAATTAACGTGGTATCATACCGCATTTTTTCAATTTCTTGCCATTTGTCATAGAAGATTTTTTTTATTTCGTCCTGGGACGATATCCCGGCGGCATTTATAATCTTTTCCTCCAACCGCGGAACTTCGGCATCAACCTTGTTGATTTCATTTATACAATTCTGCTTCTTTCCAATAAGTGATAAAAGTTGTTCTGTTTTATCCGTCGCCAGCACATCGGACTGACCGGAAGTTAATAGTTGTATCTCTTCTATTAACGCCTTTTTTCGAGCTGTAAGCTCAACCGCCCGGCACAGCAAATTGTTTAAAGTATCTCCAGTCATATCACTAAAGGTTTACCGCGGAAGCCGGAACGGCCAGTTTGAGCGCTTCCGCCCAAGTGTCCCTTAATTCTTCGACCAGGCTCAATACCTCTCCAAGAATCTGCTTGTCCTTTTTTGCATTAGCCACTGCCAAGCGCCGGTTTATGTAGTCGTAGAGCAGGGCCAGGTTGTTCGATAATTCGTATTCCATATTCAGAGTATCGTTAAGATGCGAGATGATTTCCTGCACCCGTATGATAGTATTGTTCGCACCTTCAATATTTTTTTCTTCAACTAATTTCATGCCCAGCTTTATGAATTTGACAGCGCCGGTGTATAGCATCAAAGTTAATTCTCCTTTGTTCGCGCTGGTCACGGCGTTCTGCTGGTACCGTTGATACGGATTACTATTAATCACTACACCACCCCCAATTAAATTTTTACTTCGACGACCCGCCAAGTTGCTGGGTCAGCCAGGCGCTTTGCTGGTTCATTTTACTTAAAGCTGTTTCCATAGCGGAATACTGCGTGTAATAACGATTTTCCATATCCTGTAATCTTGAGTCCCAGTCCAGTATTTGTTTATTGTAATCAGTAATTTTCTGGCCCAGTACGCTGTTATCAACCATGCTGTAGGAATTTTCGCTACCGGCTTTGTTAATAATCTGGTTAATACCGCCAGTCAAATCGTCATATAGTCTAACAGCCAATCCCTTTTCGCCAGTAACACTAGAACTCTTGGAAAACAGATCCATTACCGATTGAGGGTTAGCAGCAATAGCATCCTTAAGCTTTTGTTCGTTAATATACAGTTTACCCTTTTCAGAGTAGTCACCGGTGGTAATACCTATATCTGACAGACTATTATAGTTTGTATCCACACCGCCCACAATTGAATAGAGGGTAGAGCGCATATTATTAACTATACCGCTCAAGAGACTGTCGTTGCGCAGCAGGCCGCTTTTGGCTTTGTCCTCCCATTGTTTTTGTTGATCCGTTGTCAGCTGAGCCCGCTGGTCGTCGGTAAGAGGCAAGTAATCCTTATACCTTTCCTCGGAAATTTTACTGTTCACCTTATCGATGGTGGTGTTGTAAAGGTCCACGAAAGATTTAATGGAATTATAGACGGCATCAGTATCGTTGGCTACGCTAACATTTACTGTCTGACTGCTTGATGTGCCGGTAAGGGTATAATTAACTCCAGATATCGTAAACTGGTTGCCGGCTTCGGTTAAGGACACCCCGTTTAATATGATTTTGGCGTCTACGCCTTTGGCTACTAATGTTGAGGCATCCGGCACAACACTGGCCGTGCTCAAGTTAAAGCCGGGATTCGAACTTAACTTTAAGGCGGCAAATAAGCCCTGGGGGTCCGTACCAGCGACATCCGTAGCAATATCGATGTTGCCGCTCACACCATTACCGTTCGTAATAAATAACTTATTTTGGACTGTGTCAAAGTTGGCTGTAACACCGGCGCCTGAAGTATTAATAGCATTAACCAAGTCATTCATAGTGTTAGTGCCGCTGTCCAAGGCGATGGCTTTGCCGTTTATAGTAAAGTTAATGGCGCCTGAAGTGATCCCAAGTTGGGCCGCCAGATTCGCGCCGCCGGAATTAAAGCTGACCGCGTCAGTACTGTTAAGACTGGAGCCAAGTTTCAGCGCGGAAAATAAATTGACCGGGTCCGTCGTAGCGGGAACCGTGGCAAAGTTTACTTGCGCGCTCGATCCGGTAGCTGTAGAAGAAATAAACATGCGCTTTAAAGTTTTATCGAATGAGGCGCTGACTCCGGCACTGGTCCCGTTCGCCATTTTAGCGCTGTTTATTTTACTGACCAGTGTGTCAATACTGTCCACGCTGGTATCGATAGTGATACTCTGGCTGCCGTTTACCGTAAAAGTCACCGTGCCGGCGGCTAGGCCCAACTGGTCTTTTAATGTAGACTTGGTAGCGTCAAAGGTAACACCGGCAACGCTGTTCAACCTGGCATTGTTGGCAAGCTGGGTCACTTGAACGTTATTAACCCCGGCTACGGCAGAAATGTTTGCAGTGGCCTTAACAATCCCTTCGTTAGAGGAAGTAGCATTCTTGGTTAGAAAAGTACCCTGCAATTTCATATTAAACACATTATCCCGTAATGCGCGCAGGGAATTATTCATATCCCGGTAATCGCTTCTTTGCCACTCGGCTATGGTTTGGTTTTGCTTGATTTTATCTTGTTTCACCCGCTGTACTTTCATCAAACCAGAAACTATTGAGTCTATATCCAAACCGGAGCCGGACAGTCCAAAAACTCGCGTCGGGCTAATCACACTGGATCCCACCTTTTCACAGCTTTTATTTACGTATTCGGATAAAACCTGCTCTTTCTTTAGAGAAAAATATAAAAAACGGGACTTTTTTAACTTCCCCTCCCGGAAGTCTCTGTCTTGAGCCTTTCTCACTTGCAAAGCAACATTTTACAGGACAAGGACCAAGGGTATCAAAAGGACTAATAACCCTAAAGAAAGGGGCGGTTGAGCTAAAAGATGGTAATAAATTCTGCCGGCGAAATAATGGCAATCCCTTGGAATTCTTAATTGCGAGAAGATGATCGTCACCTGAGATGATATATTGGACTTCGCCTTCCACCATACACTGCAATATGCGGTTGTCATCCGGGTCATCCTTAGTGACAATTACCGTAAGAGACTATAATGCAGCAGCCAGACAAGGATTCTACCACTGGATGGCGCTGAATTAATCCAGCGGTTTTTGATGCATTTTTACAAGGCTCAACAAGCAGCAAATATCCGCCAGTTGAGCCTTTTTCACGCGCAAAACTTCCGATTGACCCCTTCGAGAACCGTCACCGATATTTTTATACGTTCTCGCGGCAAGCAGTATTTGCAATTCTCCTATGTTTGTAATAAACATATTTGCTAAATAAAATATTTCCTGGCCATTTATTGATGTAAATCTCTTTTTATTTGCGGTGGTTTTAATACAGTCTGACAGCCCCTGGTTTACTAAAAAAGCAGTTCTTTCTTAACAATTATTTCAAGCTCACCCTGCTGCAGAAATTTGTACCGTTAAACAGGCAAACATGGTAAACTGTTCTAAAAGAACCTGTCCGCTAAAAATATCACTGTCTCAACAACCGAAACTCAACTGTCCTGAAACCCAACGGAGGTAGCTCATGTCCGATG
Source organism: Pelotomaculum sp. PtaU1.Bin035 (assembly GCA_002067965.1). Classification (GTDB taxonomy): domain Bacteria; phylum Bacillota; class Desulfotomaculia; order Desulfotomaculales; family Pelotomaculaceae; genus MVRN01. The sequence goes on from MVRN01000038.1 coordinate 43,955, forward strand.
GACAAAACATCTTAACCTTTCCGGCAAGCCTGCCGGGCCTACCCAGGGAATTAACGAGATTCTCTCTTACTGCCCTGCCAGAAGACTCGCCCTTTTTCTTCTTACAATCACTACAGGAAGACAACACCGGCTTTATTCTAATTAACCCCTTTGCACTATATCCGGATTACGAATTTGACTTACCTGACGAGGAAGCAGAGGCATTAGCTTTAACGACGCCTGAATATTTAGCGGTATTTTGCATCGTCAATGCCAGCCGGGGTTTAAAAAGCGCTACTGTCAATCTTCTGGCCCCAGTGGTACTCAACACCGCTACCGGTGTAGCCCGACAGATTGTTTTGAACGATAAGCGGTACACCATCCGCCACCCGCTGCCCGGTACAACAGGAAGAACCGCAGGGGAGGATACATAAATGCTGGTGCTCACAAGAAAAAAGGGGCAGTCCCTGAACATCGGCCACAATGTCCGCGTCGTGGTACTGGAAGTCACCGGGGACTCCATCCGTATCGGAATCGAAGCCCCTCCCGAGGTAGCCATCTACCGAAGTGAGATTTACCAAACCCTCCGGCAGGAAAACAAGGAGGCTGTGGCTTCCAAGGATATTGTGTCGCAGATTAAATCCCTACTAAAACCTGCAGAGGACAAAAATGGGACAAAATTTTATAAACGGCCCTAAATCTTATAAAAAGACTGCCGATATATACAATAGCAGTCATTCCGGGCGGCCGACCGGGAAGTGCCCACACTGCAAGGAAGCGGTGAAAAAAACTAAAAATTCATGGAGGAATAAAGAATGAGAATTAATCACAACATCTCAGCTCTAAATACGTATCGTCAGTTGAGCATCAATACAACAGCTGGCTCAAAATCCCTTGAAAAACTATCTTCCGGTCTGCGCGTCAACCGCGCCGGCGACGACGCGGCAGGTCTTGCCATCTCAGAAAAAATGAGAGGCCAAATTAGAGGCCTGAGCCAAGCATCCCGCAACTCACAAGATACGATCTCTCTACTTCAAACGGCTGAAGGTGCGTTAAACGAAACCCACTCCATCTTGCAACGAATGCGTGAACTTGCTGTTCAAGCGGCTGGCGACACGAATACTTCAGTAGATCGAAAAGCTATTCAGGACGAAGTTACTCAGTTAACAAAAGAGATTGACAGAATTGCCACCACGACTGAATTCAACACCAAAAAGCTAATAAATGGGGATTTGGTAGGTGTACAAGGAGCTATTGCGGGTGTAATAGATAAGGAAGGTTCGTTTGCTAATGGAACTGTTGCACTTGGCAAAATCTCTTATGCAAGTTTAGCTGTTAAGACCGATGTAATTCGCATTAATATTGTTCGTGACACATTTACGAATGGAAGTAGTATTTCTACCACAGGTGCTTTCTGTCGGAATATGTTTTCTGTCACAACAGTTCTTGGGAACATTTCTGCTGCTAAAGTTATCTTTTCGACTGCTGGTGGTGTTTACATTTCCGGAGCGGCGAGTACTGGTGCGGCTACTGTGACTATGAGAGTTAGCCTTTCACTTGCTCAAATGAAGGCGCTGAAATCCGGAGACACAATTACCATATCAGTTACCAAGAAAGCTGCCGCTCAAACCGATAGCTCAAAACAGATCCGGGCGCAAATCGGTGCAAATGCCGGGCAAGAACTTGGTATTGGTATTAATGACATGGGTTCTAATGCTCTTGGTGTCCGTAAAACGGATGGCACGGCACTAGATATTACCACTCAAGTAAAAGCTTCAGGAGCAATTAAACTAATTAATAATGCACTTGAAAAAGTTTCAACGGAACGATCCAAACTTGGGGCCTTCCAAAACCGCTTAGAACACACCATTAATAACCTGGATACCTCTGCTGAAAACTTACAGGCATCTGAATCCCGTATTCGTGATGTAGACATGGCAAAAGAGATGATGGAATATACCAAGAACAACATTTTAACACAAGCGGCTCAAGCGATGTTGGCACAGGCGAACCAAGCACCACAAGGTGTATTACAGTTGCTGCGTTAAGCTGGTGTCGGAATTATATCAAAGGGCTGATCAGAGATGGTCAGCCCTTTGATAATATCTCACCCAACTCACATCAAGAGGGGAATCACCTATGGATTATAATATCTTAAAAACTAACATTACTTCACTTCAAAAATTTAATTTTTTTATTATAGAGTCGTTATTACAAAAAAGTTTTTTACAAATTGATAAGATTACTGAAGAAAAAAGCAATAATGGAATGGGTACCCTTTATTTTCATAAAGATGCAAAAAAATATTTGTTGCATAGCAAATATAACCCGGTTGCAGAAGCGGAACGGATAGTTCAAAGTATTAATTTTAATAAAGATAGTTTGATCATCGTTTTTGGTCTTGGATTAGGTTATCATTTATTTGAATTAAAAGATAAAATATCCGAAGATACACGTGTGTTCATTATTGAACATAACATGGATGTATTAAAGTATACCCTAACCCATGTAGATTTATCGCCGCTTTTTGATACTTCACAGTTTTTTCTTATCTTTGGTGATGAAAAACAGATGGGAGAGATTATCGTAAATCTTTTAAGCTTCAATTTTTACAATATGTCTCAGAATATTCAAACTATTACTTTGCCGAATTATCACGTTTATGCTGATAAAAATCAATGGGTGATGAAACAAATTGCCCAGCGCTTGAGGAATACGGTTTATGCTATGGGGAATTCACTGGATGATATGTTTGTCGGTTTTCGAAACAATTACCTCAATATTGAAGCATTTATGAAAAGCAATGGCATCGATGAAATTAAAGATGTTTATAAGGATTTTCCTGCCATTATAGTAGCATCAGGTCCCTCGCTTGATAAAAATATACACCATTTAAAAGATGCATATGGAAAAGCGGTTATTATCTCTTGTGACGCCAGTTTACGTGCATGTGAAAAACTGGGAATTAAACCTGATGCGGTAGCCAGTATTGAACGGGATGAACCAACCTATACTTATTATTACAAAGATCGTAAAATTGATAAAGATATTGTTTTGGTCGGACCCGGAGTTCTATGGCCTAAGATATTTGAAGAATATATGGGGAAAACTATTATTATTCCCAAAACCTATGAAGGCAATGAAGAGTGGTGGTATAGTTTTTTTAAGAATCTTTCATATATCAACCAGGGACAATCTTCAGCTACTGTTGCCTTCGCTGTTGCTAAGGCAGCGGGATGCAATCCGATTATTTTAATTGGCCAAGACCTTGCTTTTACCGATGGGAAAATTCATAGCGATCAAGCGCATACCGAATATGAAGGTGAAAATAATGATTCCAGAGCTGATGATATTTATCTCGAAGATTATCAGGGTAACCTGCTTCGTTCTAATAGGGTTTATCGCCTTTTTAGAGATTGGTATGAATATCAAATAACAATGCATCCTGATTTAGAAGTGATTGATGCCACTGAAGGAGGTGCCTACATTCATGGAAGTGTTATTATGACATTAGAAGAGGCGATCGAGAAATACTGCACAAAACCGCTGGAACGGCGCCTTGTTACTTATTTGGCTGATATGGTTGTCACTGATGAAGATAAATTAAAGACATATGAAGCAATCATACAAAGTATTGATGAAGAGATTAAGAAACTAAAAAACATCAAAAAGAAATCAATTCATCACTATAAAAGGCTACTTGAGATAGAAAAAAAATTATTAAAACAATGTAACAGCGAACAACTTGAACGCATTGTACTTAAAATGCAAGCTGGAGATAAGATTATTCAGGATATCTTATATGAGAAAAAAGCGATAGGTGTTTTTTATCACCAGATCATTGTCCAGACTATTATTTACGTTAAAAAAATAGGTAATATGCTAACACTAGAAAATGTGAGAAGCAATCATCAGTTACAAATGAATTTGATGTATATTATTGAGAAAAGTACAGATTTTATTGTGAAGGAATATGAAAAGGCTCGATTATTCATTGAAGAAAAAAAACACCTTAAACAATTCTAAATTATTAAAATTTTGTAAACCACTATAAATAATTAGGGAGAACTAATAAATTGCGTGAAAGAATTTTTATTGAAGGGCAAAATATATTTTTGAGAGCATTAGAAAAAGACGATATTTACAATAATTATATACATTGGTTTGACAATTCAGAAGTATGCAAAATGAATTCTCACCATCGATTTCCTAAAAGCAGAGAATCTATGCTTAAGTACATTGAGAATAGTTACAATTCAGTTAATCAGTTGATTTTAGCAATTATTCACACGAAAGAGAAAACACATATAGGCAATATATCTTTACAAAATATTAACTACATTAATAGAAGTTCTGAACTTGCTATTATTATTGGAGAGAAAGAATATTGGGGTAAAGGATATGGAAAAGAAGCAGCGACACTTATAATTAACCATGGTTTTTTACATTTAAATATGAATAGAATATATTGTGGCACATTCGTGGAGAATAGTGGAATGATAAAACTTGCAGAAGCTTTAGGCTTTAGAAAAGAGGGCATTAGGCGTGAAGCGGAATTTAAGAATGGAAAATATACTGATATTATAGAATTTGGATTATTGAAAAGTGAGTGGTTAAAATAGATTTGTTTAAAATGGGTCAATATAAATCAGCTATCATTGGTCTTGGACAAGTAGGTCTGATGTATGATTTTGATCTGAAGCGGAAAACACCTTCTTCTCATACGTTGGCGTATCAAATTCATCCGCGTATCGAGTTGGTTGCTGCCACGGATAACCGTATTGAGCAAGTGAAATATTTGCAGCAGATCGCGCCCCGTGTAGAGTTTTATCAAAATATATATGATATGTTAAAACAGCATCACGTCGATATCGTGAGTATCTGTACGCCGCCAAATCATCACTTGGCTGCTATAGAGGCAATACTACGCTTTTCATCACCGCGCCTTATTTTTTGTGAAAAGCCCGTTGTTAGCCACCTTGATGAAGTGCCACAGTTATATTCCTTAATTAAAAACAAACCTATTATTTTTCTACCTAATCTTTCGCGACGTTGGAGCACCGGAATGCGGCGGGTGCGTGAATGCATTATGCAAGATACATATGGGGCTTTACAAAAGATACATGCGCGCTATACGCGTGGTATTTTCAACACGGGTTCACATTTATTTGACATCATACGTTGGTTTGCCGGTTCCATTGAGCAGGTGCAAGTCGTCGAGAAAGTTCCGACATCTTCAGATCAAGAAGGAGAACCTTCTTATACATTTGTTTTTACAACAGAGCACAAAAAAGTTTCCGGCTTTGCCGAAGCATTCAAAGATGAGCAATATTATCTTTTTGAATTGGATTTATATTTTGAACGCGGAAAAATTGACATTCGTTTAAGCGGAGACAGTGTAATCTATTACGGTATTGATGAGCACCCTTTATTTTCCGGATTTAATAATTTGAAGCTTCAAAAGAATGAGACCGGTTTACTTGCCGAGTCTACTCTACAACAAGCAGTGGATCATATTATCCGTGTATTAGATGGCATAGAGCAACCGGCCTGCACTCTTGAAGACGGCATTTATCCTTTACTGGTTGCCAATGCGCTGGTATGTTCTTATCAAAATAACGGATCGAAAGAAAAAGTGGAAGGAATAAACAATGAGTAAACTTGCTTTATTAGGTGGGCCACCTGTTCGTGAGCATCCGATACCCTGGGTTAATACGATGGGTGAAGAGGAAACGTCCGCCGTACTGGCGGTGATGGAATCAGGCTGTCTCTCTGCTTTTTACGGTCGTGCAGGTGATAATTTTCTTGGTGGACCCAAAGTAAGAGAAATCGAGCAAGCTTTTGCCGAAAAATTTCATGTAAACTATGCCATATCCGTTAATTCAGCAACGACTGCTTTGCACACGGCCATTGCAGCCTGTGAGATCGGACCGGGCGGTGAGGTGCTGGTTACCCCTTACACCATGACAGCGACCGCCAGCGCCATATTGATGAACAACGCCATTCCGGTCTTTGTTGATATTTGCCCCGATACTTATAATTTGAACCCCGCTGAAATAGAAAAATGGATCACGCCGCAGACGAAGGGCATCGTTGTGACCAACCTTTTTGGCTTGCCGGCCAACTTACCGGAAATACTTAACATCGCTCGCAGGCATGGATTATACTTAATTGAAGATAATGCGCAAGCGCCAGGTGCAACGATTCAGGGAAAACAGGCAGGCACTTTCGGCGATCTTGGTATTTATAGTTTGAATTACCATAAGGTGATCCACAGTGGTGAAGGTGGGATTATTGTTACGGATAATGAGCAACTGGCATATCGCTGTCAGTTAATCCGCAATCACGGTGAAATGGTCGTGGACGACCTCGACGACCATGAAACGGTAGTTCTGGGTTCTAATTATCGTATGACAGAGTTACATGCAGCAGTCGGAATAGAGCAACTGAAAAAGCTGGAGCATTTTTTAGTATCCCGCCGTCTTTTGGCAAAGTTGTTAACGGAAGGTTTAACATGCTTTGACGGGTTGAAGGGGGTAACTGTGCCGGACGCATATGAACACTCGTATTATGTCTATCCGATACAATTTGATCCTCACGTTTGGGGAATAACGCGCGCTACCTTTGCGTCAGCTATGAAGTCTGAAGGATTCCCATTAGGGGTAGGTTATCAGAAACCCATTTATCTGTTGCCTATGTATCAACATAAAAAAGTTTATAACCAAACGAACTATCCTTTTTCACTGATTACAGAACCAGTTCAGCCTTATGAGAGGGGGATCTGTCCAATAACAGAAGAAATGTACGACGAAAAATTGTTAATCGCAGATGTATGTCGTGTTCCTTATACTAAACAAGATATTCATGATTTTTTAACAGCAACCGAAAAAATTTGGCATGAAAGAGATCGACTTTATGAGTACGAAAAAGATTGTTTTTCTCGCACATGATCCCGGTGGTTACGATGTTGTTTATCTTGTCTTTGAAGCGATTCAACAGACTTCCATACCACTTGAATTTTATTGTATCGGCCCTGCGGCAAAACTAAACGATGCTTATGCGACCCCAAAAGAGGAGGCTCTGGAAAAAATAGAAAACATTATTGCAAATCAACAACTACTTGGCCTTGTCACGGGGCGAAGTTGGGGAACGGACATTGAGTTACATGCAATATCACGATGTAAAAAAGCCAACATCCCTACAATTTTAATTTTAGACTATTGGTCCAATTATGCACTAGAATTTAACAATTCACCTAATATATGTGCCTATCCGGATTATTATATTGTTATGGATGAACTGGCAAAAAAGGAAGCAATAAGCGAAGGCGTACCCTCTAACATTTTATATGCTCTTGGTCATCCTGGTCTTGATCGCTTTGTCAATTATAAACGGATAAAACACCAGAAAAGTAATAGCAAACGGAAGGCTCTATTTCTTTCCCAACCATTGTCGCAATTGTATGGTCAAAGTTTAGGCTATACTGAACGAAGTGTTTTGGAAGATTATATTCTCGCCCTGCAGTCCAAAAAGAACTGGTCTTTATATGTTAAGTTTCATCCGAAAGATGATATGTCTTTCAAACAACGTTATATTGACAGGTCAGTACAAGGAAATTTAATTGAGATTTTACCCGAGTTTGATTTAATAATCGGAATGAATACAATAGGGTTATTGCATGCTGTATTAATGGATCTTCCTACGGTTAGTTACCAGCCTAACTTACGGCAGGCTGACATGTGCATTACAAATAAGCTTGGGTTAACAAAGTTGCTGACTTCCTATGAAGAACTACTAGTCTATTTTAATGGTCTGTGTAAAGAACAGAACAAAGAACAGAACAATGTAATAAAAAACTTGCAGCAAAAATTTATCTGGTTTGACGGGCACTCGACAGAACGTGTATCTAGATTTATCCGGGAGGTGTTTTTACATGAAAATTAATGCGATTGTGGCTACACGAATGACATCTTCCCGATTACCGGGGAAAGTGTTGATGGATCTGGCAGGAAAGCCGGCCCTGGCCCGGTTGATTGAGCGCTTGCGGCGTTCAAAATATATTCATAACATCGTTATTGCTACAACAACCAACCACACGGACGATGTCGTTGTTGCAGCGGCGCAGTCTGAGGGTGTTTTATATTACCGCGGAAGTGAAGAAGATGTACTGTTGCGAACGGTCGAAGCCGCCGAGGCCACTGACACAGATTATATTGTACAGATTACGAGCGATTGCCCGCTTATCGATGCCGAAACAGCCGATCGTGTAATAGAACAAATGCTTTCCCACCCTTATCTCGACTATGTTGCCAACCAATTAGTCCGCACATATCCACTTGGTTTCAGCGTGGAAATCTTTAAAACTGTTGATTTACATGAAGTAGAGCAAACCGTACATGATCCCGCCGTGCGTGAGCATGTTTCGTTATATTTTTATGAACATCCTGAACGATACCACCTGTCTAACATTGAAGCTCCTCCATTCCTGCGCCACCCCGGATACAGGTTAACCCTTGATACATATGAGGACTATCACTTAATTAAAACCATTTATGAGGCGCTGTATCCAATCAAGCCTGATTTTGATTTATATGATATTACCCGTTACCTCAAACAAAATCCCGAAACGCTTTCCCTGAATCAATATATTCAACAAAAAAAAGCTAGATAACGGAGGTCAACATGTCTGTTGACAGATTTTTTTATGGTAAAAAAATATTGATTATCGGTGGAACAGGCACGATTGGACAGGGTTTGCTCAAAGCGATACTTCCTTCACAGCCTGAAGTGATTCGTATTTTCAGCCGTGATGAGGACAAACAATTTGAACTACGGCAACAGATGACGGAACATCGCAATATTCGCTATCTAATTGGCGACGTACGCGATCCTGATCGTGTTCGCCGGTCAATGCAGGATATCGATTATGTATTTCATCTCGCGGCGATGAAGCATGTTCCCGCCTGTGAGTACGATCCCTACGAGGCGGTTAAAACTAATATTATTGGTACACAAAATGTTATACAAGCCTCCCTTAACGCAGGCGTGAAAAAAACTATATTTACAAGTACGGATAAGGCGATTGCCCCTACCAATACATATGGAGCCACAAAACTGATGGCAGAGCGCTTAATTGCTTCTGCCCAATATAACAGCGGCACACATAAAACGGTCTTTGCGGCGGTTCGCTTCGGCAACGTAATGGGGTCACGGGGTTCTGTAATTCCTTTGTTTAAATCTCAGATTAAACGTCAACGGAGAATAACTGTTACGGATTTGACCATGAGCCGCTTTATGATGACACTGAAACAGGCAACGGATTTGACAATTAAGGCCATGAAAATCGCCCGGGGGGGAGAAGTGTTTATTTTGAAAATGCCTGTCGTTCAGCTTAAGGATCTGGTAGATACTATGATTGAGGAGATGGCAGGGCGTTTAAATATTGATCCGGATACAATCGTCATGGAAGAGATTGGCTTGCGACCTGGCGAAAAAATGTATGAAGAATTGATGACCTGCGACGAATCAAAGCTAGCTTATGAGTTACCGGACATGTTTGTCATTCCTAATATTTTTTTAGGAAAAACCTTTGATTATCCGGAAGCGAAAAGGGCAGAGCAAAGAAGCTATAGTTCCAATGACGCCCCCCCGGTATTGCGTCAGGAAGTCTTACAGATGTTACGACAAAACGGACTCGTGTAATTTTCGGTGAGTTAGGAGAAAATAAGTAATGAGGACAGTGGCAATTATACAAGCACGCATAAGCTCAACCCGTCTTCCAGGAAAAGTTTTATTGATGTTAGCTGACAAAACGGTGCTTGCCCATGTTATCGAACGTTGTCAAGGAGCGCATTTGATTGATGAAGTCATCGTCGCCACAACAACAAAAACAGCAGATGATCCGATTGAACACGAAGCGAAGAAATACCATATTCCCTGTTATAGGGGCAGTGAGGATGATGTCCTCCGGCGGTACTATGAGGCGGCAAAAACCCACCATGCCGATAAAGTCGTGCGGATCACTTCCGACTGTCCGGTGCTTGATCCTGTGGTAATGAACCAGGTGGTCAGCCGGTTCATGGATGAGCCGGTAGTTGATTACTGCAGCAACACACTGGAGCGCAGTTTCCCGCGCGGTCTGGATACGGAAGTCTTCTCTTTTGATGCTCTGGAAAAAGCGTTTATTCAGGCAAATAAAAGTGAGGAACGTGAGCATGTCACACCCTATATTTATAAAAACCCCCGGCAATTTAAGCTAAGATCCTATGAGAATGACGTAGACTTTTCTAATTACCGTTGGACACTTGATACGGAAGCAGACTGGCAACTTATAACCGAAATCTTTCGTTTCTTATATACACCCGGACAATTATTCTATTGGCAAAAAGTTATTCAATTGATGCAGCAGCATCCTGAATTGGCTCTTATCAACGCTCATGTTGAACAGAAGAAACTGGGAGAATTATGATATGAAGGCAGTATTTCGTGCTGACGCTTCCATTCAAATAGGAACGGGGCATATAATGCGTTGCCTGACGCTTGCTGATGAACTTAAGGAGAATGGTGCTGAAGTATTATTTATTTCCCGCGAACTGCCCGGTAATTTAATTGAACTGATTGAGAAAAAGGGATTTACCGTCTACCGCCTGGCCTATTCACCAATGAATGAAACTAAAGATACACAGGCGATTTCCTGGCAAATTGATGCGGATGAAACTAAAATGATTTTGCAGTTAATCGGCTTCCCTATCTCCTGGCTGATCATCGATCATTATTCTTTGGATGTTCGCTGGGAAAATCAACTGCGACCTTTTGTCAACAAAATCATTGTTATTGACGACCTGGCTAACCGGCCCCATGACTGTGATGTTTTGCTTGATCAGAATTTATACGAAAGCATGGACTTACGCTACGATGGTTTAGTTCCAGACCACTGTCAGAAATTGCTCGGACCTGGCTATGGGCTATTAAGGCCTGAGTTTAAGGAAACGAGAAAACGTTTAAGAAAACGTAATGGACAGGTAAGGCGTATGCTTATTTTTTTTGGTGGCAGTGATCCGACCAACGAAACGGTAAAAGCATTGGAGGCAGTACGAGAACTGAACAGGCCTGATATTGCTGTCGACGTCATAGTTGGAGGCAGTAATCCATACCGAAAAGAGGTTAAAGAACTCTGTGAGCAAATGCCTTATGTGACGTATTACAGTCAAGTCGAGAATATGGCGGAATTTGTGCTAAATGCTGATTTGGCTATCGGAGCAGGAGGTGTTACGATGCTAGAGCGTTATTATTTGGGGTTGCCAACCATTGTAAGCATTATTGCACTTAATCAATCAGAGACGGTGCATGCTGCCGCAAGTAATGGAGTAGTATGGAACTTAGGATGGCATGAAGATGTAAACAGTCAAATGATTTTAGATAAACTTCGGGAGCTATTGCAAAATAGTCTTTTATTAAAAGAAGCAGAAGAAAAAGCAGTCCATCTGATGAAGTGTTTACAAACAGAAAAGAATCATCCTGCAATACGAATAATGATGGGGAATTAAAAGTGAATTACAAAGATTTTGGTCTTCGATCTATAGAAGAAAAAGATTTGGAAATTATACTAGGTTGGCGGAACTCTGATCGTATTCGCGCTAATATGTTTACTGATCATATCATTACAATGGAAGAACACCGATCTTGGTTTGAAAGACTGCAAAAGAGACAAAAAGACATATACCTTGTGTTCGAATATAATGATTATCCCGTTGGTATTGTAAATTTTATTGAAATGGATAGTCAAATTTATACTTATAAATGGGGATTTTATATAGGAGAGGAAGATGTTCCAAAAGGCCTTGGTTCTATAATGGGTTTCATGGGATTAAAATACATCTTTAAGAAATGTAATAAATGCAAAGTAAAAGGTGAAGCCTTTGTTTTTAATGAAGCAAGCATTAATTTTCATAAAAAGCTTGGATTTAATGAAGAGGGGTATTTCCCAAAATATGTATTGAAAAATGGGGAATACAAGGATGTTATCTTATTTTCTTTATCAAGGGAGGACTGGATAAAAAATAAACCTTTCATAAGAGACAGAGTTTTTCAAAACAAGGAGATATTTAAAGATGCTTGAAATAATCATAGGTAACAGAAAAATATGTTCGAATTACCCCCCTTTCATCGTTGCTGAAATGTCGGGCAATCACAATCAATCATTGGACAGGGCTTTGGATATTGTTAAAGCAGCCTCCGAAGCCGGTGCCCATGCTATTAAGTTACAGACTTATACGGCAGACACGATCACGCTGGATGTTGACGAAAACGAGTTTTATATTAACGACCCGAATAGTTTATGGAAAGGAGCTTCACTGCACAAACTTTATCAACAGGCTTATACCCCGTGGGAATGGCACGAGCCGATTATGAAGCGTTGTTTTGAGCTTGGGCTGGTTTGTTTCAGCACGCCCTTTGACGAAACAGCCGTTGACTTTTTAGAATCTCTTAATGTTCCCTGTTATAAAATCGCATCCTTCGAAAATGCTGATCTTCCTCTGATCCGTAAAGTTGCCGCAACTGGCAGGCCACTGATTATTTCAACAGGGATGGCAACTCTGGCGGAATTGGATGAAACAGTGAGTACGGCCAGAAAAGAAGGATGCAAAGATCTGATACTATTGAAGTGTACTAGCTCGTATCCGGCCACGCCAGAAAACAGTAATTTATATACAATCCCCCACATGCGCGAGTTGTTCGACTGTCAGGTCGGTTTATCAGACCACACGATGGGAATTGGTGTATCTGTGGCTAGTATTGCTTTTGGCGCAACGATCATCGAAAAGCATTTTACATTGCGCCGCGCCGACGGTGGGGTGGATGCCGCTTTCTCCATGGAGCCGGAGGAAATGAAAAGCCTTGTGGAGGAAACCAAACGGGCGTGGCAGGCAATGGGCAGAGTGACTTACGGGGCAACAGCCGGGGAAATGAATTCAATGAAGTTCCGCCGTTCCCTCTATGTCGCGCAGGATATGAAAGCCGGTGATGTTTTCACAATTGACAATTTACGAAGTATTCGCCCGGGTTATGGACTGCCGCCTAAATATTTTGATCATCTGTTGGGCAAGTCAATAAAGAAGGATGCAAAAAAGGGGACTCCAGTAACGTGGGATTTGATATAGAAAATGTTTCCGAACTTTTTTAACCAAACTTCAGAACAGCAAATGGGAATAATTAGTTTTATGGGGGTAAGAATATGAAGATAATGATCTTAGATGAAGTTTTAGAATGTACCAATGAAGTGTCAGCCGTTGAAAGCATGTTTCAGCACGTGAACCAATTAATTGCCGAATCAAATCTCGCTTTAAGTCATATGGATATAGATAGTGTCGAAGTTTATGAAAATTATTATCAGTATGTGCTTGACCATCTCCACACCATCCAGGTAATAGATATTATAATGAAAACAATGAATGATTTAATTCTTGATGCGTTGCTCTCGACGGAATCTTACCTGGCCCGCTCCCTCCCTGAAATAAGATTGTTGGTCGACGAATTTTACCAGGGACCCGGTAAAATTTCTTGGGTAAAATTTGAACAGTTACTCGAGGGCTTACAGTGGATGTTAAATATGCTTGCCACTATTGGCGAAAACAAAGAATGGTACCATAATAAGGAACAATATCGCTCGATTGCCGGGCAATTGTCAAATCAGATCGGTTTATTACAGGAGGCTTTCGAAAACAAAGATATGACGCTTCTAAGTGATCTCCTGGGTTATGAAATTGTTCCTTCTCTAGAAAATCTTGAAATTAAAATAAAAGAAACCCTGGACCATATAAGAAATGGGGTTAATCTAAACTGATCATGAGAAACAGAGGGTGAAATTTCATGAATGCTTTATTGACGGGTGGCGCTGGTTTCATCGGGCGCTGGGTGGCCAAGCGTTTACTTGAGGACGGGCACTCTCTTTGGATTGTTGATAATTTAAGCAACGGGCGCAAAGAGAATTTAGATGAATTTGAGGGGCGCCACGGTCTCAGACGATTTGTAATTGGTGATATTACAGATGAAAAGTTGCTTAATAAATTGTTTTCTTCTGTAAAATTTGATATTTGTTATCACCTGGGCGCTTCCATCAATGTTCAGGACTCCATTGATAACCCCCGTAAAACATTTTACAATGATACGGTCGGCACTTTTTATATCATGGAGCTTTGCCTTCAACATGGAACAAAGGTCATATTTATGAGCACTTGCATGGTCTACGATCGTTGCTTTGATGAGCGAGGGATTACCGAGTCCCATCCGACGAAGCCTGCATCCCCCTATGCCGGCGCGAAAATAGCGGCCGAAAACATGGTGCTGTCCTACTATTATGCGTACGGGTTACCCGTTGTTATAGTCCGTCCCTTTAATACATATGGACCATTCCAGAAGTCAAGCGGTGAAGGTGGAGTCGTTGCCATATTCATAAAACGCAAATTGAGCGGGGAAGTATTGAATATATATGGGGACGGTACCCAGACGCGCGACCTGTTATATGTTGAAGATTGCGCTCGCTTCGTCGTCGAGGCAGGATATTCGAGCAAACTTAACGGAGAAATTGTTAATGCGGGTTTGGGGCATGATATCACGATCAATGATTTGGCCATGCTTATCGTAGGAGACGAGTCAAAGATTAATCATGTCCCGCATATTCACCCGCAAAGTGAAATTCAAAAGCTGTTGTGTAATTATGATAAGGCAAATCGTCTGCTTGGATGGGCTCCAAAAGTGCCATTAGAAGAGGGAATCAAAAAAACAGAAGCCTGGATTAAGGCGAATTACCTTACTTAAGTGGAAAGTAGATGTTTATAATGGGATTTTTACCCTATGGAAAGCAGACACTGGGCGAAGACGATATCCAGGCTGTGTTGGAAGTACTCCGTTCCGATTGGCTGACCACCGGTCCAAAGGTGAAGGAATTTGAAGAATCCCTGGCTCAAAGAACCGGAGCCAGATATGCCGTCGTTTTAAATTCCGGCACCGCCGCCCTGCACGCCGCCTATTTTGCTGCCGGAGTGGAGCCGGGAGACGAGGTTATCACTTCTCCCATTACATTTGCGGCTACCGCCAATACGGCTTTATTTTTGGAGGCAAAGCCTGTCTTTGCCGATGTCAGGCGGGATACGGTGAACATAGACCCGGAGGAACTGGAGCGTCACATCACCCCCCGAACCAAAGTACTGGCCCCGGTGGATTTTGCCGGACACCCGGCGGATCTCAATGATGTAATGGATATTGCCCGCAGGAATAACCTGGTGGTGGTGGAAGATGCGGCCCATTCCCTGGGGGCCACGTATCACGGAAGATCTATAGGCTCCCTGGCTGACCTTACTACTTTTAGTTTTCACCCGGTAAAGCATATCACCACCGGTGAAGGAGGTGCTGTGGTTACTAATAACAAGGATTATTACGAAAAGCTATTAGCTTTTCGCTCCCATGGCATTATCCGGGAGAAAGAAAAACTTATAGAATACCACGGTTCCTGGTACCACGAAATGCATTATCTTGGTTATAACTACCGTATTACCGACATCCAGTGTGCACTTGGTATCAGCCAATTGAAAAAATTAGATTCTTTCCTGGAAAAGCGGCAGGCACTGGTGGACTTTTATAACAGGGAGTTAAGTGGTCTGGAAAAAATAGAACTCCCCGTAACTTTGGGAGGAGCTTCTCCAGCTTGGCATCTTTATGTAATCCGCTTAAAAGGAGATCGGCCACAACGCCGGGAACTTTATGAGGCGCTACACCAAGCAGGAATCGGCGTCCAAGTACATTATTTGCCTGTCTACTGGCATCCCCATTATCAAGAGTTAGGTTACAAAAAAGGGTTGTGCCCGATTGCGGAGGATTACTATTGGCGGGCACTAAGCCTACCTCTTTTCCCTGCAATGAGCAAGGATGACGCCAATCGTGTGGTTTCAGAAATCAAGCGTATACTAGAAAGCTTGAGGAACGCCTTCTGATATTAAATTTATATACTAATAGTAAAAAGTGACTCAACGGTCACTTTCCCTTATGCATACCCATTAAGATTCCTGCCTTTGTTTTCGTTTAACTCCTCCAGCCAGGCTTCGGCCTCTTCCAGGGTAAATTCTCTTTCAGCCCCTGTACGTCTGTCCCGGGCTTTTATTTTAGGCTTATCTCCTCGTTTCACCAAAAACTCCAGAGGCTGGTTAAACATTTCCGCTGCCCGGCGCATCTGCTCCACCGCTTTATTCAACTCGTACTTTAACCTGCGCAGAGCCAGATCTTCACCCTGCAATAAAGCCTCTTCGGCAGGGGGTTTCAAGCGGCTGGCGTCCAGACTCCGGGCCGCGTCCTGGGCAATCATTGCCTGCAGCCCACCGGCACCTATCTTCATGGTACCCCTTCTTCCAAAACAATCACTTAGTTTAGGTTAATCTATCGTAAGAAATCTAATAGGGATTGTTGAACAATCCTGGCGCCGGTATTTAGGGCAGACTGGTAAACAGTTTCCTGCATATTAAAATCCGTATAAATTTTAGCCATATCCACGTCATTTAACTTTGAAAGCAGCTGCTCGTAATCTATTGATTCACTGGAAGACTGGTTCTGAGCCATTTCCAGCCGGTTGCTTTTGGCTCCTAAAGCGGCACGGAGATTTAAGGTATTATCAATAGCGTTGTCAAGCTTAGACAGCATTGTGTTGGACAAATTATCTGTATTACCGGCAGTCAGATTGCTCTGGATGTCATTTAAGATATTGAAAACATCGGAGTTGACAAAGGCGTTAATACCTCCAATATTTACGGTCATTTGTACTCCCTGGCTGACCTCCCAGTCCAGTTTGCCTTCCGTGGAACTGTCATAGTAACTGTAGTTTGCAACAATAGGCTGACCGGCTGCCGGAGCCACCCCAAAGGTGATTTTTCCTGTATTGTAATCGATACTGTACTGGCTGTCTGACGGCATAGTGCTGGGTGGGCTGGGAACCAGGGTATAAGCTGCACCACCGACAGTTAAGGAAGGTGGAGGTGAAGAAGTTACTGGCTTTTGTGCCAAATTAAATACGGTAGTTGTACCGTCTCCGGTTCCCACCGGCTCATTTACAACTGGTACAGTGGAGCAGCCTTTGTAGTTTCCATTAGCGTCAAAGGGAGACGTGGTAGTTTTTGTCCCGGCAAAAACGTACCGGTTGGCATAACTGGTATTGGCAATTTGTACTACATTACCAGTCAACTGCTCAACTTCCTTAGCCAGGGCTTCCCGGTCCGTTTGAGACAGGGTGCCGTTTGCTCCATATACGGTTAGTTCCCTGACCCGCTGCAAGGCGTCGGTGAGGTTGCCCAGTGCCGTTTCTGAGGTCTGCATCCATCCAAGGGCGTCGTCCATATTCTTATCGTACTGGTCATGTTGCTTCAATACAGAATCTAACGTCATTACCCGGGCGCCGATAACCGGATCGTCCGAAGGCTTTGACACTACATGCCCCGTGGACATCTGGTCCTGCTGCTTTTGCAGCCTTTTCAGGTCCGCGTTCAGGTTAGTCAGCACTGTATTGGCAATCATTTTATTGGTTACACGCATGGTCCCACCTCCTAAACGGCCATCCGGTTAATCAGGGTATCCAGCATGGAATCCAGGGTGGTTACAACCCGTGCTGCTCCCTGGTAGGCATATTGATACTGAATAAGGTTGGTCATCTCCTCGTCCATGGATACACCGGATATGGATTCCTTTCTGTTGGAGAGTTGATCCACCAGGGCCTGTTGGTTATCCACCATCCGGGAGCTTTCCTGGGATTCCACCCCCAGCCTGGCGATCATGTTCTTATAATAACTGTCGAATGTAGAGCCTCCCAACCCGTTTGGAGCAACCCCGTTCGTTCCATCAATCGACGTGTTTTGCAAACCGGCTATTTTCAAGGCATTTGAACCATCACCAGGGTTTTGGTTCCCCACACCCGTCGTGCCGGTGGTTGCGGCAGCAATAAGGCTTACATTACTTTGGATATCCGGATTGACAGCAATATTACTGGCATTAGTACTTGGAGTAGTTGCATTTGAGCCAAAAAATATTTCACCGGTATTTCCGTTTAAATCGATACCACCCGTATGAGCATTATTTACCATTTTAATTAAGTTAGCCGCCAGGGTGTTCAGATCATCCTCGTAACTTTGCAGCTTTGTCAGCGCCTGGTTGATCCCGTTCAGCGCCCCATCGGTGACATCGGTCCAATTGGGGGGGGTTGTAAGAGGTGTCACTGCCTGGGTAATGCCATCTACCAAATTAACCGTACCGATATCTATACTGATCGAACCGTTGCCCAAGTCGGTAATCGAGTAGTTGGTCAACTTAGCCAGTTCGTCCAGCAACAGATCTCGCTTATCCAACAGATCGTTGGGCTGGTCACCGGCAACTTTTATATTGATAATCTGAGTATTTAAGTTAGCAATTTGCCTGGCCTTGGAATTAATATCACTGATATCTATTTGCATTAACTGATTTAAATCGCCCTTCACCGTTTCCAACTGGCTATAGGTATGATTAAATCCATTCGCCAGGGAAACGGCGTTCTCCATCACGGTAGTTCGAACCGGGGTGCTTTCGGCGTTTTTGCTCAACTCCTGCCAGTTTGACCAGAAATTGGCTAAAAGAGTATTAAGGCCGTTGTCCGAAGGCTCCATAAAAACGGTTTCAACTTCGCTCAGGGCGTCGCTTTGCGCCTTCCAGTTGCTGAGTTTATTGGTTTCCACCCGGATCTGGCCGTCCAGAAAATTGTCCCGGATGCGCTCGATCTGCTCCACGGTAACCCCTGTGCCCAACTGCAGGGCCATCACTGGTTTTCCCATGGAAGGCATGGTGTAGGGGTCACTGGCCACCTGGTCGGCCCGCTGCCGGGTGTAGCCGGTTGTATTGGCATTGGCCACGTTGTGACCGCTGACGTCCATCCCAGTGCGCGCGGCGGCCAGACCCCGGCGGGCGGTCTCAAGACCAAAAAAAGTAGAATACATATTTCCACCTCTTTACGGTGCGGATATCGTTGCAGAAAATTAAACAGGATAAAATTAAGCCGCCCCTGTTTCCATCGTCATTTTATCGTACTATGCAAACC
The DNA here is from genome assembly GCA_002067965.1 of Pelotomaculum sp. PtaU1.Bin035. Lineage (GTDB taxonomy): Bacteria > Bacillota > Desulfotomaculia > Desulfotomaculales > Pelotomaculaceae > MVRN01. The sequence goes on from MVRN01000038.1 coordinate 63,036, forward strand.
AGGGCGGGTTTATAGCTACCGCTTATTAAACACTTTTATTCAACACAGACCTTGGCTGCGATTTGTTTTCGATTTCACCTTTTATCCCGTAAGTTGTTGATAGACCTGAATGTAAAAAATATAAAATCCGAATCAGCCTGCCGTTTACCAGCAACGCCTTCTTAATCAGGGCGGCGTTCAGTGCGTTGATCTCTCCAAGACTGGCCAGCTTTTTTGGTAAATCTTTAAGTAATTGCTGTAAAGAGATCCTTATTGCTTCGGGGGCAAAGGGCAATAGCTTGCTTAATGTTACACATTTATCTATTTTCAATGCTTCCTCCAGGGATGCCTGAAGCAAAAGGCGCTGCTGTTCGGTTCTTTCCATTTCCGCAGCACAGGATTCCTGTTCCCTCATAGCCTTATTCAAGTCATCGAGGTTATTTTCTTTTAACGCTCTAAGCTGCTCTTCCCCGGCTGTAATGAGCCGGTCAATGATTTCCTCCTGACTTTTTAAACAGTTGTAAAGCTTTTCAAACAAGCCCGCTGTATTGCTCATAAACCTTTGTGCCCCGCTTTATCAACCAGTCTTTCCTGCAGGATGCCGGAGGCTATTCTCTTACTGTCGGGACGGTACGTTCCTTCCTCTATCTGCTTTTTAAGCGAAGCCACGAGATCGTCCCTCACCTCGGGAGATTTCTCCAACCTTGTAAGGTAAGACTGTATTTTCTTTGCCTCGGGTGAGATTTCAAACGTATCTCCCCAGGCCTGGTCGCTTGCTTTTTTGTTTGCCTCGGCCTTTTTCAACTGTGCCGAATAGACTTTGATGGTATCAATTCCACCGGTCCCGTTGATTTTCACCGGGCCCACCTTCTTTCCGGCTGCTCCTTATCTCCAATAAGAATGTCGGCATCAGGCGCAAAAAACTTTATACCATGTTAACAATTTCCTGAGCGATTTGCGGGAGGGGAGCAACGCGGTCGGCCGCGCCGGCCTCCACCGCCGCGCGGGGCATGCCGTAAACCACGCAGGTGCTCTCAGCCTCGGCGATGGTCCGGCCGTTATATTTTTTGATTTCCTTCATCCCCTGCGCGCCGTCCCTGCCCATACCGGTCATCAAGACCCCTATGGCCGCGTCGCCGAACACGCGCGCCGCCGACGTCATCACCACATCTACCGACGGCCGGAACCCGCCGGGCGGCACAGGCGCGCTGCCCTTGTCCAGTATTATGGAAGCATGTCCGGCCCCGGAGCGGAATGTCAGGTCAAACCCCGCCGGCGTCACCAGGGCGCGGCCGGGGACCAACTGATCGCCGCTTTCCGCGTGGCGCACTTCCAGGTGGCTCTTGCGGTCGAGGTGCTCCGCCAGCGGCCTGGAAAAACCCGCCGGGATATGCTGGACAATTACCAGCGGCACGGGAAAGTCACTTGGCAGGGCCGGCACCACCTGCTGCAGAGCGGCAGGGCCGCCGGTGGAGCAGCCGATCACCACAACGCGGGCGTGGCTTGCCGGTTGTTTGGCCGGAGCAACAGCCGTTTGTTTCTCTGAAGCCGGCGCAATTACGGGCCCGGGGCGGCCGGGTACGGCCGCGGGGCGTTTTCCGGGCCCGGCGCCCGGCCGGCCCGGCCGCGGCGTGACCAGCGGCCGCCGGGCAAAACGGGAATGAGGCACGGCGGCAGCCACCCGGATTTTTCCGGCCAGTTCTTCGATCATGGGATTAAGCTGTGCCGGGCTGGACGGCTTGGTTACAAAGTCCACCGCGCCGGCCGACAGCGCTTCAATCGTCGCCCTGGTGCCTAGGGCTGTGAGTGTGCTGAACATGATTACCGGCAACGGGCATTCCCGCATGATCCTGCGCAACGCGGCCAGGCCGTCGAGCACCGGCATCTCGACATCCATAGTTACGACGTCAGGCTCAAGCGCCGGTATTTTAGCCAGCGCGTCCTTGCCGTGCACAGCCGTCCCGATCACCTGGATGTCCCGGTAACTGCCAAGCATTTTAGTGGTCAACTGGCGTATTAAAGCGGAGTCATCCACCATCAAGACCTTAACCGGCGGCATAAACTGCCTCCTCGACTCCGATTTCCTTTACCAGGCTCCTGACATCCACGATTAAGGCGACCTGGCCGTCCCCAAGGATGGTCGCTCCGGAAAGACAAGGCACCTTGCCCAGGTAATCACCCAGGGATTTTATCACTATTTCAAGATCGCCCAGCAACTTGTCGACAATCACCCCGACCCTTTTATCCCCTATTCCCAGCACGACAACGAATAGGCGTTCCTTTTCTTCGCCGGAATCTTCCCGCTCGAAAATGTCGGCAAGCCGGACCAGAGGCAGAATGCGGCCTCTAACCAGAATAACCTCGTTATGCTTAACTTTCTTTATTTCTCCGGCCTTGACGCTGATCGTTTCCAAAACGTTGGTCAGCGGGAAGGCGAACTGCTCATTCGCCAGTTCCACCATCATCGCCCTGATAATGGCAAGCGTAAGAGGAAGCTTGATCGTGAAGGTGGTCCCGGCTCCCAAGGTGCTGAACACTTCAACGATCCCGTTAATTTGTTCAATATGGTTGCGGACAATATCCATGCCCACCCCTCGCCCGGAAAGGTCGCTGACTACCGTAACAGTTGAAAAACCAGGCAAAAAGATCAAGTTCACGGCTTCCGCGTCTGACATCCGCTCGGCCGCTTCACGTTCAACAAGGCCTTTTTCCACAGCTTTGGCGCGGAGCCGGGCCGGGTCCATACCCTTACCGTCATCCTGAACGGTGATAATAATATGGTTTTCCATATATGAAGCTTTCAGCCTCAAAACGCCGGACCTCGCCTTTCCAAGCCTGACCCTTTCCTCCGGTTCCTCTATCCCGTGGTCGAGGGCGTTCCTGATCAGGTGGATAAGGGGGTCGCCGATAACTTCAATTACATTCCGGTCCAGTTCGGTCTCATGTCCCTCCACAATAAAGTTTACTTCCTTGCCCAGCTTTTGGGCCAGATCGCGGACCATCCTGGGAAAACGGTTAAATACCTGCGCCACCGGGAGCATCCTGGCTTTCATGATCTGCTCCTGGAGGTCGCCTGTGACCTGACCCAGGTGGCCGGAAATTTCATTCATCTTTTCAACCAGGTCGCTTGAACCGGTGCCGAAGCGCCCCTCAAAAATCTCCGCGAACCGGTTCAGCCTGGTGCGATCTATGACCAGTTCCCCTACCAGGTTCATCAGGGTATCCAGATTTTGGACGTCCACCCGCACAGTCTGGACGGTTTTTACCTCGGCATGCTCCGCCTTGGCCGTTTGCTCCGCGTTTTTCTCCCGGGATCCCGGCTCTGCGCGTCTCAGCGCGCCGCCCGGCCCTTCGGCCAGCTTAATGCGGCTAATGTCCGCTCTCGTTACTTCCGAGACAGTCATTATCAGGTTCCTAATCCGGTCCGCGTCCTCACTGGTCAGCAAAACGACCCGGAATCCAACGTCAAAACGTCCCTCTTGAATATCTTCGGCGGAGGGCTCGCACTTAATCACTTCACCCACCTGCTGGATAGTTTCGAAAACCAGAAATGCCCTGACCGATTTCATCTGGCAGGCGGGATCCACCTCTACATTCACCCAGTAGGCCTGGTTCCCTCTAAAACCGGCTTCCCGGATTACTTCTTCGTCGACATCTTCCAACACACCAGTGACGCCGCCGTCCGGCGGGCTATATTGCCCCTGCCCGGCTTCAGGCGCTTCGCCTGCCGCAGGGGCGGATTGGGGTCCCTGGCACTGTCTCAGCCTCGCCACCACTTGCTCAATATCTACGGAAACGTCTTTCCCGATGATCTCGTCCCTCAGGACGTGCAGGGTGTCCAAGGCCAGGAACAACGTGTCCACCAACGGCCCGGACACGGGAAGAAGGCCCTTCCGCATCTGGTCGAAAAGGTTTTCTATCTCATGGGTGAGAGTGGCCATTTTATCGTAGCCCATTACAGCGGACGATCCTTTAATAGTATGGGCCGCGCGGAAAATCTCCTGGAGCGCCTCCTGGTTCTCGCCTTCACGCTCCAGCACTAAGATATTCTCGTTAAGGACCTGTATTTTTTCTTCCAGTTCGTCCAGAAAAACACTGATCTCCTCGTCCGAAAACATTTGTTTCCACCCCTATGCTGTTTCTAATCCGAACCCTTGAAGTTCATTAGTTTCATGCTCATACAGTATCTTTTCCAGATTCAGCAGGATCACCAACCGGCTGTCCAGGATTGCGATTCCTTTCAGGTAGGCCGCGTCGATCCCGTGGATCATCGGCGGAGGAGGCTCAATGCTGTCAAGCGGCACACGGAGCACTTCGGATACCGCGTCCACAATCATGCCTATGGTGTTTCCGGCCACGTTCACAATGATAATCCTGCTTGAACCGGTCCTTTCTGTCAGCTGCAGGTTAAACCTCTTGCACAAGTCAATCACCGGGATAATCTTGCCGCGCAGGTTAATGACACCCTCGACGAAACCCGGAGTGCGGGGCACCCTGGTGATAGCCTCCATCCTGATAATTTCATAAACTGAAGCGATGTCTATCCCGTAAGTTTGTTCCGTGAGTTGGAAAACCACCATCTGATCTTCTCCGCCGCCGGCCCCGTTTTCCCTTATAGCCACGATTTTTTGCCCCTCCTTTATTAAGGATATTCTTTACTTTACTGCAATTTATTGATATCCGGCGGTTTAATCGACATCGGTTCCGCCGTTTCATACTTGCTTCTTAATACCACAATATCAACCCGGCGGTTTTGCTGCCGATTGTCAACAGAATCGTTCGGCGCCCGGGGGCGGAATTCCCCGTATCCGCTTGCGGAAAGCCGCCAGGGAGGAAAGTTCAGTTCGCGGATCAACTCCTGCACCACGCTTGTGGACCTTGCCACTGACAGCTCCCAATTTGAAGGAAACTCCCTGGTGTTAATGGGAAGGTTATCGGTATGTCCTTCCACCCTGATATATTGTGTCGACCTTAACAAGATCTGTCCGACCTTGACTATCAGGTTCCTGGCGCTGGGCGCGAGCTGAGCCGAGCCCAGGGGAAAAAGAGCCACATCCTGAAAGCTTAATACCACCCCTCGATCTTCAATGTTTACAGACACTTTCCCAGCCAACCCGTTTTGATCAATATACTCTTGCAGTTCTGTTTTAATTCGCTCCAGCTCATTTGCCTCAGCTATGTCCGCCTCGCCGGAGACACCGGGGGCCAGGGAAGCGCCGGGGTTGGTCAACACCGACTGGCCGCCTCCCATCGCCTTGGCCATTGAAATCGCCATCGCCTGAAATTTTCTGGAGTTTATACTGCTCAACGCATACATAACAACAAAAAAGATCATGAGCAGGGTAATCAGGTCTGAATATGTAAGCAGCCACCTCTCGTGATTACCGGCGCTTTCCTGCTGCTTCTTTCTCATTGGGCGCTACTCTTCCTCTCCGGATGCTACCCTTTCTTTGCCGCCGCTCTTAGGCCTCAAAAAAGCGGTCAACCTTTCCCGGATCAGCACCGGGTTATAGCCGGCCTGGATCGACATGATCCCCTCCACCATCATCTCGCGCAACATGGCTTCTTTTTTACTGAGGTTCTTCAACTTTGCAGCTATGGGAAGCCATAAAAGGTTCGCCGACCCGACACCGTAAAGGGTGGCGATAAAAGCAAGGGCGATAGCGGGCCCCAGGGTCTCCGGCGATTCAAGGTTGCTGAGGACGTGCACCAGCCCCATTACCGTCCCGATGATGCCCATGGTCGGAGCATATCCCCCGGCAGCTTCGAAGATGCTCGCGCCGATATGGTGGCGCTCCTGAATAGCATACATCTCAGTCTCCATAATCTGCCGGACCAGCTCCGGGTCGGTGCCGTCCACCACCAACTGGATCCCTTTGCGCATGAAGTTGTCTTCCACATTGGGTAGTTCGTTTTCCAGATACAAAAGACCTTCCCGGCGCACCTTGTCTGCCAGGGAAACCAACTGTTCAATCAAGGATACTTCGTCAGGCAGCTTGCTGAATAAGATTATTTTTATCAACTTGGGGATAGTCGATATTTCACTCAATGAAAATGCGATGACCGTCGCGCCAAGGGTCCCCCCAAAAACGATCATGGCCGCGGTAGGCTTGAGCAATGACAAAATATGCCCGCCGTCCAGCACAAAAGCCATCACCAGGGAAAGCACGCCCACTGCTATCCCTGCGACTGTGGTAATCTCCACGTTACAACATCTCTCCCTGTGAATAAATTACATTTTTTGGAGCATTTACGCCTATGTATTGCCTAGCAGTTTATTCTATGGATCCCTTTATTTCTCTCTACCGGCAATTTTACATTTTACTTCGACGCAAATTTTATTATTCCTCTAACATTGGAGGAATTATCTTATTTAATATATCTTCGCTGCCTCAAGCCCCGCCAGCACTCTAAGACCGCTGGCGGCAAGGGCTTCCATTTCGTTCTCCCCGGGATATATCCTGACGGGGGCGATAAAACGCACTCTTTCTTCTATCCACCCAACCAGCATGCCGCTGTGGGCAATACCGCCCGTAATGACGACAGCGTCGACATCGCCCTTCAATACAGCGCCGCAGGCGCCAATTTCTTTAGCCACCTGGTAGGCCATGGCCTCATATATCAAACTCGCCCGGCCGTCGCCTTCTTCAACACGTCTTTCCACCTCCAGCGCGTCGCTGGTCCCCAGATAAGCCATAAGCCCGCCTTTCCCCACCAGTTTCTTCATCATATCTTCCCTGGTGAAACGCCCGCTGAAGCACATTTCCACCAGTTTTCCCACGGGCAGGCCCCCGCTTCTCTCCGGCGCAAACGGACCTTCACCCGCAAGCGCGTTATTTACATCGATAACCCGGCCCTTTGAGTGAGCGCCGACCGATATCCCGCCGCCCAGATGAGCGACAATGAGGTTTGATTCATTATAATCCTTCCCAATGTCCGCCGCCGCCCGCCTGGCCACAGCTTTCTGGTTGAGGGCGTGAAACAAGCTTTCCCTGGGGTTTTCCGGCATTCCGGAAATACGTGACAAGGGTTCTTTTTCATCAATGCACACAGGGTCGACGATATACGCCGGGATCCCCAATTCACCGGCAATGGAATGAGCGATCAGCCCACCGAGGTTCGACGCGTGTGACCCGCGTTTTTCCGCTTCCAGATCCCGGACCATCGCTTCGTTTACCAGATAGGTGCCCCCCGGTAAGGGTTCCAGCAACCCGCCCCTGCCGACAACGGCATCCAGATCACCAGGCTTAACGCCTGACTTCAACATAGCGCCGGTGACAAGCTTTCGCCTGTATTCAAACTGATCAATAATCCCTTTAAACTTTCCCAGGTCTTCGCCGCCATGCCTCAGCGTTTCCGAGTATACAGGCTCCCGGTCCCTAAAGACCGCGAGCTTGGTCGAAGTTGATCCGGGGTTAATGATAAGCAGCAAAAAACTTTTCATTTCAGCATAACTCTCTTTCATGTAGTTGCATTTATTTACATTCAGACACAAGCCGGCTTTCAAAAACCAGCCCGCCGCCGGCAGGGTCCGCGTCAACCAGGATTTGATCGCCCTGAGCGATATTTCCTTCTAAAATATATACAGAAAGCGGGTTTTCCAAGCGCTTCTGAATCGCGCGTTTGAGCGGCCGCGCGCCGTAAACCGGGTCAAAGCCTTCTTTAGCCAGAATTACCCCGGCCTCCGCTGTCACTTCCAGGGAAATCCCCAGTTTAGCCAGCCGCTGTTTTAACAAAGCCAGTTGAATATCAACTATTTTAGCAATTTCATCCTTACCAAGGTTATTGAAAATAACCACCTCGTCAACCCGGTTCAAAAATTCGGGGCGGAAGCTGGACTTGAGTTCTTCCATTACGCGCGCTTCCAGTTCAGCCCGGTTGCCCCCGTTTAATTCTCTGAACCAGTGGCCGCCCAGGTTGGATGTCATAATCACCACGGTGTTCCGGAAATCAACAGTCCGCCCGTGACCGTCGGTCAGCCTGCCGTCGTCCAGCAGTTGCAGCAGGATATTGAATACGTCCGGGTGCGCCTTTTCAATTTCATCGAAAAGGACCACCGCGTAGGGACGCCGCCGCACGGCTTCCGTCAGCTGGCCGCCCTCGTCATAGCCGACGTATCCCGGGGGCGCCCCGATCAGGCGGGACACGGCATGCTTCTCCATATACTCGCTCATATCGTAGCGCAGCATAGCCCGTTCGTCGTTAAATAAAAGGTATGCCAGAGACCTGGCCAGTTCTGTCTTGCCTACTCCCGTAGGCCCGAGGAAGATAAACGAGCCCACCGGCCGGTTCGGGTCGGAAACCCCGGCCCTGGCCCGGCGAATGGCGTCGGACACCGCCTGCACCGCCCGGTCCTGGCCTACCACCCGCTCCCGGATATGTTCCTCCATCTGCAAAAGTTTCTGCAATTCGCCTTCCAGCATACGGGAAACCGGGATGCCGGTCCACTTGGCCACCACCTGGGCGATGTCTTCTTCGTCCACTTCTTCTTTCAGCATTTTATGCGCTTTCTGCAAATCCGCGAGCTGCTCGTTATTCCGCTGCAGGCGCTTTTCGAGGCCGGGCATCACCCCGTAACGCAGTTCGGCCACCTTGCCCAGGTTGCCGTCCCGCTCGGAGGCCTGCTCGGCCAGCCTGGTCTCCTCGATTTTGCCCTTAATCTCCCTGATGCCCTGGATCAGCTCTTTCTCCTTGCGCCAGTGATCCTTTAATTCTTCCATCTTGTCCTTTAGTCCCCGGAGTTCATCCTCCATCCTGGCCAGCCGTTCCAGGCTTCCTTTATCCTGTTCTTTTGATAAAGCCTGCTTTTCTATTTCCAGCTGCCTTGACCGGCGGTCGATCTCGTCAATCTCAGTCGGCATGCTGTCTATCTCAATGCGCAGCCGGGAAGCCGCCTCATCGATCAGGTCGATGGCCTTGTCAGGCAAAAAACGCTCGGTAATGTAGCGGTGGGATAACGCCGCGGCGGCAACCAGGGCGGCGTCCTTCACCCTCACCCCGTGGTGCACCTCGTATTTTTCTTTCAAGCCGCGCAAAATTGCGATTGTGTCCTCCACCCCGGGCTCTCCCACATAGACCTGCTGGAACCGGCGCTCCAGAGCGGCGTCTTTCTCAATATGCTTGCGGTACTCATCCAGCGTAGTGGCGCCCACGCACCGCAATTCACCCCTGGCCAGCGCCGGCTTCAGCATATTGGCGGCGTCAACGGCCCCCTCGGCGGCGCCGGCCCCCACCAGGGTATGCAATTCGTCGATAAACAGGACTATTTCACCATTGGCCTCGTTAATTTCTTTTAACACTGCCTTCAGCCGGTCTTCAAATTCACCCCGGTATTTCGACCCGGCCACCATGGCCCCGATATCCAGGGCAAGCAGCCGCTTGTCTTTCAGGCCTTCCGGGACGTCCCCGCTGAGAATTCGCTGGGCCAGCCCTTCCACGATGGCTGTCTTGCCAACCCCCGGCTCGCCGATTAATACCGGGTTGTTTTTTGTGCGCCGGGAGAGCACCTGGACCACCCTGCGGATTTCCTCATCCCTGCCGATTACCGGGTCCAGTTTCCCCTTGCGCGCCATGTCGGTTAGGTCACGGGTAAAACGGGAAAGCGACTGGTATTTATCCTCCGGATTCCGGTCAGTAACCCGCTGGGTGCCGCGGATCTCCACCAATATTTTGTAAACCCGGTCAGGGGTCACTCCGGCCTGGCGCAGGATCTTTCCGGCTTCGCCATTCCGCCGGGCAACCATCCCCAATAGGACGTGTTCTGTGCTCAGGTACTCGTCCTTAAGGCGCTCGGCCTCCTTCCAGGCCAATTCCACCATCTCCGAAAGCCCTTGGGAAATATACACGCCCCCGGCGCCACGCACCTTGGGCAGGCGTTCGACAGCAGCCTGAATCTGTAATCTCAGCTTCGCCACATCAATTTCCATCTTCTGTAATATTTGCCGGACAACACCTTCTTCCTGCTCAAGCATGCCCAAGAGAAGGTGCTCTTCCTCCATCTGCTGGTGGCTGTGCCTTATCATTATGCTCTGGGCAGCTTCAAAAGCTTCCTGGGTTTTTAAAGTAAGTTTATCCATACGCATTTTTTAACCCCTCCTCCCGGGTTTTTTAATCACTTTAGCTAATTGAGCGCGTGGATTTTCCTTATTTAACTCCGCGAGCTTCTCATACAGCTCTTCCTCACGCCGGGTAACGGTCTCAGGGATCACGACTTTTACTTTTACCATCAAGTTTCCCGGACTGCCCCCGCCCGGTTCCGGCATTCCCATGCCCCGCAGGCGGAAAACCCTGCCCGCCTGGGTCCGCGGCGGTATTTTCAGAGTAACCGTCCCTTTTAAAGTAGGAATGTCCACTTCTCCGCCCAAGACTGCCTCTGTTGCCGTAACCGGTATTTCACATTCCAGGTCTTTGCCATTCAAATTATACAGTTGGTGGGGCTGCAGGCCGATGGACAGGTAGAGGTCGCCGGCCGGGCCGCCCTTCTTGCCGTTCCCACCCTGCCGCGGCACCCGCACCTTGAAGCCTTCCCTCACACCAGCCGGAATTTTTACCTTTAAATGGCGGCCGCCGGCCATAAATTCCTTTTCCACACCGTTATAGGCCTCCTCCAGGCTGAGTTCTAGCAGCGCCTCCGTATCCGATTGACCCCTGCCCTTATTCCGGCTCTCCCAATAAAGGTCTGAGTCGGTAAACGGGTCCATATCGCCGAAAAAGGTCCTGAAAAAGTCACTGAAGCCTCCATAGCCCGGGCTTTCATAGTGGAACCGGATACCGCCGGGCCCGGCCTCCCGCCACTGGTCATTGCCCCGCTGGTACTTGCTCCAGTCAAAATTCTGCCAGTCCGCGCCCACATCCGACCCTATTTCATCGTATTTCTTCTTTTTCTCCGGGTCGCTCAAAACTTCATAAGCCTCACCGATCTCTTTAAAACGCTCTTCCGCCTTTTTATCACCCGGGTTGGCGTCCGGGTGATAACGGCGCGCCAGTTCCCGGTAGGCCTTTTTTATGGCCTTGGTACCGGCTGACTTCTCCACTCCGAGAATTTTATAGTAGTCTTTATACTGCATACCGGCACACCCCTTTCCACGGTCCCGGTCCGTCCCATTTGCGCGTGCTTGCAAAAAGGCGAGGGCAATTCCCTCGTCTATAAAAAGTATCAACCAACCGGGAGACTTAAAATTTATCCTTCAATCTTAATGTTTACTTCTTTTTTCTTGGACACTTCTTCCTTGGGCAAGGTAATTTCCAGGATACCGTCCTGATAACGGGCTTTTACCATGTCCTGTTTTACGGGTACATCCACCGTGAAGGACCGGCTAAAGGAGCCGTAGCTGCGTTCGACCCTGATGAAGTTTGCCCCTTCCTCTTTTTCTTCTTTCTTGCGCTCGCCCCGGATTGTGAGAATATTGTCCGCAAAACTAATTTTTATGTCTTCCTTGTTGATCCCCGGCAATTCAGCCTTGATCTGGACAGTGTCAGGAGTATCTTTAATATCGACCGGGAATGCTCCGCCCTGGGCAAGTGTTGCCTCAGGCGCCTTCAAGAAGCGAAAGTTGTCGTCAAAAAGCTTGTTGATTGAGGACTGCAAACCCACCAAATCACGAAACGGATCCCATTTGACTATTGCCACAACAGACACCTCCCATTTTATTATCCTTATTGATTAATACGGCTCCCGGCGGTTGAATTGTCAGATAAGTTGACCTTCACTGATATACTGACCTTAATTGACCTTAGTATAAACTATGTATTAAATCCTGTCAAGCTTAATCTTGTAAGATAATCCAAAAATTATTTTTTACATCTTTAACGGATTTTAGCCCTTGCACCCTCTAATTAAGCAGCCCTAACCTTTCATCCTTCCATATTATGTGATATAATATAAAAAATATCTCCGAAAGGGCGGGAATGATTTGCTTTTGATTCTCGGATCGATCTTAATTCTAGGTTTTCTTATCGGCGCTACTACGGTAATCTATTTTCAAAACAGGCCCCCACACGGGAGAAAACCTTAATTTCCAAGCTGACACCGGGTCTCTCAAGGAGGCCTTTTCTTTTTTTCCCGGCTGCCGTGAAATGCCCGGCAGGATCTTCATTTTCTGCGAAACTCATATTTAATGGTATACAAGCATACATATATAAAAAAGAAAGGAGGCTTGTCATGAGGATTATTTCGGCTGCTATCGCAGGCTTAATCACCGGGCTTCTCCTGTATCTGCTCGTCTTCCTCGCCGTTCCGAAGGCTGCTTTCACTGCGTTTCTGGCCGGCTGGGCGGCATCTGGCCTGTTGTTTTACCGCAAGGCGGAATCTGCCGGGATAATATGGTCAAGGGCATGCCTGACCGCGGCGGCATTATGCCTGATCATCCCGGCAACATCATGGTTTTTGCCATTTTTCTACGGGCAGCAGGCCGTCCAAACTACGAAACAAAGTGTTTACCACGCGGGCCAGGCTTTCGGGTCAGCGCTCGGCGGCGGCCTGGTAAATCTGCTGGCAGGCTCAGCCGGCATCTTGATCGGTTTCTTGCTCCTCTTCACCGCCTACTTCTCCTTAAAGCCCGCAAGGCGAAAAAGATAGCGCTCCGCCCTTGGCCATTAAGCACCCCAGAGGTGCTTTTTTGTTTGATGCCATATTTAATGAGAGGATTTTTAATAACAGCGGAGAATAATTTCTTATTACATTATGTGCATTTATTTCCACGGGAGGATAGTTATTTATAACAATGAAGCCAAGAAACCTGTTAGCCGCTATTGCTTTATTTGTAGCCGCTTTTTCCCTGGCCGGCAGTGAATGCGCGGGGGACAACTATACGCAGGTAACTGCGAAAAATGTATCCGACCCGCTGCCCGGACAAGTGTACTATATTAACAGCAAAAACAGCCAGGAAAGCACATCGTCAAGCAATACAAATGAAAACAAGCCCTTAAGTAAAATCACCGCGTTCAATAAGTTTATTGAAATAGACTACACCAGGGATAACCCGGGCAACAGCAACCCCGGCAACCATTACTTGTATTACGACACCGGTGAAGATTCTGTCACCTATGCTTCACCTGTGATAGGCATTTTCGTCAGGGACACAATTAACAACCCTAGCCTGTTGCCCAGCAATAACAGCGAATTTTCCCAACTGCCTTCCGGTTCGGATCCCGGGGAGTACAACTGGATTGTGAAGCCGCTGTCTTTTGTTTACACAATCATTCCGTTGGACGATGATGATATTGATATAGAGGATGATGAATATTATTATGATATCGACGATGAAAACGGCACCGGCAGCCGGGTCCGCAGATATAACCTTTACTGGCCGGCGACACTTAAGCTTAAATATAATAAATTTATGTCTGATCCCAATGGAGCGGTCAGCGTGCTGTACCGCAGAAATGACTCGGCCGCATGGGAAATATTGCCTGGCTCAGTAATTAAAACAACCAGCCAGTTAAGTAAAAACCTGGGTGAGGTAGAGGTTACTTTTGCGAAAGACGGTTTCGGCACCTACTGCGTCGCCAATATTGACGCCGATTTTCTTGATTTTCATATCGCCGGCAGCCCGGTGAAATGGTCGCAGCAATATGTGATGGCGCTGTGGGCGAAAGGAATCATGAGCCAAACCGGAAGCAACGGTTACTTTGGACTGCTTAAAGCTTTCGGTGACAACAGCGAGTACCGGATTACCCGCGGTGAATTCGCGTGGATGCTGGTAAAAGGCATGAGGCTGCCTATAGAGAACAGCGTACAAAGCACTATTTTTTCCGGCGATGAGGATATTTATGACACTTTCGCGGATATAGACGGTTCCGACAGTTCTTTTGAACAACTGACCGCTGAATCTGTAGATTACTATGATTACTACCCCAAATGGCCGCTATACACGGTTACCGCCGCCAAATACGGCTTATTCAACGGAATAAGACATGCCGACAGCGACTTATACTTTGAACCTTCCGCGCTGATCACCCGCGAGCAGGCCGCAGCTCTTATCGCGCGCGCCGCCAAGCTGAAAGTGGATAAGTTAGAGGAAGCGGACGCAAACTACGACCTGAAGAACGGCAAAATATACGCCGCATTAACCAAACTATACGCTGACGCGGATAAAATCAGCCCATGGGCGATGCCCTATGTCCTTGCCGTATCTAAAGCAAAATATATGGAGGGGATCCCCGATTCCGCAAGCGCCCTCGGAGCCCCTAAAGCTTCCTCTAAGACAAAATATAATTTTGGCACCAGCGGCGATGAACAGTACATTACCCGCGCCCAAGCATCCAAAATCACCTATAAATTACTGGAAGATTTAAAACTTATTTAAAAAGGCCTGCTCGCCCGGAAGTCCGCCAAGGTTATGTTAAACCTGACATATACAAAAAAGGGCCGGTCAGATACGGAATCTGGCCGGTTTTCTATTCCAATTATCAAGATATTTTGCATTATTTTCATTCATACTGGCCAAACTATATTTAACACAAAGGAGGTGGATATCGTTGACACAGATGACTGAAATGGAGCTTTTCCATATCGAAGAGCAGTTAAGGTCGGAAGCCGTGGCTATAGCGAAAAACGCGACCTGCGCCCAGCAGTCTACCGACCCGAAACTCCAGCAAATGTATTCTACAATTGCAGACAGGCACCGTAGCCACTATGAAACTATTTTAAGGAATGTACAAAATTTTGTAGGAGGCGCATATCATGCTCGATGAAAAGGACAGGCTAACCGATTCCCTGATTACTCAAAAGCACATTGCCAGCGGTTATAATCTGGCTGCCGCAGAGGCTTCAAACACACAGCTCAAAGACACATTTCTCAATATATTAAAGGACGAGCACTTGATCCAGCATGAAATTTTCAACGAAATGAGCAACCATGGCTGGTATCAGCCCAAACCCGCAAACATCAATGACATTAATCAGAATATGAACAAATGGAGCCAGGAACTGCAGCGGGTGCAGAGCACCGCTTACAGCCGGCCGGGAACACAGCAAGGCAACTACCAGGCCTCTTTCCCGCAATACGGTTTTCAAACCGGCGCCGGCATGCAGCAAATGGGCAGCGAAGTCCAACATCAAACCATGTACCGTCCTCCTCAAAACCCCATGGTTTAACTATTAGTGCGCGCCCCCTTTTTAAGGGGGTTATTTTTTTAGAATAATAATCCTGGAACTTACTTTCACACCTTCATAACGACCGTTCACGGCAGGCGGCACGGGCGCCCCAAATCTTGCCTGACCATTCGACTGCCTATAATGCATTTAACCGGCCTATTGTGCTAACTAAAAGCAGTTTTCTTAAATATTCAAAATAAATAGTGTAATATAAGAGAGGTCGAAATGTGCGAAAGAGTTGATAAAGCATCTATAAATCAATATCCAAATAAAATAATGGAGGGGAAAACATGGCGGAAATGCAATCGATGATGGTTGAGAACCGGGTTTTTGATCCACCGGCGGACTTTGTCGCGAAAGCCAGGATTAAAAGTTCGGCAGAGTATGAGGAAATGTACCGCAGGTCCATTGAAAGCCCGAACGAGTTTTGGGCGGAAATGGCCGAAGAAAACCTGACTTGGTTCAAAAAATGGGAAAGTGTGGAAGAATACAGCTTTACGGACGATGTGTTTGTCCGCTATTTCGCAGGCGGCAAGATTAACGTATCGTACAACTGCCTGGACCGCCACTTGGATAGCTGGCGGAGGAACAAGGCCGCGCTCATCTGGCAGGGTGAGCCTCTAGGGGATACCAAGACCTTCACTTATCAGCAACTGCACAATGAAGTCTGCAAATTCGCCAATGTCCTGAAAAGCCAGGGCGTTAAAAGAGGAGACCGGGTGGGCATTTATCTGCCAATGATACCTGAATTGGCTATCGCCATGCTGGCCTGCACCAGGATCGGCGCCATCCACTGCATCGTTTTCGGCGGATTCAGCGCAGAAGCAATACGGGACAGGATGCTGGACGCCGAAGCAAAAATACTGATCACCAACAACTATGGATACCGCTCCGGCAAGTTGCTGGGTTCCAAAGATGTGGCAGACAATGCCATGAACCAATGTCCTGATATCAAGAAGTGCATCGTTGTCAAAAGAATCGACAAGGAATGCAATATGGTTGAAGGAAGAGACGTATACTGGGACGACTTAATGGCGGAAGCTTCGAACAAATGCGAAGCAGAAGCAATGGACGCGGAAGATCCGCTTTTTATTCTATATACAAGCGGCAGCACGGGCAAACCCAAGGGCGTCATGCATACCACCGGCGGCTATCTGCTCTATGCGCTTACGACTTGCAAGTATTATTTTGACTTACGAGACGAGGACGTTTATTTCTGCACAGCGGATATTGGCTGGGTAACCGGACACAGCTATGTTGTATACGGCCCGCTGGCATTAGGGGTAACTTCCCTGATGTTTGAAGGAGTGCCGAACTATCCCAAGCCGGACAGGTTCTGGGAAGTTGTAGAGAAGTTTGGGGTAAATGTTTTCTATACGGCGCCCACCGCCATCCGGGCAATGATGAAAGACGGCGAGGAGTGGCCCAATGGCAGAGACATCAGTTCCCTGCGCCTGTTGGGTTCAGTCGGCGAGCCTATTAACCCGGAAGCCTGGATGTGGTACCATACAGTGATTGGCAAAGAAAAATGTCCGATTGTTGATACATGGTGGCAGACTGAAACCGGCGGGCACTTAATCGCCCCGATGCCGGGCGCGCACCCGTTAAAGCCCGGTTCGGCCGTAAAACCGTTCTTTGGCGTGGCTCCAGTGCTGCTAACAACTGAAAACGAAGAAGCCGGAGTGAATGTAGGCGGACACCTGTGCTTGAAGAAGCCCTGGCCCGGCATCATGCGCGGTGTGTATGGAGATCCCGGCAGATTTAAGGAAACTTACTTTGTGCAACATCCCGGTTACTATTTCAGCGGCGACGGCGCCCGCAAAGATGAAGACGGTTATTACTGGTTAATGGGCCGTGTAGACGATGTAATTAACGTTTCCGGCCACAGGATGGGCACCGCGGAAGTTGAAAGCGCGCTGGTAGCGCACGCTCTAGTAGCCGAAGCGGCAGTGGTAGGTTATCCACATGATATCAAAGGAGAAGGTATTTACGCATATGTAACGCTAAACGCGGGCGTTGAGGCAAGCGACGCGCTGAAAAAAGAACTGGTGGCGCACGTCCGCAAGGAGATTGGCCCGATTGCTTCGCCGGACAAGATCCAATTTACGCCTGGCATGCCCAAGACCAGGAGCGGCAAGATCATGAGGCGTATTTTGAGGAAAATTGCCGCGGGAGCTATCGACGAACTGGGTGATACCTCGACATTGGCCGATTCCACGGTGGTCGACGACTTAGTGGCCAACAGGCAGTAAGAATTAAGCATATTAAAGCGGGCTTGAGAAATTCAAGCCCGCTTTTTCATTGCCCTAATTTTATTTATTCCTCCTCGTCGTTAATGGAACAATGTTGCATATTTTTTCGTCTTAGATAATGACTGTATAGAAAATTCGTCTTTCCAGGCGAAAGACATTAAAAGGCGGGGGAATTATTATGAAGAGGCGTTCGATTAAGGCGTTGGTAGTGGGGCTTGTTGTCATGTTTACTTTTACTGCCGGAGTATTCGCGGATACAAAAGGGGTAAATGTGAT
Source organism: Pelotomaculum sp. PtaU1.Bin035 (assembly GCA_002067965.1). GTDB lineage: Bacteria > Bacillota > Desulfotomaculia > Desulfotomaculales > Pelotomaculaceae > MVRN01. Next base: position 80,640 of record MVRN01000038.1, read on the forward strand.
TATTAACGGGCAAAAGCTGGAAGGCGCCGGGGTTGATTTGAACGGCCAGGTGATGGTCCCTCTTGAAACGCTGACCCGCGCTCTGGGAGGCAGTTTCACATGGTCTCCCGAGGACGGAACGGCAAACGTAAACCTGCCTGCTTTAAGTGAAACTAGCGGCAATGATCTAAAAGACAACTATTCAATTAAAGTTAATAAAATTACGGAAGGACTCACTATCCTGACCGTATCGGGAGAAGTAACCAACACGAGCAATCAAAAACTTACAACGTTGACTGTATACGGCAAATTATTAGACGCCTACGGGCAGGAGCTTACCAAAACACCTACCAACAGCCTCAAACCAACTGAACTGAATCCTGGTGAAACAGGCACATTTGAAGTTATCTTCATGGATTACTACAAATTTAAAGACAGTAACGCCAAATACGGCATCTACGTCCAAGGTTTCATGCTTTAAACGGATCTATGGCGCCGGACCTGTGACATGCTGCAATTAAAAAAAGAGCCGTATAGAAAAACCCTCTTAAATAGAGGGGTTTTTTTATACGGATATCACTTCTTTTACTTCTGGAATCTCCTGCTTGAGCATCCGCTCAATACCCTGCTTGAGGGTTATTGTGGCGCCCGCTCACCCGCCGCAAGCCCCTTTCAGCCGCACCTTAACCAGCCCGTCAGGATCCACCTCCACAAGTTCAACATCACCGCCGTCTCTCTGGAGAAACGGCCGCACTTTATTGATTACTTCTTGAACTCTCTCCTTCACACCATAATCCGGTTTCTGAAAGCTAAACAAATCTTTTTAGGATAATCCAGATTTATTAACTTTCTCTCCTGCCGACTAAACAGGACGCAGTATCACAGGATTCAACATCTGACCTCCGCGCCTGACTTTTATAGCTTGTCCTTGCGACGCATCATCGGATGTGACTGCTAAGAAAACCTTTTCCTTTCCTAATTTATTTTTACTTAATTCTCATATGCCGCTTTCAACTCTTGATCTACCTTATAATAGAACGGGTGTTTGTGCCAATAAGTTCGACAATAACGGCATACCTTTATTTAGATTTTTATTGCTGCTTCAAACCTCCCTTCTTATATATTTCTTAGCAAAACCATATGCTTATCATTAACCAATAAATCTATTTCACCTATTATACCCGTTAATGACAAGAAAATAAACCGCCTGATAAACTAGGCGGTTGTGTTTTACTCCAGATTCACTTTTATGGTGGCAAGCTGCACTTCGTCCAGAAGTTTGCTATGCTGCTTCTTCTTGCTTTCCATTTCTTTCCGTACTTGCGCCAGCCGGTCCTTCGCCGCTTTCAATTCAGCCGGTGAACCGGCGGCTTTATCTACCGCCACCAGAAGTTCCTGTTCCTCATTCGCCAGGTCTCTTAGGTTATCTTCATAATTGTATAATTTTTCACTGACATCTTTACCTGCAATCTGGCGCAGGTTGGAGTTCCCCATTTCCCGGATGCCACTCAGCGCCTGTTTGAACCGGTCGTTGGGTACTTTCATAGCGATTGTCCCCCGGTCATTAGCTCCAGGCAGCATATAGCCCCCGTTATCCCCGGCCAACTCGGCAATCTTTTCCGGTACGGATGAATCCTCCGCCGCCAGTACTATGGAAGCGCTACGCACCACATTACTGGAATCCTTATTTGTTGCCGGAATATTACCATAAGCTGCCTTTTGGTAAATGTTCCCTTCTTTCAGAACCATACTTTGAGTAACACCAGATGATATATCACCCGTTTTGTCCGTAAGGCTATTCCCGTCCGGCCCGTTCCCTGTCTGATCTGTTTTCCCTGAATTATCCGCAACAATCAGGGGGGTAATCACTTCCAAATGTCCGGGTTGTCCCAAGCCCCCGCCGGCATCCGTACCCGCATACCCGCCGCCCCCACCACTGCCGGGGTTGCTTTTATCCGGAATTACCGACTCTTCATTCCGTTCTACCACCACTGGCAACCTATTTCCCCACTGGCCGGGCATTCCATACATTAACGCAGTAATGCCAAATGTCAGCATCATGGTAGCCGCCAAAGCAACAGCACGGGACAAGTATCCCTTGTTAAATCCGTTAAAGAACGCTGCTATACCGGATTTTTGCGGAACAGGATTCAGCGCCGCCGCAATTATATCCATTACTTGGGCGCTAAACTCAGGAGGCGGTATTATTTCCGGCAGGTTTTTCATTGCATTGACAATTTCTTGGAGGGCGCGGTATTCTACCCGGCAGTTCGCGCAGACAGCCAGGTGGGCGGCAACATCATCCCCAACCGGCGGGCTAAGCACCCCGTCCAGATAGGGAGAAAGCAGTTCCTTGATTTTCAGGCACTGCATCACTCATCCCTCCTTATCTAGCTAGACGTGAGTCCCTACCAAAAAGTTCCCTCCGGTGATCAAATTTTTCTTTAAACGCCTGCCGGGCACGGCTTAAGCGGGATTTTACCGTCCCGAGGGAACATTTCATCACTTCAGCAATTTCTTCGTAAGAGAGACCCTGCACTTCCCTCATTACCAAGATAAGGCGATGTTCTTCCGAAAGGCTGCTAATACATTGCTGGATTGTGTTATTAAACTCAATCCTCTCTACTTCTTCCTCCGGTGAAAGAATCGAGCCGGATATCCGTGAAATAACGTGGTTGCCATTTTTCACAGTCTCATTGTCCAAAGATACAACATGGCACCGCTGCTGGCGGCGTATTTCATCGCGGCAGGCATTGGCAGTAATCCGGTAAAGCCAGGTCATAAAGCTGGATTCGCCGCGAAAGCCCGGCAACGCCTGGTAAAGCCTCAAGAAAGTATCCTGGGCTAAATCAGAAGCGTCAGCGTGGTTGCCAAGAAAACGGTATGCCACAGTATAGACTTTATTCTCATATCGGCGGACAAGTTGCTCGAAGGCTTCCATATCCCCGTTTTTACTCTTTTCAATAAGGACTTCATCGGACGGCTGCATTTCAACACTCCTCCGCGAAAGGCCCGCCCATCACCGGGGTCGCCGGATATTATAAATCCAGATATACATTAAAAGCGTGACGTATCCCATATCATAATTTTATATGTTTTCGACACCGTCCACATTAAATCCTTTATTTAGTTAAGTATCTTGCAGGAATTGCTAATGTAAAATAATCCACGAAGCCATTTTGCCATATCGCCTTTTATATTGACTGAAGACTTATTTTCTGTTAGAATAAGTTTTGCAAAAAAATAAACGCCGATGTGGCGGAATTGGCAGACGCGGCGGTCTCAAAAACCGTTGGATAACCTCCATGCCGGTTCGACTCCGGCCATCGGCACCAGAAGTCAATCGCTCTTGAACCGCGATATAAGCGGATTTGAGGGCTTTTTCTTTTCTTGCGGCACTTTTCTGTTTGCCGCCCGGCATACCGTCACCTGATACATTTTAGCGCATATTTGCAGTGCTCTCATCTCCCTATTTACCTGGCATTCCGCCCGCTTTGGAGGGATGTCAGGAGGGATATACGCCGATGATGGCGTT